>JAITPR010000013.1 GCA_031289315.1 Clostridiaceae bacterium | reverse complement strand
GTTGCAACAAGATTGCAACAGTATTAATTATCTAATATTAAATAGTATTGTAACACGATAAATTGTATAAATCAATAGGTTTCGTAAATTTGATGAAAGTTTATTTATATTTGGGAGCGACAAAAGCAACTTTGACGCCATGCCGCATTCGGCGGAACGCTTTATGCGCGTTGCACGGGGAGGCGTCACCGTTATACCGCTTTATGCGCGTTGCATGGGGGCTGTCACCGTTATACCGCTTTATGCGCGTTGCTTAGGAGCATGACGTAAGGGGCTAGGCTCCCATATGGGGACCTTTCGACTTCGCTCAAGGTGACAGTCTAAAATTCCCGCTCCCATTGGGTGACACGTGGGGGGAACGCCTATATCAAGGAGCAGTTGGTGCGAAGGATAAAAGCTTTGTCCGCATTGGAAGGCTTTATGCGCGTTGCATGAGGGCTGTCACCGTTATACCGCTTTATGCGCGTTGCTTAGGAGCGTGACGTAAGGGGCTAGGCTCCCATATGGGGACCTTGCGACATACGTCAAAAGGAACTCAAATAAATCCTTAATCCACAAAGCATACGGCGCGGACGGGGGAGGCTTCGGCGGCGATTTTGAGGGGGAACGCCGCCACGGAGAAATCACGGATACCGGACAATTGTTCAAGCCCGGTTAAATCTTCAAGAATAAAAATATCGGCGGCAAGCAATATTTTGTGGCATTCGAATGGCGAATAATCAGGTGACGGAGCATCGATACCCAACATTTTTATTTTTTTTGCAACTAAAAACTCGGCGAATTCGGCGCTTACCAAAGGGTGTAAGGAGTAATATTCCGGCGTTCCGTACATTGCAGACGCACCCGTGTAAAGCAATACGATACAGCCCTCTTTGACGGCGGCACGGATGAACGGCGAAAGCTTTATAATTTTTTCACCTCTCACGTCGATTAGGACGCCCTTGCCGAAAAACAAGTCCGGAGGGAAGTCCCCGCCGCCACGCATGTCCGCATTAAAATACGCCTCTTGCGTTTTCCCGGATTTTTTGGTTGAGGTACCACCGCCGTTACGCATGTCCGCGTTAAAATGCGCCTCATTTGTTTCCACAGATTTTTTGGTTGAGGTACCACCGCCGCTACGCATGTCCGCGCCAAAATGCGACGGAAAATCAACATGCGTCCCCGCGTGAAGTCCGCTGTTATACAAATAGGCGGTGTAACCGTCAACTTTAACGTCTTTAACCTTACTTAGAGTTACTTCCGGGTCGCCGGGATAAACCGGTGTCAGTTCGCTCAAGGATTGAGAAATATCAATAATCCGCATGATTTTATTATAACACGCATCCGCCGTATTACAGATAGGTTTAGACCAAAAAGAGTTGAAAAGATTTTCTTGGCAGGCAAGTCGTCACCGCGGATTGTCTACACCACGGTGATTGGAAAAAATTTAAACGGCTCATACCGGTGAAAAGTGCGGAAATACCGTCCTCAAGTGCTTTACAAAGATTGTTTGATTGAGTATAATTCTTATATAAACCAAAATGATTAAACCGCCATACCACGGCGCATTCACGGTAAAGCGACCCGCTCTATCAACACCGTAAAACGCGCACCGGCGAAACAACCTTGCAAAGCAAGCTACATCAGGGTAATATGACTTCAGATAAAACTTCTTGTTTCCAAAACAAACGCTTTGATAAGCTGCACGAAGAATGCGCGGTTTTCGGTGTAAGCACGAGTACTAACGAGGCTCCCGGGATAACCTACAACGGACTGCTCGCGTTGCAACACCGCGGGCAAGAGGGCGCCGGTATCGCCGTGCTAAAAGGGCGCACGATCGTATGCCACAAGGACGTGGGCTTGACTAGCGAAGTGTTCTCCGGGAAAATACTGCAAAAACTGCCGCCCAGCACGCTTGCGGTAGGACATACGCGCTACTCCACCACCGGCACCAACACGCAATCGAACGTGCAACCCTTCGTGACCGAATACCTCACCGGACGCATAGCCACGGCGCATAACGGCAACATCCTGAACGCGTGGGAGCTTAAGGCTACCCTCATAGAAGACGGGTTGGATTTCATCGCGACAAGCGACAGTGAGGTGATTTCATCTTTGATTGCCCACTGCATCATAAAAAAAGGCTCGGTTTCCGCCGGCGTCGCGGAAGCGGCAAGGAAATTGGACGGCGCGTTCTCACTCATAATAATGACCGGCGACGGTCAGCTTGTCGCCGTACGCGACCCGCGCGGTTTCCGCCCCCTCTGCATAGGACTTAACGATACCGGCATGGCGGTGGCGTCCGAATCATGCGCCCTTGACAGCTGCGGCTTCACCTTCCTGCGCGACGTCGCCCCCGGCGAACTCGTCGTCATTCAAGACGGTGAAATAAAGGACAGCTTCGTATACGCCGAATGTGACAGCAAGGCGCTCTGCATTTTCGAATACGTATACTTCGCACGCTCCGACTCCGTCATCGACGGCTTGAGTGTCTACGAAGCGCGCTATAACATGGGTAGAGCCTTGGCGGCGTCGCACTACGTCGAAGCCGACGCGGTTTGCGGCGTGCCCGACAGCGGTCTTGACGCGGCAAAGGGCTACGCCGACGCAAGTGGCTTGCCCTATGTGACCGGCTTCGTTAAAAACCGCTATATCGGCAGAAGCTTCATATTCCCCTCTCAAGCACAACGCGAAAACGCCGTCCGGCTCAAGCTTAATCCGCTTAAGTCCGCCGTCGCAGGTAAACGCATCGTCCTTATTGACGACTCAATCGTGCGCGGTACTACCTGCGCTAAAATCATCGCTACCCTAAAAGCCGCCGGCGCAAAGGAGGTTCACCTCCGTATATCTAGCCCGCCGTTTAAACATACCTGCCACTTCGGGACGGATATAGACGGTGAGGAAAACTTAATCGCCAATAAAAAAACCGTAGAGGAAATCCGCCAAATTATCGGCGCGGACTCCCTCGGCTATATCGGAATAAAAGACCTCCGCGGCGCTTGCAAAAAGGCTAATCTTGAGTTCTGCACCGGTTGCTTCGACGGTAACTACGGCTATAAAGGTCGCGAAAGTATCGAAACTATCCGTAAGGATATTTTGGAGCGTGAAAAAGCCGCCTGCGAAAAGTTGCAAGACAAATAGTTGATTTATTATAGTTCCTTTTGGGCGCCCAAAAGGAACCGAAAAACCGCAAGCTTGAAGCTTGACTCTGTTAACTTTAAAAGCGCGGAATACGCAAGGTAACCCTTGCCGCATTCCGCGCTTTTAAATTTATTAGTGTGAATTCTCACTCTTTTGTCTTTTGTTTTCTTTATCTACCTTTTACAAAGCTATGTTTTTTATGTCCCGTTACCGAAACTGCTTTTCTAAATTTATTAAGTTCGTAAGACGCACCAACTTTTAGTTCTTTTTGCAGGTGTGGACAATTCGAGGGGATAAAATATTTTAGGCTATTTTTAAGGATAAAATTGTCTGAAAGCACAGGGCGTAGCACCGCTACGTACGAGTATTTCAGACGGTTTTAGACTAAAAAGAGTTGAAAAAAATTTCTTAGCCAAAAGTCGTCACCGCGGATTGTCCACTCCCCTTTTTTGCCGCATAGCAAAAAGAACGCCTCTCTACTACCTAATCTTAATATGGATATCGCGGAGTTGCTGTTCGGTAACGGAGCCGGGGGCGCCTAAGAGTAGGTCTTGAGCGGCGGAGTTCATGGGGAAAGCGATAATTTCGCGGATATTTTCCTCACCGGTAAGGAGCATCACAATGCGATCTAGACCGGGCGCCATACCGGCATGCGGCGGAGCGCCGTAGTGGAAAGCGTTGTAGAGGGCGGAAAATTTCTCTTCGATTGCGGACTTCGGGTACCCGGCTATTTCGAAGGCTTTCACCATTATATCGGGGCGGTGGTTACGAACGGCACCGGAGGACAGTTCAATACCGTTGCACACTATGTCGTATTGGTAGGCTTTGATTTCCAACGGGTCCATAGTTAGGAGCGCGTTCATTTCGCCCTGCGGCATGGAAAACGGATTGTGGGTAAACTCAATTTTGCCGGTTTCCTCGTCTAGACCGTACATGGGAAAATCGGTTATAAAGCATAGGTCGAAGCGTGAGTAATCAATTAGGTTGGTACGCTTTCCGAGTTCGGTACGAACCTGCCCGGCAAGCTTATCAACCGCGCCGGGTTTGTCGGAAATAAAAAACAGCACGTCGTCGGTTTTTAGGGAAAGGTTGGCTTTCAGAGCGGCGCGTTTAGCGTCCGGCAGAAACTTATCAATGGGACCCTTGTAGGAACCGTCCGGTTGAACGGTGAGGTAGCCTAAGCCCTTCATGCCGATTGACAGCGCGAATTCAAGCATGTTTTCAAAGAAAGATTTCGACATCGCGGCGCAATCGGGTACGACTATACCGCGCACGGGCTTGCCCTTAAACGGAGCGAATTCGACATCCTTGAAAAAATCCGAAAGGTCTTGAATTAAGAGCGGATTGCGCAAATCGGGCTTATCTGTGCCGTATTTAAGCATGCTTTCGGAGTAGGGAATCCGCTTGAAGGGCGGCTTTGAAACCTTTTTATCGGAGAACTCCTTAAAGACGGAGTACAACAATTTTTCGGCGACGGCGAACACGTCTTCTTGTGTTGCGAACGCCATTTCAAAGTCGATTTGGTAGAACTCACCCGGCGACCGGTCGGCGCGCGCGTCCTCGTCGCGGAAGCAGGGCGCTATCTGAAAATAGCGGTCGAAGCCGGATGTCATGAGCAACTGCTTGAAAATCTGCGGCGCTTGCGGAAGCGCGTAAAACATGCCCTTATGTTTGCGGCTAGGCACCAAATAATCGCGCGCGCCCTCCGGAGAGGAGGAAGTCAATATGGGCGTTTGAAACTCCAAAAACCCCAGTTTCTCCATTTTTTTGCGCACAAAGCTTGTTACTTTTGAACGGAAAACGATGTTTTCATGCACTTTTTGATTTCTTAAATCAAGGAATCTATATTTTAAACGCACTTCCTCACGCGTCTGCTTTGAAGCGCTTATATCGAAAGGAAGTTGCCGTTCAGCTGTACTAAGCACTTCAAATGATTCCGCCTTAAGCTCCACCTCTCCGGTCGCTATTTTAAGGTTAACCGTCGACGGGTCGCGTTTTTCCACCACTCCGACTACGGAAATAACACTTTCCTTACCGCACTTTTCCAGCACCTCGTCGCCGTGGAACACCACCTGCGTGACACCGTAGTGGTCGCGTAAATCGACGAAAATTACGCCGCCGTGGTCGCGTACCGTGTCTATCCAACCGGCGACTCTCACCTCTTTGTCTACGTGCGAAAGCCTTAACGCTCCGCAGTTTTCCGTTCTGTATCTGTTGCCCATTATATTTTCCTCCGTTCTCACCTCGTGTAAGAACATGTTCATGCGTATGTTGTTTCGGCGGCTTAGACGGCACGCCGCGGCATAATATGCCGACCAATTTTAGCGCCTATTAAATTCGTATCGCGGCGGCATAATTAACCGTAAGCTCTTTATTTAAAGGCGCGTCGTTTAATTTTTTAAGCTTTGTCAAGGCTTCCGCTCAAGTCCCCTCTACGGCTTTTAGGCTTTATCTAAGGCTTCCTTTAAGACTGCTTGAATGGTACTCATCTGTGCCGCGCCCTTGAGAAGCCGTGCGCACTGCCCCACAAAATAGCCGAATACCTTTTGGTCTCCGTCCTTGTACTGGCGTAGCGCCTTCGGATTTTCGGCTATTACGGCGGCGACCGCCCCGTCTATAAGCCCTCTGTCCTCTTTTATCACCAGCTTATATTCTTCAAGCACAGCGTCTAGTGATTTGCGCTCAAAAAACATGTGGTTGACGGACTCTTTAAACCCGTTGCGGCTTATTTTTTGTTCAGCGACAAGCTTAAGACCCTTTATAAAATCCTCCGCCGACACCGGCAAGCCGTCCTTGTTTTCGGCGGCGTTAAAGCATCTCATAAGCTCTCCCTTGACCGCGTTCACGGCTTCGGTCGGTTCAATGCCGCCGGCGACGACCGCATCAAAGAAATCGGCTATAATTTTGTTTGCCAACACGGTTTCGCAGTCGATTGCGGAGATACCGTAACCCGCATAACGGTTGAGGCGTTTTTCCGGCGACTCGTCTAGCCCGGAAGCTATTTTTTCGACGTCGGCGTCGGTTATTATCAGCGGAAGTATATCCGGGTCGGGGAAGTACCGATAGTCGTGAGCGTCCTCCTTTGAGCGCATGGAGAAGGTTTCTCCGGACGCCTCGTCATAGCGCCGCGTTTCCTGAACAACTCTGCCGCCGCTCTCAATAAGCTCGGACTGCCGCGCCGCCTCGAACTCTATGGCGCTTTTGATGAAGCGGAAGCTGTTGATATTTTTTATTTCCGTACGCGTCCCATACACGTCCGTGCCTTCCGGCATAACCGACACGTTGGCGTCCACGCGGAGGCTCCCCTGTTCCATTTTGCCGTCGGAAACTCCGGCGTAAACGAGAGTGCGCCGCACCCTTTCCACGAACTCCGTAGCTTCCTCGGCGGAGCGCAAATCCGGCTCCGTCACTATCTCTATAAGCGGCACGCCGGCGCGGTTATAATCTATCTTTACGCCGCCGCGCGAATGTATCAGCTTGCCCGCGTCCTCTTCAAGGTGTATGCGGTTAAGACGTATAAACCGTCCGCCCACAGTGACGCCGCCGCCTATGCAAAGGGGGGCGTAAAGCTGTGAAATTTGATACGCCTTGGCAAGGTCGGGATAGAAATAATTTTTTCTGTCCCAAACGGTGTAGCGCGATATTTCGCACCCGAATGACAGCCCCGCGGCAACGGTAAGCTCAACCGCGCGGTGATTTATAACGGGTAGCGCACCGGGAAGCCCTATGCATACGGGACAGCAGCTACTGTTTTCGGCGTCGCCGAAGGTATTTTTGCACGCGCAAAAAATTTTCGTTTCCGTGAGCAATTCAGCGTGAATTTCCAAACCTATGACGGTGGTATACTTTCTCATAAGCCGCCTCCGTTTAAAAGCGCCGGGGGTATGCACTTAAAATCTCTCTCGTACGCCGCAGCCGCGGAAAGCACTCCCGCGTCGTCGAAGCGCCGCCCCGTCAGCATAAGCCCTATCGGCATACCGGCGGCGGAATATCCGCACGGAGTGGAAACCGACGGCAACCCGGCAAGCGCGGCGGAAACCGTGCATATGTCCGCCAAATACATTTGAGCGGGGTTAGACGGCACCTCGTCGTAGGGATACGCCGTGGTGGGCGCGGTAGGCGAAACCAGTAAATCGTTATCCTTAAACGCCTCCGCGTACTGTGCGCGTATGACGCCGCAAAGCTTGACCGCCCTCTTGTAATAGTCGTCGTAATAGCCAGAGCAAAGCGCGTATGAGCCTAGCATTATACGCCGCTTGACCTCCCAACCGAAGCCCTCCGCACGGTTTTGTGAAATCATTTCTTCAAACACGCCTTCGTTTGCCGAACGGTGTCCGTAGCGTACGCCGTCAAAACGTGAAAGGTTTGAGGACGCCTCCGCGGAGGAAATAAGATAGTACACGGGGACGGCGTGCTTAAGCATCGGCAGGCTCACGCGCCTTACCTTAGCCCCTAACGCCTCAAATTTTTTAACGGCAAGCTCGACGGCGGCGGCGACTTCTTCATCCACATCCGCGCCCATAAGTTCGGTTATGACGCCGATTTTCATACCTTTAACGCGCTTTTCGTCCACATCGGCGGCAGAAAAACTTTTTCCGGCACAAGTCTGGTCGTTTATGTCGCCGCCGGCTATCGTCTGCAAAACCAATGCACAATCCTCCGCGCTTTCTGCAAGCGGTCCTATTTGGTCCAACGAGGAAGCGAACGCCACACCGCCGAAACGCGACACTAAGCCGTATGTGGGACGGTGTCCCGTTACGCCGCAAAACGCCGCCGGCTGTCTTATGGAGCCGCCCGTATCACTACCTAAGCTAGCGGCGCAAAGCTCCGCCGCAACCGCCGCGCCGCTTCCGCCGGAGGAACCACCCGGCACGCAACCCTTACCGTAAGGGTTATAGGTCTTGCCGAAATAAGAGGTTTTAGTGGACGCGCCCATGGCGAACTCATCCATGTTGAGCTTGCCTAAAAACACCGCCCCGTCCTCACGCAGACGCTTAACGACGGTGGCGTCGTAGGGGGGTGTATAGCCCTCTAGCATCTTTGAGGAACACGTGGTCGGCATGTCGTAGGTGCAAAGTATATCCTTAAGCGCGACGGGTATGCCCGTGAGCATTCCCGCCTTACCCGCGTCGATACGCTTTTGCGATTCCTTAGCCGCAAGCGCCGCGTTCGGATTTACGCTCACGTAAGAATTGAGCGACTTGTCTAAGCCGGCAATCCTTTTCAGGTACTCCGCCGTCAACTCCTCCGCTGAAATCTTCCGCGCGTCAAGCTTTTTTCGCAATTCTTTTATCATCGCATTTATCCTCTTTTAGGATGCGGACAATTCGCAGTGACAAGTCGTCACCTGATGTACCACCCTTCTTTGTCGCCGTAAGCCTGTAAAACAACAGACTTAAAGGACGGTAAAACGTCAATATATTTTCGGTATCGTAAAGAAGTTTTCGCCTTCGCCGAACTCCGTTTTACGTCCGGCGGACTGCGACACCAACAGCTCCGGCGGATAGCTTTCGCGTACCTCGTCGGCACGCAATTCTTTCAGCGCCGCCGCATTGCCAAAATCGGCGTCGTCCGGAGCCGGCAACGATTTTAAGCTGTCCATAAGCTCCATTATAGAAACCATGTCGCCTTGCATTCTTTTCAGTTCTTCATCCGAAAACTTAATCCGCGACAGCCTCGCAAGCCACTTTATGTCAATATCCGTCATACGGTTTTCCTCCGTTTTACCGCCGCCGTGCGGTATGTTTTTTTGTAGGCGCGCAATATCGCGACACCACATAAGAGTTTTGATAGTTTTTTTGACAGACCTCTTTAGTCGGCACGCATATCGCGAAGGCAAGCGGAAAGCAAACATTTTTCTCCGCGGCGGTTTTACTGCGGCAAAACGCAATAAAAAATCCCCGGAGAAATTAGTTTTCTCCGGGGACGGGTAGTTGTTTATAACCCGCGGTGCCACCCCGCTTGACGCATAAAACCGCAACCCTTTACAAGTTACGGGCTTCGTTTGCGCCCGCTTTTGTATTAACGCCGAACACTTAAGTCGTTTATACCGCACAAGAGGAAAAACCTCCGTACCGCATAGACGTTTCCGCGTCCGACACTGACCCGCTTGCCCCTTTAAATAAAAGACGCAAACAAGTTACGGCGAACCTACACCTTAGAGCCGCCGCCAAACAGATTGTTTGCCGATACGGCTTAAAGCCGGTATTTAAGGCATTCGCAACCGCGTTGCCGTTTTCAAAAAGTGTTGCCCGTTACGCTACTCCCCCGAACGGAACTTTCAGCCGCTGATTCCGTATCTCTTTCGGGCTTTCCATGCGTACGGGGTCTTCCGTCACCTTAAATCATTTTATATAATAAATATTATCTTCCTCAATGTCAAGCGTTTTATCAATGAAGCGGCAAACAAAAGCGTTTTTTGAGCCTTTTATTAACTGAGTGTAGACAATCTGCGGCGACAACTTGCCTGCCAGGAAAATATTTTCGGCTATTTTTAATCCAAAGCCGTCTGAAATGCCAGTACGTAGCAGTCTACGTACCGTGCTTTTAGGGGCGTGGACAATCCACTTAGAGAAACGCATCATCAAAACGTCGTGGAAAAACTTTCGCGAATATGATGTATTTTCCCCTGAACGGCAACCGCGCCAAACCGTGCCGCAACTTCGTCTTAGCGGCAACCGCGTCAAACCGCAGTGGAGCCTCCCGGACAACGCGGACCGAAGAAGCCGTCCAATGCGCCGTTTTCCGCCAATACAAGCGCCAAAACCGTACCTATCAGCACGGCGGCTTCGGTGTTTGAAATACCGCCGTTCGCTGAAAAGAGTATCAACAGCAGTAATATGTATACCAGCCAGTTGTTTTCAAACATATACCTCTCCTTATATTGAGCGCGTTTAACAGGTGTCCGCGCGAAATTTTAAGATTTTTTTGCGTAGCAGGTCGTCACGGCGATTGTCCACACCCGTTTAGCCGGGGGCAGGCTGCGGTGACAAAATATTTTTGAGCTATTTTTAAGGATAAAATTGTTTGAAAGCGCAGGGCGTAGCACCGCTACGGACGAGCATTTCAGACGGTTTTAGACTAAAAAGAGCAGAAAAGATTTTCTTGCCTAGCAAGTCGTCACAGCGGACTGTCCACACCCGTTTAGCCACAATATTTCCTTATTTCAAGATATGCGGCAAAAGACGTCATGTTTCGCGCTTTACCTAACGAATGTACATATGCGAAAATGATAATGGAAACGGAAAAATTAAAAGCCGACCGCCGACGCGCGGCTTACCGGAGGTATTATTATATGGAAATGCTGCTTGACGACGAAACCTTACATTCTGTGCGGCATTATCTGCCCGAAGAGGACAGCCTTTCCGCGCTAACCGATTTTTACGCGATATTCTCCGACCCTACGAGGGTACGGGTAATCTCCGCGTTGTCGATAGCCCAGCTTTGCGTGAGCGACATATGCACCATTTTGCAAATCAATCAGACCACGTGTTCGCACCAGCTTAAGATATTGCGTGCGGCGGGCATCGTAGGGACACGCAGGGACGGGAAGCTGATTTTTTATTATCTGAAAAACCTAGCCATATGCGACGTACTTTTGGTAGGCGTTAAATATCTAGGCTTTTAGAGCGGACGGCGCCTTAATTTTTAATTACTCTGTCCATGGTCTTTTGCATGACGGCGAAAATCCGCAACATTATCGCGTCGGCGAAAAGCAACACCATCGTGGCTATAACGGCAATCCACGCGTAATGCAAATTTTTAATATTCAATAGATTGTAAAGATATGAGTCGACGGAAAACAGCACGACTCCCAAAGCAAAGTACAAAACGGCTAAAACTGCGTTTATGAACAAGATTTTAACGGGAATTTCCATATAAGGCTTTACGTTTTTTAAGGACATAGTAATGCTGGTAACAACAAACGGACCTATAAAAATGACAAACGGTAAGACCTTAAAAATGTTGCCTACTATAAAAAATGAAAGTAAACCCGCCGCTATGTAGGCAAACACCGCCGCAACGTAATATTTTTTGCAAAGCGGCAACATCAGCGCCACCGCAGACAGCGCGTAAAAAGTCAAGGACATGACGGAAACGACGTTTGCCAACCAAATAAATAGCAAGGTAATTCCGGCGGAAACCCCGGCAAAGGCTATTTGAACGGTGTGTTTGTTGCGCATTAAGCTCCTATATGGTCACGGCGAAATACATGTGACCGACCTACGCGGCATGGTCTTTATTTCTACCCGCAAAATCGACTCGATTTCCTCTTTTTGTCAGGGGGAGTGGACACTCCGTGGTGACAAAATATTTTCAGACAATTTTATCCTTAAAAATAGCCGAAAAGATTTTCTTGAGTAGCAAGTCGTCAACGCGGATTGTCCACCACTTTCGTCAACAACAGGCGATGAGATCTCCGCCCATACATTCGCAACAGCAGTCCGCACAAATACACGCCGAACACGCGTTGCAACAGTTAGCCGAAGAGTTTTTGTTGCCGTATCCGTTCGACTGCGAATAACTACGGCGGTTTTGATTTTCGTAAACGTTTTGCTGTTCACCGTAACCGTATCTCTCGGCTTGCTCTCCGCGCTGTCCTCCCTGTGCGGAGTTAAACGGGCGGCTACCGTCAGTCGCGCCGACTAAGCGGTTTAGTGCGTCGCGGTATTTTTTATTACCGGGTGCCATTTCTACGGCAATCTCCAATTGGCGTTTACTTTCGGAAAGCCAGTTATTGTTATAATAAACCGCGGCTTGTAAATAGTGCCATTCGGCGTCACGTGTGGAAATGTCGTCCAAAAGCTGTTGTGCTTTAGAAAAATCCTTTGCTTTAAGAGCCGCCTCTACGGTGGCGTAGGCGCTACCTCCGCCCTCCACAGACACGTTACGGGCGCAGTATTCCATGGCTTGGTTGTAGGCGTCATAAAGCTCGTTAAGCTTTCTGGCGGCGTCCGCGCCCGCCTCTCCGGGAGCAAAGCGCTCCTCTCCGTATTTAGTTTTAAGCCTTGTATACGCCTCAAAAATTTCGCTTTGCGTAGCGGTTTGGGGTAATCCCAACACTTGAAAAGGGTCTCTGTGTGCCATTGCGTTTCACCATTTTGCGCCGCCGCCGTAACCGTACGCCGACGCGTTTTTTTGGGTGTGGACAATTTGCGGTGACAAAAGATTTTCTTGACTAGCAAGTTGTCACAGCGGGTTGTACATACCCGATTTTTTAAGCCCAAAAGGCAATTATATTTTTACGGACTTGCACTGTGTGCGTGCCGCCATGCATTATACCATTACAAAAGCCAAATGCGCGGATAGCCTATTTTACTTCGGAAGAACGCCGCGAAATCGGTTTTGTCCGCCGTTTTAAATACGCGGATATTTGCTCTTATTGCCGCCGCTTAGGACGCGCTCAGCAGAAAGCGGCATTCCCAAATAAATGGTATTTGACAGCACGCCCTCCGCCGTTTCCACAATCATATTATTATACGCCGCGACAACCTTATTATAGGAAGAGTTTATTAAAAACTCCGCGTCGCCCCTCTTTTTTTCAAGAAAAAGCGCCTTGCTTTCAAAGCCCTCCGTGATAAACGGATTGAACCGGTGTTTTTCAAAATCTTGGTCAAGGTCGTCCACGGCGTCCGTGAAGTACACCCACCTACCCAAATTATAGCAGAGGGAATTTACGTTATCCGTGTAAAAATCCTCTCCCACAACCTCCTTAACCGCCGCCGCAAGCGCGGAGGAAAAGCAGTCCGCCAGCGCGTCTAGGTCGCGGCTGTTTTCGGATTCCAACCGCGCAAGCCGCTTAAAAGCCTCTTTCATAACGCCGTCGGAAACCGGCATACGGCGCGCCGCCGACTTGTACCGGTTATACAAAACGACACGCGCGGCAAACGACTTTTTATCACGGTCGCGCTTATCGTCGTCCGCCTTGTAGCGCGCCAAAAGTATCACCGCGTCCGCAACGCGCTTAGAAAGCTCGTCCGACATCACAACCGGTCTTTTTTTAAACGGATTTAAAACGCACGCCTCCGGCTTTATCTTAGGCGAAGTGTTCGTAGCCGCATGCGCAAGCGCGGACAAAAACGCTCCGTCATAGCTCGTCGCAAAGCGCGTGAACTGATTGCCGGTCTTGCCCAACGTCTTACAAAGTCCGCAATAGTACGCGCGAAACATATCGTAATCCTTAACGTACATATTCGGTTTATCCGGTACCACGTAACCGTACATTCTTGTCCTTTAGGCGGCGCTTAACGCGTCCCCGTGTCCGTCCCTTCGCGGGCTGTTTTTTGACTTTTTTATCGGCTTTTTTTAGCCTTTTTACCAGCTTTTTTTAGCTTTTTTATCGACTTTTTTCGCCATTTTACGGACTGTTTGCCGTATTTAGGCACGCGCGGCAAGCTTACACGCCTATCGCAAGCGTCCGTCCATTTGCGGATTTATTTATTGTCCTTAGGCACAAGCCCGATTTTTTTATATACCTTTACAAGGGTTCTGTCCGCGGCGGCGCGCGTTTCCAAGCCGTTCTTTCTGATAATATCGGAAAGAACGCTCTTTTCCTTTAGCAGGCGTGCATGTTCGGCGCGTACGGGCGCAAGCTTATCGGCTACCGCCTCACCCACGGCAAGCTTAAAGTCGCCGTAGCCCTTGCCTTCGAATTCCTTTTCCGCCTCGGCAACCGTCTTTCCGGTAGTCTCCGAATAGATGTTCAACAGGTTTGTAATGCCGGGCTTGTCCTCTCGCGCAACTATCTCCGCGCCGCAATCGGTCACCGCGCGCTTGAACTTTCTTATTACCGTGTCCTTATCGTCGGAAAGCTCCACGGTGGCGTTGACGTCCGTATCGGATTTGCTCATCTTAGCTTCGGGATTTTGCAAACTCATTATGCGCGCGCCGCCTACCGTAATGTACGGCTCCGGCACGGTAAAAATCCCGCCGTATTTGTTATTCATACGTATCGCTATGTCGCGCGAAATTTCTAGGTGTTGTTTTTGGTCCTGCCCAACGGGTACCAGCGACGCCTGATAAAGAAGTATGTCCGCCGCCATAAGCACCGGATACGCCAAAAGCCCAACGTTGACATTTTCGGCGTGCTTTTGGCTCTTATCCTTAAACTGCGTCATGCGGTACGCCTCACCCAAATAGGTATTGCAACAAAGCACCCATTGAAGTTCCGCGTGCGCGGGTACATGAGATTGAAAATATAGCAGGCTTTTGTCGGGATCGATGCCGCAAGCAATCAGCTGCGCGAAAAGCGACAGCGCCTTAGCGCGGAAATCCGCCGGCTCCTGCGTCACGGTAAGCGCGTGCAAATCGGCAATCGCATAGAAGCAATTGTACTCGTCTTGCAGCTTAACCCAATTTTTTATCGCGCCCAAATAGTTTCCGAGCGTCATTAGGTTGGTCGGCTGTATAGCGCTGTATAAAACTTTTTTTTCTTTATTGTATATCATATCCGTTCGCCGACGCCACTCCTCTTAAAGACCTAAGAACCCGAAGACCGCGTCCTTGATGTCCTCTTTTTCTATAACCGTATTATGTAAAATCCGCGCATTTTTTAAACCCGTTATCGCCTCCGGCACCTCGTCGCCGGTAAATGTGGCAAGCTTACCCGCCGCCTTGAACGGGTCGATAACGCGGAAGCCAGACAACGCCTCGTAGACGTCCTGCGGGAACTTAAATGGACTTGCGGTAGAAACCACGACCGTGGGCGTTTCGTCGCCCGACGCGTCGTAATAATCGCTGTAAACGCTTACGGCGACGGCGGTGTGCGGGTCAAGCGTGTAACCGTTCGACTCAAAGAAGCCGGACATTGCCGCGCCGGTATCCTCCTCGTCCGCCCAGCCGGATATAAGCCCCAAATTCTTAAATACGGACTCCTTCACCTCGTATTCGCCGTTTGCTTTCAGTTCGGACATGAGCGAGGCGACGGCTTTCCCGTTCCGTTTAAACAACTCGAACAGCAACCGCTCTAAGTTGGAGGATATGAGTATATCCATAGAGGGCGACATGGTTTTATAGAAGCCGCGGTTGGTATCGTACTTGCCGGTATCGAAAAAATCCGCCAAAATTCTATTTGCGTTTGAGGCACATATCAGATTGTCTATGGGCAGCCCCATGCGACGTGCGTAATATCCTGCTAAGATGTTGCCGAAGTTGCCGGTGGGAACGGCGAAGTTCACCTTTTCGCCCACGGTTATTTCTCCGCTGTCCGCAAGGTCGGCGTACGCCGAAATGTAATAGACAATTTGAGGAACGAGCCTTCCCCAGTTTATGGAATTAGCCGAGCTTAGAGAATAGCCCGCCGCAGACAATTTTTCCGCCGCCGCCGCGTCGCCGAATATGTTTTTAACCGCCGACTGAGCGTCGTCGAAATTGCCCTTAATCGCGCCTACGTGAACATTTTTCCCCTCCTGCGACGTCATTTGCAATTTCTGCATGGAACTTACGCCGTCGTCCGGATAAAACACTATTACCTCCGTGCCGGGTACATCCTTAAAGCCCTCCAGCGCCGCCTTGCCGGTATCACCGGACGTCGCCACTAAAATCAAGGTTTTGCCCTCTTTTTTAAGCTTTTCTTTGGATGCGACCATCAAATAAGGCAACAGCTCCAAAGCCATATCCTTAAACGCCAAGGTGGGACCGTGCGTAAGCTCCAAAAAATAGAGCCCGTCCTCCGTCTTGACGACGGGACACGGGTCTCCGTCGAATTTACCGTAAGCCTTTTCGGTAAACTCCGCCAACTCGTCCTCCGAAAACTCACTGAAAAACTTTGCGAGTATGCGTGCGGCGCGCTTGGGATAAGAAAGCTCCGCAAGCGCCTCTATCTCCTCCGCCGTAATCGACGGAAAAAATTCCGGCACGTATAGACCGCCGTCCGGCGCAATGCCGTTTACTACCGCTTCCGCTCCGCTTACTGCGGGAGACGCCGCGCGTGTGCTGATGTACTTCATAATTAAACCTACCGTAGCAAGCGCGCATTAGGCTACCGCCCGCGCGCCGAAATAACGCCGATAAGGGGTAGAATATCCACCCCTTTCGGTCAATTTTTATATAGATATGCCGCATATGACGCTCATGACGCCCATGCCGTGTAGACGCGTATAAACGCGCTTCCTTTTACAAGTAACGCTTTAAGAACTTTGGCAAGTCCTCTAAGTCTTTGTTCACGGTGACGACGAATCTCGTGCTACCCGCTTCGGATATTACCGCCAAACGGTCGTATACCTTTTTGAGTTTGTCGATTTCTTTATTCAGTATGCGGTGTATGCCGTCTATGTAGATGTGTGATATGTCGTGATTACCGGCTATCAGCCCTTGGATAAACCCTGTCAAACCGTCCGCGGTTTTTATGCCGCTTTGCGCAATGTTGATTTTTCGTATGTTGTAGTTGATGTCCAACATATAGCGGTCGGTATCCGTTACGAATACGACGCACCCGTTTTCCCCCGCATTCACGCTTTCATTGGCGAGGTCTATAATCCTCTTGGTTTTTCCCGAGCCTTTAGCTCCGTAAACAAGTGTAAGCATTGCATCTCCTTTGCCCGTTTTTTTGCGGGCCGCTTGTTTTAATATCGGCGAAGTAATTTCCGCCTCCTTAGAAAACCGCGTTTGCGCCGGCATTTGCAAAACTTGCTTAAATGCTACCCGCTCCCGCACCTTTTATAAGGTCACTAATATTATAGCAATCCTTAGGTACTGTTTTCAAGGGGTAAGGCAACTTTTTTTTTATTTTTTTTATTTAAATTGCGCCGGCAAAGGCATTTTTACTTTGCCTTCCTAGAAAAAGCGCAAAATTCAGCGTATTTTCCCGCATCCGCCGCCTTGAACAGCGCGATAAGCTCCACGTCGCTCATGACGGTTGTGCGTCCGCTCTCATACTTCTTATCAATTTCCGCCTTCATCGCCGCAACCGTAGGATGATTTTTGGCAATTTTGGCGGCGGGGTCGGACACCTCAAAATAGTCGTTGAGCCAATAGGCTATCCCGGCAAGCCCGGAAAAGCTGTCTATAAGCACGCGCGGCGGGCGGTTTAGAAGCTTTGCCGTGTCGAATATGTTGTATATTTCTTGGTCCTTCATAAGTCCGTCGGCATGAATACCGGCGCGGGTCACGTTGAAGTCCTTGCCTACAAACGGTGTGCGCGGCGGAATGGTATATCCGATCACGTTCTCAAAATATTCGGCGATTTCCGTTATGGCGGTCAAATCCATGCCGTCCGTCTTGCCCTTTACCGCCGCGTATTCGATAGCCATAGCTTCAAGAGGAGTATTCCCCGTGCGCTCCCCTATTCCTAAGCAGGTAGTGTTTACCGACGCGCTGCCGTAAAGCCACGCCGTCACCGAATTGACGACCGCTTTATAGAAGTCGTTATGTCCGTGCCATTCTAAAAATTCCGAGGGCACATCGGCTTGATACATAAGCCCGAACACGATACCCTGCACCGAACGCGGCATGGAGCTGCCGGGATAGGTAATTCCGTAACCCATCGTATCGCAGCAGCGAATTTTTACCGGAATTCCCGACTCCTTAGACAGCCGCATAAGCTCGATTGCGAACGGCACCACAAAGCCGAAAAAGTCGGCACGGGTGATGTCCTCAAAGTGGCAACGCGGAGTTATGCCCTTTGAGAGCGCGCTTTTCACTATTCCCAAATATTTATCCAACGCTTGACGGCGCGTCATGTTCATCTTTTTGAATATATGGTAATCGCTGCACGACGTTAAAATTCCGGTTTCCTTCAGCTCATAGCGTTTGACCAACTCGAAATCCTTTTCGTTCGCCCTTATCCAGCTTGTTATAATCGGAAACCGATAATTGAGTTCACGGCATTTTTCCACGGCAAGGCGGTCGTTTTCGGTATACAAAAAGAATTCGCTTTGACGTATAATCCCCTTAGCTCCGCCCAATTTATGTAAAAGCTTGAAGATTTCCACTATGTTTTCCGTAGTGAACGGCGAACATGCCTGCTGACCGTCGCGGAAGGTGGTATCGGTAATGAAAATTTCTTCGGGCGTATTTAACGGCACTATTCTGTTATTAAACGTAATTCTAGGAACGGAACCGTACTGAAAAATCGGACGGTAAAGTTCCGGAGCGGCTACGTCTTGTAAATCCGGCTCGTAGCTGTGTTCCATAATCCTGTTGAAACGCTTATTAAACTTAACATACATAAATTTCTCCTTTCGACACCTTTTGACTCGCGCAAAAACGTCGGAAAACGCGGCAACCTTCGTTGCTTACCCCCTATACGGCGGAAAAAATCCCCCTTACTAACCCTATTAGCGGGAGTGAACAATTTCGCGGTGACAAAATATTTTCTTGCGCAGCAAGTCGCCACCGCGGATTGTCCACACCCTATTTGGCTTTCTCTTATTCTATGGACGACAGGCGGGCGTTTTGGTCGTACAACTGCAACGCCTCCACCATCTCCGTCATATCCCCCGCCAAAAACTCCGTCAAGGCGTAAAGCGTAAAGCCTATTCGGTGGTCGGTAACGCGCCCTTGCGGATAATTATATGTTCTTATCCTCTCCGAACGGTCGCCGGTGCCTACCTGACTGCGACGGTTTTCGCTATATTCCTTTTCCGCTTGCGACAAAAAGTGGTCATAAAGACGGCTTTTTAACACCTTCATCGCCTTATCGCGGTTTTTTATCTGAGAACGCTCGTCCTCACACGTAACCACCAGTCCCGTAGGCAGGTGCGTTATCCGGATTGCGGATTCCGTCTTATTGACGTGCTGTCCGCCCGCGCCGCCGGAACGGTAGGTGTCGATTTTTAAATCCTTTTCGTTTATTACGACCTCCACGTCCTCAACCTCCGGAAGCACCGCCACCGTCACGGTAGAGGTGTGTATACGCCCCTGCGACTCCGTGGCGGGTACGCGCTGAACGCGGTGAACGCCGCTTTCGTACTTCAATTTACTGTACGCGCCCCTGCCGATAATCATAAATACGACTTCCTTTACGCCGCCCAATTCCGTAATATTCATGTTGATTTCTTCGGTTTTCCAACGGTTGATTTCCGCGTAGCGCATGTACATTTTCATAAGCTCCGTGCCGAAAAGTCCGGCTTCGTCGCCGCCGGCACCCGCGCGTATTTCTATCACAACGTTGTTGTCATCCTTAGGGTCTTTGGGGAGCAACATTATTTTCAACTGCTGTTCCGCGTCGCCGATAGCCTTTTTAAGCGCGGTGATTTCCTCACGAATAAACTCCCTCATTTCTCCGTCGGCTTCGTCGCGCATAATTTCAAGGTCGGCAACCTCCGCCCTCTGTTTGAGGTACGCTGCGTAGGCATCTACCGTTTCGGCAAGCGTGGAATGCTCCTTTACAAGCTTTTGCCACAACTCTTGGTCGGCAATTACGTCCGGCTTACCTATTTCCGCCGTCAATTCGGCGTATCTTTTTTGCATTGCATCCAATTTGTCAAACAAAACGGAAAACTCCTTTTCTATGGATAACCTTACCGCTTACGCGGAATAATTCATACGTTTTTTTACGCGTTTTTAGACGGCTTTTACACGGCTTTTCATGCGATTTTCTGCGGCTTTTACACAGCTTTAGGCAGTCTTTGACGGTCTTTGCACGGTTTTTTCACACGGTTTTTCTACGACTTTGAGTCGGTTTTACGCGGTCTTAACACGGCTTTTCATGCGGTCTTCATACGGTTTTTAGCCGGTTTTACACGGTTTTTTTGGCAACTAAAAATCTTTCGATACCGGAATAGTCCTTTACGGTTTCCGTAGAAAAGCCGTTTGCCAAAAGCGTTTCCGCAGCCGCAGCCGCCTGCCTAACGCCGACCTCTACAAGTAAAGTGCCGTCCGAATTCAAAAGCGCTCCCGCCGTCGCCGCTATGCGCCGCACAAAATCTAACCCGTCCGCGCCGCCGTCAAGAGCAATGCGCGGCTCAAAGTCCTTAACATTTTTGTCCAGTCCCTCTATGTCGGCGGACGGTATATAAGGCGGATTGGCGGTTATCACGTCGAAGCCGCCCTCTATGCCGCCGAACAAATCCGCTTTTATAAATTTTACGCGCGCCCCCACGGACAAGGCGTTTGCCCTTGCCACCGCAAGCGCGACCTCGGATATGTCGGAGGCGACCACCTCGGCGGAGGTATTTTTTGCCGCGGCTATCGCAATCGCGCCGCTTCCCGTGCATATATCAAGTAGCCTTGCGCCGTCGCCGCGCGAATTTATTATTTGCACGGCGCGCTCCGCCAACAGCTCCGTTTCCGGACGCGGTATCAAAACGGCGTCGTTAACCGACAGTTTGATACCGTAAAACTCCGAATACCCTAAAATGTACTGTAAGGGCTTGCCCAAAGCACGTTCGGCGGCAAGCTTTATGAGGCGGTTATACGCGTCGGCGTCCACGACCTTTAAGAGCGGCAACGCGTCGCGCGACACTCCCGTAACCTCACACAACAGCCAATCCGCGTCGGCTTGCTCGAAGCCTTCGCCCAATGCCGCCGCCAACTTTTCGCGCGTGTATTCAATATTTACCTTGATGTCGAATTTCACGCACGGCACGGACGCGTCCGCGTCCATTTCCAAAACCGTATTGAAAGCCGTCAAGGCAACCTCTAACATTTGGTCGTCCGGCTCCTTTGTGGTTAGCTTCTGCAACAACATACCGGGGGCGCGCAACGCCCTAAACAGTATGTTGTCGGACTTTGCGAACAACATCAACAGTTCAAAGGATATGCCCGCCACAATCGGTAACAACGCCAAACTGACCCCTATCCGCACAAGCGCGTTCACCACCTTTTCCAACTGGCCGCCCGCGGAAAAGCCCGCAACGTCGTAGATAAGCCAGCTTACAAGCGACAACGTGAAAATGCTCACCGTCATGACAATAAACAAAAACGTGGTACCGCAACGCGGATTTATCGTAGTCATACCGCGTGCGTTTTCGACGTTCATCTCCAGCCCGCGCTCATAACAGTTTATAACCTTGTGTTCGGCTCCGTGATACCTAAACAACCGCTTGATGTCCTTCATCAAGGAAATCAGCGACAGATAGGACAAGAACAGTATAAGCTTTACCGCGCCTTGCGTCAAGCTCACCACTACCTGCGGCGTATTCTCTAGCACGGGTATGGAATACAACAACGTCACGACGACGCTTGGGAGCACTATAAACAGCCCCACGGCAAGCGCAATCCCCAACAGTACCGACGCCCATAACATTATGTTTTGCGGATTTATTTTAGATTTACCCTTGCCGTCCTTGCCTTCCTTTGCGTCTGCGGGCGGTTCAACTATTTCGGCGTACACCTCCGCGGTCCGCATTAGCGTTTTCGTGCCGGAGTAAAGCGAATTCAACATCGAATACACGCCGCGCACAAAAGGTAATCTAAAAAACAGCGGACGCGCTTCCTTTGGTTTGACGCGTTCGGTTTCCGTCGTTATGTCGCCGGAGGGCGCACGTACGGAGGTTGCCATACTTGTAAGCCCTCTCATCATAACGCCCTCAAGCACCGCTTGACCGCCTATTTTAGATACCTTGACCGGACACGCCGTCTCTTTTTTTTTCATCTGACCCGCCCGCGCTTAATTTGAAATTAAGCGATTATCCGGCGTATTTCCTTATAAATTTTTAAGCGCGGTTTACAATTTTCGTCCGCGCGGCTTGCCGCAACTACCCGAAAATGTAATTTCCGCTCACAACCGCCGCCGCAACCGCTTTTTCGTCCGCACGGTAAGCGCACTTATCCCTAAACGGGAACTAAACCGCGGTAAAAAAAATGCAGCAACCCTTAGAAAAAGGTCGCTGCACGTTAAGACTTAAAAGACACATCTAGTCAATATTATATCTTTTCTTGAACTTATCAACGCGACCGCCGGTATCGACAAGCTTTTGCTTGCCCGTAAAGAATGGGTGGCATTTATTGCAAATTTCCACCTTTAGGGTATCGCCCTTTTTAGTGGTGCCGGTAACGAAAGTGTTGCCGCAAGCGCACACTACGTTTACATCGTGATAATCGGGATGTATTTTTTCTTTCATCGGTTATATTCCTCCGCACATAGAAAACGCTTAAGCGTCCCCTATCGTTTAACTACTTTATTGCTTTAATAATTATACACATATAAAGCCGTATGTCAAGGATTTTAACCCACATCGCCGCTTATTTTATTTTGTTGTAGATTGTAAAATAAAGTGTCGCCTAAAAAAAGAACTCCATTCTTAGGAAAACGTGTAGAATAAGGTTGCAAACAAAACACACGAGGCGGTCACTAAGAATGGAGCAAGCTAATAA
>JAITPR010000010.1 GCA_031289315.1 Clostridiaceae bacterium | reverse complement strand
TTATTCATCCAATCCTCGATCGCAAGTATTTCCTTGTGGGAATACTTGCTTATATCCGCGCCTTTTGGTATGAAGCGCCGGATTAGTTTGTTGGCATTCTCGTTACTTCCGCGTTCCCACGCACTGTACGGGTGGCAATAGTATGCGGTTGTACGTTTTAGAGACTTGTTTATTGCAGATTTTTCCAAAGCCGCTTGGTCTAAAAACTCACAGCCGTTGTCCATGGTAATGCTTTTGAAGCGTTACCCCTCCCGCCGTCAATAGGCGGGAGAGGGCGACAATCGGGATACCCGAATTTCGCTGATCGCCGATAGAAAGTTGGTAAAAAGTTTTAAGAAGATGATTAATTTGTTTGACATGCAATGTAGAAGTATGTATAATACTAAATATGGAGGCGGCAACGCTATGAAAGAAAATTTAGTTAAACTCATTGACCGGTTAGTGAAACGATACAGATATGACGAACCGATATTCACGGAGGAAATCCTTGACGTATGGAAAGAGTATTCGCGAGTACGGGTTGCGCAATTGCTGAAAGAACTAACCGAGAACGGCGTAATGATCAAGTATATGAAGGGAGTATATTATTTGCCTACCATGACCGCGCTTGGTAGACCGTATCGTTTAGGGCTTCGGCAAGTGGTGGAGAAAAAATATATACGATCTGAGGGAGATGTTTACGGCTATTATTCGGGGCTGTCCTTGTTGAATTCGCTAGGGCTAACGACACAAGTTCCTAATACATTGGAGATTGTCACCACAAAGGAAACCACAAGAGTGCGTGAAATAACAATCCGCAATTCCACGTTGATTCTACGAAAAGCACGAACAATCGTGACAAAGGATAATGTATACGCGTTGGCACTTTTAGAGGTAATGAATGAGAACGGAATTGAGTTCGGTAAAGAAGAAATCGAAGCTATAAGGGAGTTTGTCAAGCTACGCGGAATTAAGCAAAACGATGTATTTACTTATGCAAGCGCATTCCCCGGAAAAGCAATAAAAAATCTGTTAAACATAGGAGTTCAAAATGTTTTTGCACAATGATAGGAAGCTATTTCAAAGTGTTATTCAGGAAATAACCGATGACACGGGTGTTGATGCCGCGCTGATAGAGAAAGATTATTATGTTACCTTAGTATTAAAGAGGCTAGTGGAAAAAGAGCCGTTACTAATATTCAAGGGAGGGACGTGTCTTTCAAAGTGTTATAAGCTGATAGAGCGGTTTTCCGAGGACATAGACATTAACTTAGAAAACGTCAACAGTCAGACACAGAGCCGGAAAAAGCAGATGAAAGACCATATTGATGACACCGTTAGGGAATTTGGATTTGAATTGTTAAATCCTCAAGATATTGCAAGCGGAAGGTCGCACAACGGATATAAAATAGGCTATCCAACGCTGTATCAGGGCATTGCGTTTCCCAATATGGTTCTTGTCAAAACGATGTTTCTTGTTGACACCTTTCCTACACAACGAATGGAAGCGGGTTCGCTCGTTTATGACCACCTTGTGCAGAGCGGCGACTATGCAGCGATTGCCGAGTACGGGTTGATTCCTTTTGAGGTAACGGTACAGTCGTTGGAAAGGACGTTTGTTGACAAGGTGTTTGCTTTAGGCACGCATTACATCAACGATAGAATGTATTGGCAGTCAAGGCATTTGTACGACCTATACAAAATTTTACCGCATATTAAATTGAATAAGGATATGGAAAACTTATTCGATGAGGTCAGAGTTGCTTGGAAAAGCAGAAAAGGCAATCAGAATTGGACGGCGGCGGAAGACGTAGCGAATTTTCCGAAGCTGCTTAAAGAAATTATCACCACGGAAGCTTATCGAAGCGACTACGAAAATGTTACTACAAAGTTGTTATACGAGCAAGTGCCGTATGAGGATACTATTCGGTCGCTCAAAAAGATTGTATCCGAAATGGAAGGCGGTTCGGCGATGTAGCGCGGGAGGGGGATTATGATATATTACACGGCAGATTGGCACTTCGGACACGCCAATATTATAAAGCACAGCAACCGCCCGTTTGCTTCCGCAGAGGAAATGGACAAGGCGTTGATAGCAAACTACAATTCGGTGGTGACGAATGCGGACACGGTTTACGTGTTGGGCGATGTGTCATGGTGTAGCTTTGAGGCAATGAAGCCGATATTGCAAAAGCTGAAAGGCACAAAGCATTTAATTCTCGGCAACCACGATAAAGGGCTTCGGAATAACCTTGAAGCGGCGGATTGTTTCGCGTCTATTAGCGATATGCTTGAGATACGCGACAATGGCAGAAAGGTCGTATTGTGCCACTATCCCATGCTTTCGTGGAACGGGCTTTTTAAGGATACGGTTCACGTGTTCGGGCATATCCATAATAACACTAGTGACCCCGGATTTGAGGTTTTGGAAAACTTGAACGCGTATAACGCCGGCGTAGATGTGAACGGATATATGCCCGTTACGTTAGAACAGCTTATCGAAAACAAGAAGAGGTTTTACGAAAAGCTATACGCATCAGAAACGGCATCAACAGAAAGGAAGCGCGGCTCGGAGATGTAGCGCGGAACAACAGAATATATTTTAAGTAAGCCCGATAGAAATACATCGGGCTTTTTCATGACAAAAAACAAATAAAAAAACATTAGGCAGGAAGCGGACGGCTTTCTGCTTTTCATGTTGAGGAAAACAAAGAAAGGAGGAAAGAAAATGAAATTTATTATAGCGGCAATAAACTTCCAACCGATAATCGCACCGATTTTGGAGGTTATAAACGCGATATTATGGCCGTTGATTGCGGTTGTGGGAAGCGTAGGCGCGGTGTATTGCGTGTTCTTAGGAATAAAGATAGCTAAGAGTGACGAGCAGAACTCACGGGAGAAAGCCAAAAAGGATTTACTCGGCGCGGTCATCGGATTCGCGCTCATCTTCGTGCTGATAGTTGCGCTGAAGATAGCAATGCCGATTTTAAGCGATTGGGTCAAAACGCAGGTATAAGGGGAGGCTGAATGGAATGGTTATTTGACGATTTACTCGGTTGGTTCTATGAATTACTATACACACTTCAAAAGAGCGTTTGTTATTTGATAGATTTCATCTGCGAGATTTTCAGAAAGCTTGTCGGGTTGGAAACCGTGACTATGAACGGACGGAACGAAAATCTGCTGACGCATTTTATTCTAAGTTCTGCCATAAAGAACGCGTTCTTAGGCGTGACGCTTGTGGGCGCGATACTTGTAATCGTATTTGTCATTGTGGCGATACTGAAAAAGGAAACCGCGGAGGGTCGGGATAAAAAGACGAACGGACAGATATTGGGTCGGGCATTGCAGAGTTTTATGACGCTTATCGTCATTCCATTTCTCGTGCTTGCCGGAATAGTATTCGCGAAAGAATGATTAATAACAGTTGCATTGAGCCAAATAATAAAATGCTACCATAAGCAGTAAAAAGAACACGGCGTAACGGAAATCTTATCCGTTACGCCGCTTTTGTATGGCGGAAGCGGAGGGATTCGAACCCCCGTGGGCTTGCACCCAAACGGTTTTCAAGACCGCCCCGTTGTGACCGCTTCGGTACGCTTCCGTATTAGATAAAAACTTAAAGAGGATTTATTTTAAGCGGAATTTTTACGCGCCGATTAATCTCCCGATTTGCTCCGCGACGGGGGTGCAACCGGTGAGGATTGCGGCAATTGCGGTGAGTACGGTAATGATTAAGAATTTTTTCATGTTATGCCTTGTCAGGCGGCAACGGAGTTTTTTGCGCCGGATACATGTGGGCGCATAACCTTGTGTTATGCGGAGCAAGTATCTTGCGAAATCAACAGCTTTGCCGAAAGGTAATTTTATTTTTGGTGCCGGTGCGTTCGACGAAGCTTTTGCAATGTAACTGTGGCGTATGTTGCAAAAATGATGTAGATAGCTTTCGCGCTTTCGTACGGCGTAACTTTCGCAACGCAACTTTGATTTGTGTCGCAAAAATGACGCAAGTAGCTTTCGCACTCTTTATATGCCGTGAACGGCGCATTTGTGACTGCGAAGCCTTCAATGTGTAAAAGTATAAGACAATATTATTATTTTGTCAATCATATAGATTTATATTACACATAAAAATATTAAAAAAACTACAAAAAAAAGCGTTTTACAAGAATAAAGGAGGAAAAACGGCGCATTCTGTTGCTCTCAGTCGAAATTTGCGCCCTTTGTTACCTTGAGCGAAGTGCATAAGTGTAATCGCATTCTGCATGCGCCTTGCGTTAATACAGCGGATTTCCGCTGTTAGCGGAAATCCGCTTTTTAAAAATAAGCTACGCTTTACGCGTCTTCCCGTGAAACGGAAATAGCCGTAAGGTTATAAACGGTGCTACCTTCTTTAATGCGGACGGGTACTTTATTGACGGTTCTTAGGGAGTCGCCGTCAGCTTTTGAGACGGCTTCCTTCGCGTAATAGACGTAATACCCCGTCCCTTGCAGAGATGTATCCCTATTAATCGACACGGTGTAGCACGGCACAAGCTCCTTACCGACGGCGCCCGTAAAGCGTGTGTCGGAGATGTTTGTATCGGCGCCCGCGGCAACGGACATTTTGGCAATTGACGCGTCGACGGAACCGTCCACCCGGTAGGTAGTTTCGAAGGATATTTGCGGAGCGTCTTCCAGCGGCAAGGCGCGCAGCGCGTAATAAATTGTCGCGTTATCGAAGACCAGTCCGCCCTTTTTATTGAAGCGGGTGTCGGACGAGGTGTTGATTATGTCGTTTTTGGTGTAAGTGGTTTGGATGCTTCTATCGCTTTTGTACACGATGAGCAGTGATTCCGGAACGACGTCGCCGGTTATCGTGGTAAAGGACACTGCGGGGTAGAAGGGCAGACCGTTGGCATTGCGATAGAAGAAGGTTTTGACGGTTTTGGTAAATTCGCCGGATTCGCCGTACACGAGTGTAGTCGTAACCAAATAGCCCTCTTTGTAATCTTTAAGAGGAATTTCCACGCCGCCGACTTTGACGGGCGGCACGCTGTCGTTAATATACCCGATATAATCAATTTCGGCGGTATAGGTGCCGGTCGAAACAATGGTATCGCCATCGTAGTGGTCGTACGCATAGGAAAGCTTTTCGTAGCTATTCCAAGCGGGTGACATCAGCTTTTCGGGCGGAGTGTTGTTACAGGCGGCGAAGACGAACAAAGAGAACGCGGCAACGGCGGCAAGCATTATAAGCAACGCGGCTTTTTTCATAGTTAAAAATCCTTAAATTTTCGGGTTTGTGAGTTTACTCGTCGCGGGGGTCGATATTTTTATACTTCTTAAGGAAGCCCTTGAAAAACTTTTTCACACTGCCTTTCACGCCGTTGTAGATGTCGACGGCGGCGAAGACGGAATAAGGCGAAAGCGAACCCCAGCCGGTAGCCGAGCGTAAAGGCATATAGTCGGCGGATTTTGTCAGCATGGCGGCGTTTTCAGAATTCGACGAAATAATTTTGAGACCGATACGCAAAACCTTGCGCGTAAAACGCCCGAAAGACGTAACGGCGATGTCCTGTATGGTGGAATTTATGGTAAATTCGCCTCTTTTCGCGGGTTCGTTGCTCAAGGACTTACTTCCGTAGAGTGCTTCGAACTGTTCTTGCGGAAGCCCGCCGCAGTGCTTAATGTCGTAGTAACCGGGCGCGTCGGCGCGGAAATCGGGCAGTGGCGCGTCGGGCGCGGAGGAGGTAACGTTGACGTTTTCGCTCAAGCGTATGTCTTTGGAGGAAGCGCCCGCCAAAATTTGGTATTCGCCACTTTCGGTATACCAATCGGAGATAGCCGTATTATAGAATTTGAACGCACGCGGGTCAAGAGTGATACTTACGCTTTTCTCTTCGCCGGGGTTAAGGAAGACCTTTTCAAAGCCTTTCAACTCCTTTGCGGGTTTAAAGACGGAGGTTTTCGGAGCGGCGACATAAATTTGTGCCGTTTCTGCGCCGGAAACCTTGCCGACGTTCTTGATATTAAAGGAGGCGGTAAGGCTTTCGCCGTCTATCAAAGACTTTTTATCTACGATGAAGTCGGAGTATTCGAATTTGGTATAGGACAGCCCGAAGCCGAACGGAAACTGCACGGGTATTTCTGCGGTGTCGTAGTAGCGGTAGCCTACAAAGATACTTTCTCTGTATTCCACGGTGAACGGACCCATGCCGAAGTATGGTTCCGAAATGCTGTCCGTAAGCTTAACGGGATATGTTTCCGCCAGCTTGCCGGAGGGCGACACGACGCCGAAAAGCAAATCCGAAGCGGCTTCACCGCCGGCTTCGCCGCTTAGGTACATGTTCAAAAGCGCGTTGACCTTACACATAAAGGGCAAGCGCACGGGGGAGCCGCCTACTAGCACGACGACGGTATTTTTATTGATTTTGGAGATTTCCTCTATGAGGCGTACGTGTCCGCGCGGCATATCAAGATGTTCGCGGTCAAAGCCTTCACTTTCGTAGACATCGGTTAACCCGGCGAAAATCACGACCTTATCGGCGTTTTTAGCAATATCCAACGCTTGCGACAGCAGTTTATCGGAATATCCGTCACCCTTTTGCGTATAGCCGGGGGCGTAGTCGAAGCGTACCTTTGAGTTCTCAAGATGCTGTTTAAAGCTTACCACGTTAAAGGGATTGATGCGTGAGCTTCCGTTGCCTTGATAGCGCGGATGGTCTGCAAGCTGACCTATAACGGCGATTTTATCGGTTTTAGATAAGGGGAGCGCGCCGTTGTTTTTAAGCAGAACGGCGGATTCCGCGGCGGCGCGTTTTGCCAGTGCGCGGTGTGCGGCGAAGTCGGCTTTAAATGTCGCGTCCTCACTCTTTTTGGTTGTGAACACGAAGTTCAGCACGCGTTCGACGCATTTATCCACGTCGGCTTCGGCGAGCTTTCCGGACTTAACGGCGGCAACTATGCGTTTGTCGTCGACGCCGCCGTTGGCGGGCATCTGCAAATCCATACCGGCGCGTACTCCGGCGATACGTTCGTTAACGGCGCTCCAGTCGCTCACGACCATGCCCTTGAAGCCCCATTCATCGCGCAGAATATCCGTCAACAACCGCTTACTGTCGGAGAGATATTCGCCGTTGAGCTTGTTATAACTGCACATAACCGTTGCGGGAGCGGCTTCCTTGACCACCTTTTCGAAGGGCGCCAAGTAGATTTCCCGCAGCGCGCGTTCGTCCACGCGGCTGTCAATCGACATGCGGAGATACTCCTGATTGTTGGCGGCGAAGTGCTTTAAGGAGGTGCCCACGCCGGTACTCTGAACGCCCTTTACGTAAGCCGTGCCCATTTCACCCGCTAGATACGGGTCTTCGGAAATGTATTCGAAATTCCGTCCGCAGAGAGGGGAGCGCTTGATGTTTACGCCGGGACCTAGCACAGTCGACACGCCATAGTGCTTTGCCTCTTCGGCGATGGCGGTGCCTATCTCACCTATGAGCGCCCTATCCCACGAGGAGCCGGTGGCTACCGCGGTCGGGAAGCAGGTGGAGGGTTCGGAGGGTTTCATGATGTTGACGGCGGGCGCGTCGGTTCTTTCTTTGCGCAGTCCATGAGGACCGTCCGCCATCCAAACGTCCGGGATGCCCAATCGATCCACTCTTTTCGTCAGCCACGCCGTAGCGCCGGAGAGTAGCCCTGCCTTTTCTTCAATCGTAAGTTTTGAAATCAGTTCGTCGTATTTTCCCATTTTGGATTGCTCCCTTGCAGTAGACTGCGGCGTTCGCGCGATTACGAACGGTGATAATTACGTTGACGTATATCCCAGGATACACAAAAAATGCGTACCGATTGATGCCGTCAGCTTAGATATGGAATAATATACCATATATTAAGGTTTTTTGCAACTGCCTTTTATCCGTATCATAAAACCTGTGCAAAACCTGAAAATGCCTTATTATATTGTATTCGCGGATAGGGCATGTTTCACGCTGCTTATCCTTGACAACGGAATGCCGCAGAGAAAAAAATTTCTTTTTTAAAGACATGGTTTTGGCAAAGGAACATAAGAATAAAGAACAAATTGAACTTAGGAAAAAAATGAACAGACGCAGCAATTAAAGAACGAACCGGACATAAAGGAAAAAAGAAACGGCAGTTGAGGATTTGAAGTTAATAAATTTAAAAACGCGGAATGCAAGTAAAATTTTACTGCAGTCCGCGTTTTTCAAGTTAACAGTGTCAAGCTTCAAGCTTGCGTTTTCTTTGGTTCTTTCTTGCATGTGCAAGAAAGAACAAGGGCTTACAGTATACGGGCGCGGATTACGCCGGGTATAGCTTTTATTGTTTTTATGTCGATTTCTCCGTCGAAGTCGAGGATATGAACGAAGTAACCGCCTTTAGAGGAAACCTGTCCTTTAGCGCCTTTGGCACCGGGGATATTACTGATTAAGGAAACGATATTTTCGGTGCCGATTACGGACAGGCGACGGGAAGCGGTACGCGCTACCGTAAGGTTGGGGAGGTTAACGCTATTGAGGATATTACCGTTTTCGAGGTAATCTTTAATTTGGTTAGCCGCCATGATTGCGCAGTTATCTTCGGCTTCCGGGGTGGAGGCGCCTAAGTGGGGGATGCAGATGATACCGTCCGCACCGACCGTGGTTTCGTCGGGGAAATCGGTCACGTAAGCGGAGAGCTTGCCGGAGGCGAGTGCGGCTTTAACGGCGTCGACATCGACGAGCGCGCCTCTTGCGGCGTTCACGATAACCGCACCGTCGTGCAATTTTGCGATAGCGTCGGCGTTTATCATGCGTTTTGTTTCGTCGTTTAGGGGCATGTGGAGGGTCAAGTAATCGGAGGCGGCATATACGGCGTCTAAGGATGTTGCTATAACGACCTTACCGGCTAGCGCGTCCTTAGTGGCGGGGGAGATAAAGGGGTCGTAACCGACGACCTTCATACCTAAGGCGTAGGCGGCTTCGGCGACTAACTTACCGATTGCGCCCAAGCCTAAGATACCGATGGTTTTGCCAAGTATTTCCGGACCGACGAACTGGCTTTTACCTTTTTCGACGGCGGCGGCGACGCCCTCCGTACCTTGAAGACCGTCCGCCCAAGCCATAGCGGGTTTAAGCTTGCGTGAAGCAAGGAACAGCGACGCGATGACAAGTTCTTTTACGCCGTTTGCATTAGCGCCCGGAGTGTTGAACACGACTATGCCACGTTTGGCGTAGTCCTCGAAGGGAATGTTGTTGTAGCCCGCGCCGGCTCTTGCCACGGCAAGCAGGGTTTCGGGAACGACATAGTCGTGCATTGCTGCGCTTCTGACTAAGATTGCTTCGGGGTTCTTGCTGTCGGATGAAAGCGTGTAACCGCTCTTTAAAATATCGTTAACAAGCGGTGCGATTGAGTTTAATTTGAGAATGTTATACATAATGAGGTAATCTTCCTATTGTTTATTTATTGGCGGTTTCGAATTTCTTCATGAAATCGATAAGCTCGGTTACGCCTTCTACGGGCATACCGTTGTAGATTGACGCGCGCATACCGCCTACTAAGCGGTGACCCTTTAGGGACACAAAGCCCGCGGCGTTGGATTCCTTGACGAATTTCGCGTCAAGCTCCTCGTTGCCGGTGGTGAACGGGACGTTCATAAGGGAGCGGTCTTCCTTAGCGACATGGTTGCTAAACAGCTTAGAGTTGTCTATGTGACCGTACAGCAACCCGGCCTTGTACTCGTTGACCTTTTGAATTTCCTTGACGCCGCCGAATTTTTTCAGGTAGCGGAGATTGAGGGTAGCAACGTAAATGGCAAAGCACGGCGGAGTGTTGTAAAGACTGTTATCCTTGCCGTGTACGCCGTATTTCAGCATTGTGGGGCATAGCGGCATAGTTTGCTCTGTAAGCGACTTTTTGACGATAACTACGGTTAAGCCTGCGGGTGCGACATTCTTTTGCGCACCGGCGTAGATAAGCCCGAACTTGGACACGTCGACCTCTTCGCTTAGAATGCTTGACGACATGTCGCAGGCTAAGGGGGCGGGGGCTTCGGGAATATAGTTCCAACGAGAACCGAAAATGGTGTTGTTGGCGGTGTAGTGAACGTAATCTATGTCGGTGCGGAAGTCCTTCTTTTTGACTTTCGGGATATAGGTGTAATTTTTATCTTCGGATGTGGCGGTGAGCTTAATGTCGCCGAATTTTTTGGCTTCCTTGTATGCCTTGCTAGAGAAGTTGCCGGTTACGACATAATCGGCTCTGCCCTTTATGAGGAGGTTCAAAGGAACCGCTTCAAATTGAAGGGAGGCGCCGCCTTGTAAAAGCAGTACGTAATAGTCGTCCGAAATGCCCATAAGCTCTTTAAAAAGAGAAATGCACTCCATATGAATAGGCTCATATTGCTTACCTCTGTGGCTTAATTCCATAACGCTCATACCGCAACCGCCAAGGCTTAAAAGCTCCTTTTGCGCCTCCAGTAAAACATCCTCGGGAAGCATTGTCGGACCAGCCGAAAAATTGTAAACTCGCATATAATGATCTCCTTGAAAGGTAAGGACGCACCTCCGTATTTAATACGGCTAAGCGCGTCCCCGCGTATTTTTTTGTTTCGTATGTAAGAAACACAAACATTATAAACCATAACGTTTTATTTGACAACCGTATTAAATAAAGTTGCGAAATAAAAGCTAGGGCAAACGCATTTAATGCGTTCAAGCTAAAATAAAAACACCGGCGGTATTTTTAACGGCAAACGGCATAAAAAGTACGGAGTTAAAAAGGCTATTAAGGAGGGCGGTTATCCGTAGACGGTTGCAGTGTGGATTGTCTACACGCAGGATAATTAAGCTTTGACGGGAGGATTTTAAAGTATATGAAAGCGGTAATTTTAGCGGGCGGCGCGGGCTCAAGGTTGAAACCGCTCACCGACGACAAGCCGAAGCCCATGGTGCCTATTATAAATACCCCTGTACTGGAATACATTATAGGGCATTTAAGAAAGCACGGCTTCACGGAAATAGCCTTGACGCTGGGCTATAAGGCGGACGTAATCAAGGACTATTTTGGCAACGGAAAAAAACAAGGCGTGCGGTTGGAGTATTTTACGGAGTCATCACCGTTGGGGACGGCGGGCGGAGTAAAAGCCGCTTCAAGCTTTATAGACGGTGATTTCCTTGTGATGAGCGGCGACGCTTTCACGGATATGGATGTTTCCGCGCTCATGCGGTTTCATATGGAAAAGGGTGGCATAGGAACCATTGCGCTTAGCTATACGGAGGACTCGCGCGGCTTCGGAGTGGTCAAAACCGCCGCCTCGGGGGAAATTACCGAGTTTCTGGAAAAGCCCGCATTTACGACAGAAAAGCGCGTTAATACGGGAATATATGCCTTTAAACATGATGTTCTGCGGTTTATCCCCGACGGCTTTTACGACTTTGGGCGAGACCTTTTTCCACGTTTAATCGGTAAAATCTACGGCTATGACGCCGTCGGATATTGGTCGGATATCGGCACGCTTCCCGCCTATTATCGCACGAATCAAATTGTTGCGGAACAACCCGCGCGGTTCGGTTTTGTGCTGTAAGGGGAATCCGCATGTGCAAATTTTATGCGGTGTAAGTTTTAAAAAGACGGAATCAGGTTTTAGCAGAACATTTCGCAACAACTCTAATGGAAGAGTATATTTGAGGATAGCAAATCCGACAAGGCTTTTTGTAAGGTACAAGTGAAGGTTTCTTTATCGGGGCAGTCGTTGCCACCGCTAAGCCAATCGAAAATAAGGCGGGAAACACCTCCGCAGGTGAAAGACGCAACGCGGTCGGGGGAATAGTTCAGACTGCCGTCCTTTTCAAACTCCTCCAAATAATTGCTTAAACGCTTGGTAATTGATTGATTGAACATGAATATAATCATTGAGTTTTCGGGGTTGTTAAGGTTGGTAATCCAAGCCTTATTTTCGTAGCATACATTGATTAAGGCTTCTAAAAAGGCGTTGCAACAGATGCGGATTCTTGCCGCCGCCGTAAGCTTTCCGAATTTTACGATGTCCTTGCGCGCGCCGTTGCCAACGCTCTCCACAAGGTCGTTAAGAGCATCGTTGAAAAGGTCGAACTTATCGGAATAATGCGAGTAGAATGTAACGCGGTTGATTAGCGCAGCATCGCATATTTGCCGTACGGTAAGTCTTTCAAAGGTCGTCGTTGAGAGAAGGACGAAAATCGCAGCTTTTAATGCGGTTTTTGTTTTGTTTGCCCGAACATCGGGTCTTTTGTTATACTCCATTTACATTTTCCATTTCCTACGTATTTACCGCATATTCATCGGTCGGACTACTGTACGGTTATTATGTCTTTGAACACATATCCTTGATTCGTCACACCGGCATATTCATCGGTCGGACTATTATACGGTTATTATATCAAAAAAAGCTGTTCGATGCAAGAACGTACCGCACCGTGAGTTTGTTTTCCACTACACCTTTAAAGAATTTGTCAATTATCTTACGGTTAGGTACGGTTTGTAGTTTTGCAAATAGCCGAACTGTTGTATACTTTTTATTACGGTCGGCTATGACCGTAATAAAAACGGAAAAAATGCCGCCGCCGAAACGGAAAACGGCGAAACATATACGGAGGTCTGATATGTCAAAAAATGTAATTTATTATTTCAGCGGAACGGGAAACAGCTTGAAGGCGGCTAAGGATATTGCGGCGGTTATCGGCGATACGCGGCTTGCTTTTATGACGGAGAACGCCGCCGAACTGTGCGGGGAGTATGACCGCATAGGATTTGTTTTTCCGTGCTACGCTGGCGGCGCGCCTGCAATAGTTTTGAATTTCATAAGGAATCTAAAAACGGAATGCGCCGAAATAGGATATATTTTTGCCGTAGTCACGTGCAACGTTTCCGTTGGCAATAGCTTTTACGCGGTGCGCAAGGCATTGGCGGCAAAGGGCTTGGAACTCGGTTATTGCGGCGGCTCACAAGCACCCGGCAATTATGTAATTGAATATCCGATAGAAAAAGACGCGCCGCAAAAGATAAAACGCGCCGATGAAGCTTTCGCAAGATTCGCCGCAGATATTCAAAACAAGTCTTTAAACAGCAACGGCAAATTGTTAAACCCCTTCTTTGCGCTATTTTATCGCATAGGGCAGAGGTTTTTCAAGATGATGGAAAAACGCTTCCGCGTTACCGAGGACTGTGTTTCTTGCGGTCTTTGCGCCAAGCTCTGCCCGGTGGGTAATATCGAGATAACCGACGGCAAGCCCGTCTTTTTACATAAGGACTGTGCCAGCTGCCTAGCCTGTCTGCACTGGTGTCCCAGAGCGGCAATCGAATGCGGTCAGGCAACAGTCAAACACGGAAGATACCGCCACCCCTCAATCACTCCTAAGGATATGACGGAAAACAGAAATTAATTTCGTACGCACAAAGGCGCGGGGTTTAGGTTTTTGTGTCAATAAGCTTGTTTTTGCGCAAGTATTTTCAATGCGGCGCGGACGGTTAAGAGTAAAGCTCTTTTTCGTCCGCGTTTTTCTGCTTTTTTACTAAGTTTCCGCGTATATATAAAATCGTTTGCGGAAAAATCAAAAAGAGTTTATAATATGTAAATATAATAAAATGGATAAGTACGGCTATGAAAGCGAATTTTTGAGGGGGAGGAAACAAAACCAGAATGATTCGTTCGGCGTGCGGATAGGATAAAAAAAAGTGCGGTGCGGCGGACTTCGGGAATTCGGTAGAGGGGATTTCCTAAGATTCGTCCGACGTACGGATTTATAAGGATAAATTATGGCAAAAACACTGAAAGTTATATTTCTCGGCGGCGTGGACGAGATAGGAAAAAACATGACGGCAATCGAATACAGCGACAGAATTGTGGTTGTGGACGCGGGTATGTCCTTCCCGACCGATGACACGCCGGGTATTGATTATATTATACCGGATTTTGCATACCTTAAATCCAACGCGGAAAAGGTAAAGGCGTTGTTTTTGACGCACGGACACGAGGATCACATCGGCGCGGTTCCGCACTTTTTAGAGGAATTTGACGTTCCCGTTTACGGCACGGCAATGACGCTTGCCGCAGTATCGTATAAGTTGGACGAACACGGCGTGAGCCGCGATAAGCTGCACACCGTTGAGTACGGCGAAAAGGTGACCTCGGGAGTATTTACCGCGGAGTTCGTCAAGGTATGCCACTCGATAGCCGGAGCGGCGGCGATTTCGTTAAGTACGCCTAAGGGTGTGGTATTCTTCACCGGCGACTACAAGGTGGATCTAAGCCCCATAGACGGCAAGCTTACCGACCTTGCGCGCATGGCGGAAATAGGCGCGTCGGGGGTAAAGCTGTTGCTTGCCGACTCCACCAATGTGGAGGAGAAGGGACACAGCAAGAGCGAAAGCAGCGTAGGCGCAAGCTTAGACGTTATTTTTTCCAATCACTGCGAAAAGCGAATTATAATCACGACCTTTTCATCTCACAATTACCGATTGCAACAGATAGTGTGGCTTGCGGAAAAGTACGGCAGGAAGATTGCGCTTTCCGGCAAGAGCATGCGAAAGTTTTTGGATATATCCTTGAAGCTAGGTGAGATAAAGGCGCCGGAGGGCATTTTTATCGACCAAGGCGACATCAAAAAATATGAACCGGGCGCGCTTGTTATTATAAGCGCGGGCAGTCAGGGTGAGCCGATGAGCGCGCTTACCAGAATGTCCGTGGGCGAATACAGCAAGGTTAAGATAGGGCAGGACGACCTTGTGGTGTTGTCCGCGTCGCCCATTCCCGGCAACGAACGCTTGATAAACAGGCTTATAAACAACCTATACCGTTTGGGCGCGGAGGTGATAAACGACGATATGGATTACGTGCATTCGTCCGGACACGCCCACCAAGAAGAAATGAAATTGCTGTTCGGGCTTTTGAAGCCGGAGTATTTTGTGCCGGTTCACGGTGAATACCGCCATCTGAAAAAGCATGCGGAAATAGCCGTGCAATCGGGTATCCCCAAAGAAAATATCTTTATTCCGGAAATCGGTATGACAATCGGCATATCGGAAACGGGCTGCAAAAGGCTGGACAACGTACAAGGCGGCGCGGTTTACGCGGACGGCATGTTACTCAACGGAATAAGCGGCAATTCCGTACTGCGCGACCGTAAGTCGTTAAGCGACAGCGGTCTTGTGATTGCGCTCCTGATATTAAACAGACGGGGCGAGCTAGCAATACCGGCGGATATCACCGCACGCGGACTTTCGGCGGACGAGGGCTTTGTGGATGAGGCGCGCGGACAAATATCCGTGGCGCTTGCCGCGTTGGACTTAGACAGCGACGGGACGTCGATAGACGTGAAAGCCGAAGTCAAGCGTGCGCTTAAACGCTATATCGCAAACAAATATAAGCAATACCCCATGATTATTCCCATAATAATCGAGGTGTAGTTTTAGACGCTTTGAGAGTCGGCGGCGGACGGTTTGTATCGCCGTTTATTCGGGAGGATAGACTTAAATTATGAAGAAAAATATTTTATTGCTTACGTCGTCGGACGTCGATGAGGAATTTGTAAACGCTCTTAAGGACAGCTTTAAGCCGCTTAAAGAGGTGCGGCTTACGGTGCTTACCGAGGAGCAGTACGGAGGAAACGCGACTACCCGCATAAAGACGGCTTTGAGGCATGCCGCGGTACGCTTGCCGCACCGCCGCACCGTCGCGCCGAAGCCGAAAAACCGCCGTGTCAAAAGTAGCGAAAGCGCCGCCGAATTGCCGGCAGGCGAAACAAAAAAAAGCTTAAATAAAAAACTCCGCCGGATAAGAAACGCCATTTTGCGCTTTGAGCCGGAACGCATAGTCGTTCTGTCGCCGTACGCAATGGGGCTTGCCCACAAGGCGAAAAAGAAAAGCGGCTTTAAAACGGAGATATTCGGCACGGCGTGCGCGTTTACTCACGATAACACCTTTTTCGACCTTGCCGCGGACGGATATACGGTGCAGAACGTCGAACAGAAGAACAAAATGACGGAGTTAGGGTTCAAGCCCGACCGCGTTTTTATAGCCGGCTTCCCGCTTGCCGCGAAGGAATACACGTCCGACGCCGTTGCCGAAATAAAGGGTCGTTATTGCCGTTTAGATAAGCCTACCGTGCTGTTAAACGGAGGTTTGGGTTCCAGCGAAATTAAAGACGTATACGCGATGCTTTCGGAGCAAGGCGGTATAATCAACCTCTTGACGCGTCCCGGCGCAAATAACAAGATTACCGCGGAGATAAGAAAAAACGCGGAGGATAAGGGGCTTACACACGTCGTCGTGATAAATAAAAATGACTCGTTGGACGAGTGTCTAGCGGTGGCTGACATAGTTGTTACCGTCTACGACGCGGCGGTTATATACAAGGCGTTGCTGCTCAAAAAACGCGTTATCGTTTTCGGCGCACGCAACGCGTTGCAAGAAGGCGACTTTAAATTCCTTGCAAGTAAAGGGTTGGTGCAGTATGCCGAAAGCTACGCCGATACCGTCATAAGCATGTATAAGCTGTTTGAGGACGGACTGGAGTCGGCGGCGTTTGAAACCGACCTCGATTTATTTATAAACAAGGAGCCGCTTGCGGAGGTTACATCCCTGATATCGCGTTTAAGCGGGGGCGAAGAGGTACAATGAGTGCGCGCTTGCTAAAAAGATTGGAAGAACTCCGCGACAAGCCTTTAGGTACCGTAGCGGATTTAGGAAAATTGGCGCGGCAAGCGGGTCTTAAAAGGGGCGACCGCATAATAAGCATGGGCGGCTATCCGTACACCGACGTTCTGGATTATTATTTTTTCGACGGCGAAGACGAGCCGTTTGAAATTACCGTGGAAAGAAACGGTAAAATTAAAAATTTTACCGTAAAAAAGCCGCCGACGTCAACACTCGATTTAAGCTTTGATGACGAAATTTCTCCGATAGAGTGTAAAAACAACTGCGTTTTTTGCTTCGTGCGGCAATTGCCGGAGGGCATGCGCGATACGATGTATGTAAAGGACGACGACTACCGGTTATCGGTTATAAGCGGCACGTACATAACGCTTACAAATCTCTCCGATGCCGAAAAAGAAAGAATAATCCGCTTAAAGCTGTCTCCGCTGTACATTTCCGTGCATGCGTATTCGCCGGAGGTGCGGTTAAAAATGTTGAAAAATCCGTCCACCCTCAAGCTTTTTTCCATCATGAAGGAGTTTGCGGCGGCGGGCATAGAAATGCACACGCAGGTGGTGGTTTGTCCAGGTATCAACGACGGTACCGTGCTGAATGAAACGATTGCGGAGTTGCATAAGCTTTACCCGTCCGTTAAAAGCGCGGCGGTCGTCCCGGTCGGCTTGACCAAACACCGTTGCGGGCTTCCCGAATTGACGCCGGTTACGCGGGAGCAGGCGCGGCAAACCGTTGCCGATACGGAGAAATTTAACCACGAATTCGGCGGCTTTGTTTGGTGTGCCGACGAGTATTACTTAAAGGCGGAATTGCCGCTACCCGACTACGGCTATTATGAGGACTTTTCGCAAATTGAAAACGGAGTGGGGCTTATAGCCGATTTCAGGGATAAATTTTTTGAAAATTTGCAAGAGGCGGCTTCCGGCGGTACGGGCTTGACGAATGTCACCGGCGGAGTAAATTCTAAAAAGGCTTTTGCGTCGGTACCTAAGCGCGTGCTTCTCATAACCGGAGTGTCCTTTGCCGAAGAGTTACGCGTCGTCGCAAAAAAAATAGAGCAGGCTTTTCCGGAAGCGTTTAAATGTTCGGTGCTGCCCGTGTTGAATGACTTTTTCGGGACAACGGTTACCGTAGCGGGACTGGTTACCGGCGGCGACATAATAGCGCAAGCGGCGGGAATAAACGCCGATTTTGCTATGATACCCGCCAACATGCTGCGTGAGTTCGGAGATGTGTTTTTGGACGGCGTAAGCGTAGACGAATTATCGGCAGCCTTAAAAATGCCGGTTTATATCGGCGCGGCGGACGGCAACGACTTCTTAAAGGTATTGCTTTCGGCGGCGGATACCGACACAAAATGATACTCAATTGCGCCTCGCCCGTTAAAACGGTATTGGCGCGAAAGCAATAAACCCGCGCTCCCTCTTAAAAAGAGTGCGGACGCGAAAGCAATAAACCAGCGCTCACTCTTAGAAAGAGTGCGGACGCAAAAAAGCAATAAACCCGCGCGTTGCCTCTTCAAAGCGGTGCGGCGCGAAATTTTATAAAAACGGGAGTGTAGACAATTCACGGTGATAAAATATTTTCTTGCCTAGCAAGTCGTCACCACGGATTGTCCACACCCAAAACGGAGATATATATTTTGAAACCTTTGGTTGCGGTGGTAGGCAAGCCCAATGTGGGCAAATCCACCTTTTTCAACAGAATATGCGGTAAACGCGTGTCGATAGTACAGAATACGCCCGGCGTTACGCGCGACCGGTTATATGCGGACGCCGAGTGGTGCGGACGCGAATTTACGTTGGTCGATACCGGCGGACTGGAACTTAAAAACGAGGACGAAATGTGGCGGCATATACGCGCGCAAGCGGAGGCGGCGGTGGACAGCGCGGATGTAATCGTATTTTTGACCGACGCTAAAACGGGGGTTTCGTTGGACGACGACCTTGTGGCGGCGTACCTGCGCAAGACGGATAAACCGGTATTGCTTGCCGTCAACAAGGTGGATAACAACGAGCGGCATTTGGTTTACGATTTCTACTCGTTGGGCTTAGGCGAACCGTTCGGCATCTCCGCAGAACAAGGAAAGGGCTTGACGGAGCTTCTTGACGCCATAATCGAAAACTTTCCTAAGGAGAAAAACGCCTCCGCAGAGTACGCCTCCGACAATGAATTTGCCGACAAAACCGCGTCCGACGGGGAAACCGCAGGCGACGCGTCCGATGGTGAATCTACCCCCGACGCGGTTATAAGAATAGCCGTAGTCGGCAAGCCTAACGCCGGAAAAAGCTCTCTCGTAAACAAAATTTTGGGTTACGACCGTTCGATTGTGAGCGGTATAGCGGGAACCACTCGCGACGCCGTGGATACCGATTTCACGGCAAACGGCAGGAGATATACCATAGTCGACACGGCGGGCATGAGAAAAAAACGCGCCGTTGAGGAAGAGCTTGAGTCATTAAGCGTCATGCGTTCGTTAGCGTCTATACGCCGCGCAGACGTGGTGTTGGTTATCGTGGATGCCAAGGAAGGGCTTACCGAACAAGACGTAAAAATAGCCGGGTATGCGCACGAGCAGGGCAAGCCCTCCGTGATAGTGATGAACAAGTGGGACGTGGTGGAAAAGGACGCGTACACGGCGGATAAAATAAAAGCCGCGCTTGCGGAGGATTTAAAGTTCATGGATTACATGCAGACTTGCTTTATATCCGCGCTCACGGGCAGGCGTGCAAACGCGGTGTTGCCGCTTGTTGACAAGGTATACGAAAATTCCAAACGTCGGATAAAAACGGGGCTTTTGAACGACGTTTTGGGTGACGCGGTACGCGTAAACGAGCCGCCCGCGCATAAAGGACGCCGCTTGAAAATTTACTTTATGTCGGAGGTCGCCGTCGCGCCGCCGTCGTTTGCCGTGTTTGTCAACGACCCGGAGTTGATGCATTTTTCGTATGAACGGTATTTGGAAAACAGTATACGCAAAAGCTTTGATTTTTCCGGTACGCCGATAAAGATTTTTATAAGGGCTAAAAAGGGCAATACCCAACTGTTTTAGGATGGCGCGGCATGCGGAGCAAGAAGTGTTTCCGTGAATAAAATTTAAGCCGCTTATAAAACTACGCACGCGGGCAAGTCTACGGGCGCTTCGCCATGTAGCGCTCCGACCGTTTTCATACGGGGCTGCGGCATGTGGGAAAATAAGTGTTTCGACAAGCAAAAAATAATATCCGTATAAGGAGAGAAAACAGATATGAAATATGTTTTAGAATTCGATATGCTAGAAGGCGAACAATGGTATGGTGGCAAGATTGGCGACGGCACAAAAATGCCGGTCGACGCTTCGCGCGAATACACGGATAACAGCGTCGGTCCTTACGGTGACCAGTCCTCCCCGTTCTTTGTCAGCAATAAGGGGCGCTATATATGGTCCGAAGACGGCTACATAACTAATTTCAAGTACGGCAAGGTGAAGTGCGAATCCGATACCGCGGAAATTGTACTTTACGGCGGTTTTGGAACCTTGCGCGGCGCGTATCTTGCGGCTTCAAAGGCGCACTTCCCGCCGGACGGTAATATGCCTCCGGAGCTTATGTTTCAGGTGCCGCAGTATTGCACATGGATTGAAATGTTCAAGTTTCAATCCGAAAAGGGCATTTTAAACTATGCCGAAAGCATTTTAAAGTGCGGAATGCCGGCGGGTGAAATCCTTATCGACGATGGTTGGCAAATAGATTTCGGCAATTGGGAGTTTAAGCCGCGCCGCTTTAAAGACCCCAAAGGCATGGTGGAAAAGCTTCACGTAATGGGCTTTAAGGTCATTCTTTGGGTTGTGCCGTTCATAAGTCCTAGGGCGCCGGCATTTGATTATTTAAAGAAAAACGACCTCCTCGTAAAGGATAAGAGCGGCTCCGTGGCAATGCGCAAGTGGTGGGACGCGACAAGCGCCGTTCTCGATTTGTCAAATCCGCGTGCCGTAGAGTGGTTTGTAGACGTCGCGCACGAGTTGGAAAAGAAGTACGGAGTGGACGGCTTTAAGCAGGACGCGGCAGATAACCGCTTCTATAAAAAGGACGACATAACCTTCGGCAACGCTTCGCCCAATCAACAGGCGGAGTTTTGGATGCGCTCCGGGCTTAACTTCACGTTCAACGAATTCCGCGCCAGTTGGAAGGGCGGCGGCGTCGGCGTAGCGCAACGCTTAGGCGATAAGTGCCACCGTTGGCAGGAAAACGGCGGATTGCGCGCGCTCATTCCCAATATGTTGCTTTTGGGGCTTACCGGACACGTGTTCGGTTGTCCCGACATGATAGGCGGCGGACTTGTAAGCGATTTCAATTTCCGTCCCGAATTTTTGTTCGACCACGAGCTGTTTATAAGGTGGTCGCAGTGTTCCGCGCTCATGCCCATGATGCAATATTCGTATTCGCTTTGGCGGTGCAGAAATCAAAAAACCGCGGAGCTGTGCCGCCGCCCGACTTACGATCATATAAAATATTCTGATTACATCTTGAAATACGCGCGCGCCGCAAGGACAACGGGCGAACCGATTGTGCGTTTTATGGAGTACAATTATCCAAACGATCCCGGCGCGGCTAAGGCGACGCAACAGTTCATGTTGGGCGAAGACTATATTGTCGCCCCCATAGTCAGAAAAAAGACCTTCTCCCGTGAGGTATTCCTTCCCTCCGGCGCGTGGAAGCTGCTGCATTCCGGTGAAACCTTCACCGGTCCCGCCACCATAACCGTAAACATCCCCATAGAAGTATTGCCTATTTTCGAAAAGGTGTAGACAATCCTCGTTGAAGGCTTGCCTGCCAAGAAAATCTTTCCTGACGGCGAACTTAATAAAACAGCAGTTGTTCGGAATTTCCGAACAACTGCTGCAAGCGGCACCGCTGTTGGCTTCGAAGATGTTCGCGACCTATGTTTGGCACCGAAACGGCGAGGGATTTAGATGCGGAAGGCAACATTTGGGAGGAAGCAATGAATACTAAAATTTCAATACGTTTTTTTGACAATAGGGAAGTCCGTGCCGTTTGGGACGAACAGAACTCAAAGTGGTGGTTCAGCGTTCTTGATATAGTGGGCGTTTTGGGTGATTATGACGATTACACAAGGGCGCGCAATTATTGGAAATACCTAAAAACCAAACTCAAGAAAGAAAACGGTGAGTTGGTTAGTGCCGCTAACCAACTTAAAATAACTGCCGCCGACGGCAAAAAATATTTTACCGATACTTTTGACTACAAGGGCATAATCGCGATTGCAAAGGAGTTCCCCGGGAAAAAAGCCAACCGCTTTATCGAATGGTTTACTTATTCCGATGAAACGATTGACGGCAAGAGCAAACAAAAGGCTTACGCGTTGTTCGAAAGCTCATTTATCGACAGCATAGAAGCGGGTACGGTGAACGGGCTAAAGCAAATTCATGCTTACTTGTTCGGCGGGCTGTACGATTTTGCAGGACAAATAAGAACGCTCAACATTGCAAAAGGCGGTTTTGCGTTCGCGCCCGTTAGGTTTTTAGCCGACAACCTAAAAAAGATAGAGGATATGCCGGAGGACACCTTTGATAATATTATAGATAAGTACGTTGAGATGAATGTCGCTCATCCATTTATGGAGGGTAACGGCAGAAGTACAAGATTGTGGCTCGATTTGATTTTCAAGCGTTCCTTAAAAAAATGCGTCGATTGGAGTAAGGTGGGGAAAAACGAATACCTTGACGCAATGCGGAAAAGCGTTGAAGACAGCACGGCAATCAAGGAACTTTTGGCGGCATTGACGGATAAAATAAACGACCGCGAAATGTTCTTAAAAGGCATAGATTACTCGTACTACTACGAGGAAACGAATGACATTGAAAGCGGCGGCTGATTGAAAAGCCACCACAAGGAGAAAATATTATGGGATTGTCGTATTATCTTATAAAGAAGTACTGGGCTTCGGTAAAAAAATCCGATGACGCAAGAATAGCTCTTCAGACACCGACGGCGGGCGTAAGCGTACTATCTAATATTCCGTATATCGACGACGGAAATAATGCGCATTTATTGGATATATATTTCCCCGAAAACACCGACACAAGGTTACCGGTGATTATGGATATTCACGGGGGCGGTTGGGCATACGGCGACAAATATTTAAATAAGCACTATTGCATGTATCTTGCAAGCAAGGGCTTCACCGTAGTGAACATCAATTACCGCTTGGTGCCGGAAACCGGAATAGACGGACAAATACAAGATATATTTGCCGCCATGGCGTGGATAAAAAATAATATCGGGAGATATAACGGGGACGCGGAGGCTTTTTGCATAGCGGGTGATTCTGCCGGCGGACATTTGGCGACACTGGCGGCGGCGGTAAATTCCTCGGTTACGCTTGCGGAAAAATACGGCGTCGCCCTTTCCAGTATCCATATAAAGGCGCTAGGACTTACTTGCTCCGCGTTCAATGTGGACATATTACATAAACTATCGTGGGTTCCCGTCGGTCGGTGCTTTCTGCAAATGTTATTGGGTAAAAAATACAAAAAATCGCCGTTCAAGGACGATTTGGCGGTTAAAAATATAATTGACTTCGTCGCTCTGCCGCCGATATATATGGTGAGCAGTGAGGAGGATTTTGTTCATTCGCATTCCGCAAGCTTTAGCGAAGCGGCAAAAGACGCGGGCTTCAATTTTGTCTACCGTGATTGGGCGGTCGGCAAAAACGGCTATAAATTATCTCACGTATTCAATATTCTTTACCCCGAATATCCCGAAAGTATAGAAACCAACGACGAGTTTCTTGAGTTTTTTCTGAAACACATATAAAAGCCTTCGAATATCCGGAGTGCGTTGACACGCCCTAAAAATCCCCCGACCTTCCGAATATACTTGGGTGACACGCCCTAAAAATTTTGTTGAATTATAAACGCAAAGGTTTTTTCGCTAATGAATTGACAAAAGACGCCTTTGTGTAGGATAGAAGCGTGCATGAAAAATACAGATTCCCTTTTTCACGGGTTTCCCGTGAAAAAACACCTTAAATAGCCGCGTGGCGGTGAGCGGAGCAATCGGCGTCAAAAGAGGGTGAATTTTCCGCTCATAGTGCGGGGAAGAGGGGGAAATAACGTAGGAGCATAGGGATTTATCCCGTAGCGACATAGTTTGTCCCTCTAAACATGGAAAACGCATTAATTGCGTTTTCCCTAAGAGATACTTGCGGAAAGGTGCCGCAATATGGTATAATATATATATGTATACGGTTACGCTGAAAAAGAATGAAGAAAAGCGATTGCTTGCGGGGCATCCGTGGGTTTATGCCAACGAGGTCGCTAAAATAGAGGGCAAGGATGTGCAGGGCGGAGTGTGCCGCGTTGTCGCGGCTGACGGACGGTTCGTCGGGCAAGGGTTCATAAACCATCAATCGAAGATAATAGTGCGGATTTTAAGCCGCGACGAGCGCGTCATTGACCGCGAATTCTTTTTTAAACGGATAAGCGCGGCGAACGAATTTCGGCGTTCACTTGGCTATAATGATAACTATCGCATCGCTTTCGGCGAGAGCGACTTGTTGCCGGGGCTGATAGTGGATAAATACGCGGACGTGTTGGCGGTGCAGTTTTTGTGTTTGGGTGCGGATGTGCGCAAGGAAATGATTACGGAGATACTCGTCGAATTGTTTGCGCCGGCGTGCGTGTACGAAAGAAGCGACGTGTCCGTGCGCACGAAGGAGGGCTTGCCGGAGACGAAGGGCGTTCTTTACGGGGCGTTGCCGGAGGAGCTTATAATTGTCGAAAACGGTGTCAAGCTGAAAATCGATGTCGCGAACGGGCAGAAAACGGGTTACTTCCTAGACCAAAAGGAGAACCGCGAACGCGTTAAGGATTATGTGCGTGGCAAGCGGGTTCTAGACTTATTTTGCAATCAGGGCGGTTTTTCGCTGTGCGCCGCTAAGGGCGGAGCGTCGGAAATTACCGCCGTCGACATAAGCGCGTCCGCGCTCGCCGCCGTCGGTATAAACGCCGCGCTCAACGGAATTGACGGCGTAACAACTGTGCAAGCAGACGTTTTTGAGTTGCTTAGAGAGTACAAGCGTGAGGGGAGAACCTTCGACGTCATAATACTGGACCCGCCCGCGTTCATCAAGAGCAAGGATGCCGTAAAAGAGGGCTATAACGGCTACCGCGATATAAATACGCTTGCGCTTAAGCTGCTTGCGTCCGATGGCGTTCTTATTACGTGTAGCTGTTCGCAACACATGTCCCTCAATCTTTTTATCGACATGCTGAGAGAAAGCACGCTTAGGGCGGGAAAGGACGCGCGCATTGCGGAGATACGCTTTCAAGGGCGTGACCACGCGTCGTTGCTGTCCGCCGACGAGGGGCAGTATTTGAAGTCGGTTACACTTAAGTTGTGTGCGGACAGTTCGCGGTGACAAAAGATTTTTTGTCTAGCAAGTTGTTGCCGCGGGTTATCCACACCCCTTAAGCTTATGTGACGGCACGGCGTTATGCGACGGTATTTCGGAAAATTTTGCCGAACGGCGGGTGATTCGCATATGAAGGGCGTCTGAGCGCCATGGTTGAGAACTAAGTTTTTTTGTGGCATAGCAAAAGAACGATACTTAAAAATAATCCTCATAAATGAAAATGAGTAAGGCACGGAGGTGCGGATATGGCTAAAGATTTAAAAAAATCAACAAAAAAAGGGCTTCTAATCCTGATTATATTTAGTGCGCTTTTTGTTGCGGGCATTCCCGCGATACCGTTGGGCTTTGCAAACGGACTTGCATGGTTGGGCGTAATAGGCATTGTTTTTGTCGCCGGCGGCTTTTTCGGCTTGCCGATAGGTTGGACTTTTTTGGGCGAAAAACGCCGTCAACAAACTATTGTAAGCGCGGTGGTCGAAGACGGCTTGACGGACGTCAAGGAATTGGCGGCGAACTTCGGCAAAAGTGAAAAGGCTATGCGCGGCGATTTGGTTATGATATTCAACAAACGCTACATCACCGGTTATAAGTTTAACGCCGATAAAACCGCGTTAATTCCTTTTGAAAAGGCGGAAATTAAGAAAAATAACGGCAGAAAGTGTGAGTTTTGCGGCGCGGTACTGACCGGCAAGGTCGAAGAAAAGTGTCCGTACTGCGGCTCATAAGCATGTTTTTGAATAAGAAATTTCGGCGAAAATATGGTGATTTACGCCATTAAAAAATTTAAATGATATAGTCGCACACGGAGCGGCTTACGCGTACCGTCTTTACGAATTCGCTTATTTTCACGTGTTCCGGATGTATTTTATACGCGGCTAAACCGGCTGCATCGTCGAATTCGGATATGAGTACCGCGTCGAACGCGCCGACCTCGGTTTCCATGCCGATACCGACGAAGGCGCTGCGCAATGAGGGAACTACGCCGTTTAAGCCCTCTAAAAGAACTTTTATTTTTTTAGCGTTTTCCGCCTTATTTTCTTCTTTTAATTTCCACATTACGATGTGCTTTATCACGGTTGCCGCCTCTTTTTTGATTTTATTTAAGCATGTTTTTTCGCCACAACAGGAACGCCGTAACTATGCAGATAACTGCGGATATGCCTATGACTATCCAAAAGCCCCACACGTTGCCCTCCCATGGGACGCCGGTATTCATTCCCCAAAACGCCGCTATCATGGACGGTATTGCTATCAAGATTGTAATAGCCGCCAACAGCTTCATGACGATGTTCAGGTTGTTGGAAATAACCGAAGCAAACGCGTCCATTGTGCCGGACAGTATATCGCTGTAGATATTACACATTTCAAGCGCTTGTCTGTTTTCTATGCGGACGTCTTCAAGTAAGTCTTCGTCCTCCTCATAGAAATTGGGGCGGTCGATTTTTTCGAACTTGTCCAAAAGAATTTGGTTGCTACGTAGCGCGGTGGAAAAGTAAACGAGTGAGTTTTCTAGCTCTAACAGCTGAATAAGCTCCTTATTTTTCATGGACTTGTGAAGCTCACCCTGAACGCGCTTTGAGGTTTTGTCGATTTGCCTTAGGTACTGCAAAAATTTGACGGAGTTTTTATACATCAGTTGAAGCAAAAAACGCGTCCGTTTAGCCACGGAAACGCCCTTTGCGCGCCCGGTGATAAAGTCGTTAATGATAGAGGTATGCTCTGCCAAGCACACGGTTATGACGGTGTTGCGGGTGCGGATGTAGGCGAACGGAAGAGTGGAGTAGGTATAATAATCGTCCTTGTCCTCCGTTGTGGGAATGTCGAACAACGCCATTAAAACGCCGTCCTCATTTTCGATACGGGAGCTTTCCTCTTCGTCCAAAGCCGCCTTTATCATGTCCTCTTGAACGCCCGTCAATCTAGAAATAAGTTCTATTTCCTTATCGTCCGGGTTCAACATATTAATCCACTTGTCGTTCAAGTCGATTTGGGACTCGTCCTCGATGCTGTTATAGTCGAGTTGTTTCAAAACGCCTTTTGAGCTTTCGAAATATTGTATCATGCTTGACGTCCTCCCCGAAAGAATTTAGTAGTTGAGTTAACTATGACCGGTGCCGCCGAAATGAACGGATTTTGACGTGTGCCTTGCTTCCCACCGACAAAGGATAGGATAAGCTTAAGGACAGCGCATAGATCCGTTAAGACGGAAACCGCGTAAAGGGCGGTAAAAGCCATAAGCCGCGCGTTTTTTTTCGCATGACCGACGTCATGCTTCCGCGCTTAATAAAAACAGGAAAGGGTGATGTCAATCAACGAAATATAAAAAAGTTACTACTGAATGGGTCTGCTTCCATAGTTGTTTCTCCGGCAAAATACGGTTCTTTTCAAACCCGCAAATATGGATTTGGTTGCCCGCTATAAGGATTTTTCCTTAACTACAAGTATGCCGGAAACTACCTCGCTAACATAATATCACCGCACCGGAATTTTGGCAACCGATTTGCGGTCGAAAAAGATAGGGCAAACGCATTTTCGTGCGTTTGCCCTATTAATTGCCGTATTTTCTTCGCCGCGTCCGCTCCTAAATTTACTATCAAGAGGTGAGATTTAGCGAAAAAGCTTGATGTCCTTCGCCGCATCCGATGTTGCGGTCAAAGGATGAGGTTTAGCGAAAAAGCTTGATGTCCACCGTATCAGTCCAGATTTAAGTCGGAGAGGTCGGCGATATAGCCTTCGGCGGCGCTACGCATTGCCGGCAAATCGGTAGGAGTATCGTTCGTTTCATCGATACGGACTACGAGTTCATGAATGCGGTCCAAAGCTAGTTTGCCGGCGTAAGCCTCGTTTTCTTTGACGTGCGCGGCGTAAGCGGCCTCTAAGCTTTTAAGTAAGTTGTGCGCGGCGATAAGTGAAAGCTTTGCGCTTGCGCTGTGCTTTGCCGTGAGTACGCGTTTAAGCGTAGAGAGGGCGTTTTTGCGGATAGCTCTTGCGGATTTAAGCTTAGTGCGTTTGCGCAAGAAGTGCAACACGAAAATCGCGGCGACTATTATGACCGCCAAAATGATGTCGTATACGTACCAATATTCCGTCAATGCTGAAGGAACTCCTGAAAGTGTAATCATGCGTTATTCTCCTTTACGTATACGGTGAGGGCTTCAAAGGGAATGACAATATTTTTTTCAGTGAATTTACGCAAGACGGTTTCCGGAAAACCGTTTACGACGCTCCAGTAATCCTCTTGCTTGACCCATATACGCGCCAAATAATTTACGGCGGATTTTTGCAACTCCGAAACCCGTATTTCCGGCGCGGGAACGGTAAGAATACGCTCGTCGGCGCTTATTATTTCCGCGACCGCCGCCTTAACTTGGTCTATGTCGGAATCGTACGCCGCGCCTACGTTAAGGTCTATGCGGCGGGTGGGACGCGAAGAGAAGTTGAGGATTGAAGAATCGACAAGCTTTGCGTTCGGTACAATGATAACGACGTTATCGGTGGTTAAAAGTTCGGTTGTAGTAATCCGCATTTTCTTGACCACGCCCTCTATACCGGCGACGTTGATTTTATCGCCCTCTCTGAAAGGCTTTGTACACAGCAGGATTATGCCACCGGCTACGTTGGCAAGGCTGTTTTGCAGTGCCAATCCTACGGCTAGTCCGGATGCCGCGGCAATCGCCAAAACACCGGTTGTGTCGACGTTTAAAATCCGCATAACCAAAAAGAATAATACAAGTGTCAAAGCCGCCGAAACAAGGCTTGCAAAGAATGTTACCGCCGTACCTTCCAGTCGTGTTCGATGCAGAATTCGGCGAATAAGAGCGGAAGCTAGCTTAATTACGATTATTCCTAAAAGAAGAACCGCGACCGCTTCCAGTATGTTCGTACCGAAGTTTTTCATAAAGTCTACGATGAAATTTTTAAATTGCTCCATATGAATTAGTCCTTTGTAAAAGATTTTGCACTTTTGTAATTCATATTATAAAGTAAACTTCGATTTTTTTCAAGCGAATTTTATGTAGTTAGCTAAAATTCTTTAATTAAATTGAGCTAGCGACCTAAGTTCCGCTAAATTAGCCGATATTAGCAGTATTTAAGCCATTGTGAGCCGCAATTTATTCTCCGCAAGCAAGCGGTTTAGGACTTCGCCGTACAAAGCATCCTCGCGGTACCGGAAACGGTTTAGTCCTTTGCCTCATAAATATTATTCATCTTTCGCAGGCAAGCGCTTTAAATTTTCGCCGCATAGGTTTTATTCGTTCTCCGCAAGTAGGCGGTTTAGAATTTCGCCGTACAGTGCGGTTTTGTCGGCGCCGGTGAAGCAGAAGCGGATTTCTGGAAATTTCTCCGGTTTGGCTTTTCCGCGCGCGACTGAGAGAAGCTTTTCCGCCGCGTCTAAGCCGCCGTCCGTAATGCGTGCGCAGGGGTACAGCGTTTTTGCCAGACATTTGAAATACGGATAGTGAGTACAGCCCAAAATAACCTCGGTAAATCCGCAATCTTTTGGCAGAAACTTGCGCAAAAGCGGGTAAGCGCGTGTGAAATCGGGAGCAGCACGTTCCAAAAGGGGGACTATTTCCGGAATTCCGTAAGCCTTAAGCCCCTCCGGCAAGCCCTTCTCCGTCAACGCGGATACGGTAAACGGAGTGGCAAGTAGTAGCGTTTTTTGAGGATTTTCCGATTTTTCTACGGGCGGCAACGTGGTTATTATCTTAAAAGGGAAACGGCTTTTAAAAGGCTCCGCAAGCATGGATAAGGTATTACACGCAATCACCGCCGCGTCCGCGCCGTCAGCCTTGAAAAATTTCAATGCGGAGTCCAAATATTCGGTGATTTTATCTGCGGATTTTTCGCCGAAGGGCGCATTTTTGTTGTCCGCATAGTAAAGGCAGTCGCCAAAGGGCACACGCCGTATAATTTCCGCCAAAACCGTAAGTCCGCCTATACCGCTGTCAAATACACCTATTCTCATACGAATATTTTATGCGCCTATAGCACGCTTCGTGCTAAAAATTAAATTCGGAACGGAAATTTATAAGATACAGTTGCAACTTGCAAACCCCGCAAAAATACGGACTTTTTGCATGTCAATTAGCCTATAAGTATAATTCGCTTGCTTTCCGCGCGCGCATGTGGTAAAATTCTACGGAAACATAAGGAAAATAAATATATTATATATAAAGCAGTAGGCACGCAAAGCCGGTTTGCTCAAACGGATTGTTTTGAGGAGGGAAAACCGGCGGGACGGCTTACCGTGTTCCGAAAGCGGAACGGGAGGGTATGTTATATGAAAAAGTATTCGGAGCTGTCCAAAGGGGAATTGACCGAGCTTTTAGAGCAAGAGAAAAAGACCTTTCAGAAGTTTAAGAAGGACAAGCTTTCTCTTGACATGACGCGGGGCAAGCCGGCGAAAAATCAGCTTGACGTCTGTTTGTCCATGCTAAAGATTTTGAGCGCGGACGGCGTAGACTTTGTGCAAGGCGGGCAGGACGTAAGAAACTACGGGCTTTTAGACGGCACACCCGCCGCGAAGGAGCTTTTTGCGGAGTTGTTCGACGTATCGCCGGACATGGTTATCGCGGCGGACAGCAGCAGCTTGCAGCTCATGTATAAGCTAGTGCAACACGGCATGCAGTTCGGTTTTTTAGGGGAGCGCCCGTGGAACGAGGGTAAGGTGAAATTTATTTGCCCGGTGCCGGGTTACGACAGGCATTTCGGCATTTGCAAGGCGTTCGGCATAGAGATGATTGCCGTACCCATGGACGAGAACGGTCCCGACTTAAAGGTCGTGGAGTCGCTTGCCGGGTCGGACGATAGAATAAAGGGCATTTGGTGCGTACCGAAGTACAGCAATCCTACCGGCGTTGTCTATTCGGAAAAGACCGTGGAGCGTCTTGCCAACATGAAAACGGCGGCGGCGGACTTCAGGATTTTCTGGGATAATGCCTACATGGTACACGGCTTCTACGAGAAGGACGACAAGCTGAAAAATATTTTTGACGCGGCGAAAAAGGAAAATCAAAACCGTATTTTCACATTCGCATCCACATCGAAAATTACCTTTGCAGGTGCGGGCATAGCTGCGCTTGCCGCGTCAAAGGAAAATATTGCGGAGATAAAAAGCCGCATGACCTACGAAACCATAGGACCGAATAAGTTAAATCAGCTGATGCATACCGAATTTTTGAAGAACAAGGACGGCGTTATGCGCGTCATGAAGAAGCATGCGGAAATCATGCGTCCGAAATTCGAATTGCTGGTGTCCATGCTTGAGGAGCTTTCGGAGTTGGGCGTAGGTGAGTTCACAAGACCGCGCGGAGGGTATTTCATAAGCCTCAATGTGCCGGACGGTTGCGCAAAAAAAACGGTCGCGCTTGCGTCGGAAGCGGGTGTTAAGCTTACTCCCGCCGGGGCGACCTTTCCGAACGGGCTTGACGACCGCGATAAGAACATCAGAATTGCGCCCTCCGTGCCGCCGGTTGCGGAGTTGGAGATTGCGACGCGCGTGTTGATTAACGCCGTGAAAATTACCGCTTTGGAAAAGCTTATCGGTTAACGGGGGTATACGCCCGTACGATATTTCCCGTCGTCCTTAGGTGACAAGCTTAAAGGCGCGGCGGATTAAAAAAGGTGTAAATATGAAAAGTATGACGGGCTACGGAAAAGGAACTCGCTCCGAAAACGGCTTTACGGTTAGTGCGGAGCTTCGGGCGGTTAACCACCGGTTCTTGGATTTGGGGATAAAGGTTCCTAAGTCACTTGGGTTTTTGGAAGAGTCCGTCAGAAAAATACTTTCGCAAAATTTTGCGCGCGGACACATTGATTTGTATTTGACGCTTACGGATACGGGAGCGCGCGGCACGGCGTTGAAGATTGACTTTGGGCTTGCGGAAAAATATGTACACGCCGCGCATGAGATTTCTTCGCTTTTCGGGCTTATAAACGACTTTTCGACGGAAAAACTCATGCGGTGTTCGGACGTGATTACGGCGGGGCAAGCGGAGCTTGACGAGGACGCCGTTTCGGTTTTGACGGCGGCGGCGCTTCAAGACGCGGCGGACGCGCTCACGGATATGCGCGAAAGAGAGGGCGAAGCCGTTAAGCTTGATTTAGCGGCAAAGCTTGACTCTATCGAGGAAGGCTTGGAAAAAATAATACTACGGGCGGCGGTTACCGCGAACTCCTACCGCGAAAAGTTGGAAGCGCGTATGCGCGAAATACTGGACGAGGTACCCGTGGACGAGGCGAAGCTTTTAAATGAAGCGGCTTTCTACGCCGACCGTATCGCCATAGACGAGGAAATAGTTCGGCTGAAAACCCATATAAACCACACGCGCGAAATGCTGCAAAGCCGTGAGCCGGTGGGCAGAAAGCTAGATTTTATAGTGCAAGAGTTCAACCGTGAGGTGAACACAATCGGTAGTAAGTGCAATGATTTGGAGATAAGTTCGGTGGTCTTAGAGATGAAGAACGACATCGAAAAGTTGCGGGAACAAGTGCAAAACATTGAATAAAAAACATATGAGTGAAGCGCTAAGAAAGGGTTTGTTCGTGATAGTATCCGGCTTTTCCGGTTCAGGAAAGGGGACGGTGTTGAGTCGCGTCTTTGAAAAAAACAAGGACGTAAAATTTTCCGTGTCCGCCACAACCAGAAAGCCGCGTACCGGAGAGGTACACGGTGTTCACTACTTTTTTATGGAACGCGACGAGTTTAAACGGTTGGCGGACGATGGCGGCTTTGCGGAATATACGGAAACCTACGGCAATTGCTACGGTACGCCGCTTTCGCAGATAACCAAATCCGTGGAAGCCGGGCAGGACATAATTTTGGAGTTGGACGTTAAGGGAACGGCGAATTTAAAGTCGATATTCCCCGACGCCGTAGCCATTTTCTTGACCGCGCCGTCGCTGGCAATCGTCAAAAAGCGCCTCATAGAGCGTGGAACGGAGAATTCCGGGGAGGTCGCGCTTAGGATAGAGCAGTTTAAAAACGAGATAAAATTTATGTCGTTTTACGACTATCTTGTGATAAACGACGACATCGAGCGTTGCGCCGACGATATTATAACCATAATAAGAGCGGAGCATTTGCGCCGCGCTAGAAACCAAATGCAAATCAACAAAATAGCGGACATTGATTAGCGTGTGTTGAAATTAAACAATGAGTAGTCAACAAGCATCGGTGAAAGAAAATACCGCGCAACAGAATAGCCGATAAGGGTGTGCCGACGCTAAACCGTTGGCGATGCTCCGGTGAAAAAAATAAAAAAATAACCTTATAAAAGGAGGACGTGTCATATGATGATTGACCCGCCTATCGACAAACTTATAACCAAAGCCGAATGCAGATATGCGCTTACTTGCGCGGTTGCAAAGCGTGCGCGCCAGCTTATTGCACAAGAGGGCGATTACCTTTCCGGACAAGAATTGAAGCCGATTTCTTTGGCTTGCAAGGAAATTTACGAGGGTAAACTCAAAATAATACGCGACTAGCGGTAAAAAATGTTGAACGAAAAAAACATAGTTTTGGGTGTGACGGGATGTATCGCCGCCTATAAGGCATGCGAAATTGTCAGCCGTCTTAAAAAAGCCGGGGCGAATGTCGACGTCATAATGACGGCGCACGCCACGGAATTTGTGCAACCCTTGACCTTTGAAACGCTTTCCGGCAACCGCGTTGTTTGCGATATGTTCGACAGAAATTTCAAATACGACGTGGGACATGTGTCGCTTGCCCAAAAAGCGGATTTATTTTTGATTGCACCCGCCACCGCAAACGTAATAGCAAAGGTCGCACACGGCATAGCCGACGACATGTTGACGACGACGTTTTTGGCGTGCAAGTCGAAAAAATTGATATGTCCCGCCATGAACACCGCCATGCTTGACGCGGAGGTTACGGAAAGCAACATAGCCGCGCTTAAGGCACGGGGAGTGTGCTTTATGGAAACCGGTTGCGGCTTGCTTGCTTGCGGCGACACGGGGCGCGGACGCTTACAAGAACCGGAAATCATAGTCGCAGAGGTGGAAAAATTGCTTTGCGGCAAACGTGATTTAGAGGGCAAAAGAGTGTTGATAACCGCCGGCGCCACGGAAGAACCCGTCGACGGCGTGAGGTTTTTAACAAACCGTTCAAGCGGTAAAACCGGCGTAGCTTTGGCGGTAGCGGCGGCGGAACGAGGTGCGGAGGTTACGCTTTGTGCGGGAAGAATTTCCGTTCCCGTGCCGTCTTGCGTCAAGGAAACCGTGCGTGCGTATACCACGGCGGACATGTACGAGGTCGTACTCGCGCGTTCAAAGGATGCGGATATAATAATAATGTCCGCGGCACCCGCCGACTATCGACCGCGCGAGGTCTTTTCGGGCAAGCTGAAAGCCGAGAAATTGACCTTAGAGCTTGTGAAAAATCCGGACATAGCGGCGGCTGTAGGCGCGGCGAAAAAACCGGGGCAAAGGTTGGTGATATTCGCCGCCGAAACCTCCGATACCGAAGTCAACGCGGCTAAAAAACTCATGAAGAAAAACGCCGATATGGTCGTCGCCAACGACGTTACGGCTAAGGGCGCGGGCTTTGACGTGGATACCAATATAGCTAGCTTGCTGTTTAAAAACGGCACCGTTATACGCTTAGACTTGATGCAAAAGAGTGCGCTTGCGCATGTTATTTTGGACAAGGCGGTAGACCTGTGATTGCCGAGGTTATAATAGACGTTTCCGCGTCCGAGCTTGACAGAGTGTTCGATTATGAGGGCGGAAGCGCGCGTGAGGGCGACCGCGTATCCGTGGAGTTCGGCAGAAAAAAAACCGAGGGTTTTGTAATAGGGCTTAAGGAAAAGTCCGAATATCCGAATTTAAAGCCGATTTTGGAGGTTTTGGAGGGTGGTATAAAGCCGCCGCTTTTAAGCCTTATGCACCACATGGTGAAACGATATAACCTCAGGTACGTCGACGTCCTGAGGTTGTTTATTCCGTCGGAGCTTAGGAGCGGCAAGGTTAACGAACTTACGGAAACTTCCGTGTCGTTGAATACGGCGCTGACCTACGAGGAAGCGGTTTCTTCGGTGAGGCGGGGGGCGACCGCCCGACTTGCCGTTTTGGACTATTTAAAGGACGGCGCGGTTGAGAAAAAAAGCGTGTTGAATCTTAAATTCGGAGCGCAAGCGGTAAACGCGTTGGCGGCGCAAGGGCTTCTTATCGAAAAGACAGACAAGGTTTCACGCGTGCCGTATAAAGCCGCGGCGGGTGAACTGGCAAAGGAGCTTACAACGGCACAAAAATTTGTGGCGGATGAAATAACCGCGGCGCTAAGAAAGGACGGCGGCAAGTTTTTATTGCACGGCGTTACCGGCTCCGGCAAGACGGAAGTCTATATGTCGGTGATAAGCCAAGCGGTAAGCTTAGGTAAAACCGCCATATTTTTAGTGCCGGAAATTTCTCTTACTCCGCAGGTTATGGGGTTAATGCGTGCAAAGTTCGGAGATAACGTCGCGATTTTGCACAGCGGACTGTCACAAGGGGAACGCCTTGACGAGTGGCTAAGGCTACATCGGGGAGAGGCTAAAATTGCCGTGGGCGCACGCTCCGCCGTGTTCGCGCCGCTTGAAAATTTGGGCGCGATAGTCGTGGATGAGGAGCATGACTCTAGCTACATAAGCGAGAGCAATCCGCGCTACGACACCAAGGAGGTCGCGGAGTTACGCGCTAAAAACGACGGCGCGGCATTGGTTTTAGGCTCCGCTACGCCCGATATAGATGCCTATTTGGACGCATCGCGGGGTGGTTGCAGGTTGCTTGAGCTTAAACAACGCATAACCGGTGAGGCGCTTCCCGAAATGGAAATTATCGACATGGTTTCGGAGGTTAGAAACGGAAACAGGGGTATTTTTTCCTTGCGCATGCGTGAGGAAATGGAGGCGGTAAAATCACGCGGTGAGCAAGCCATGATTTTTATAAACCGTCGTGGGTATGCATCGTTTGTTATGTGCCGCGAATGCGGCTATGTGGCTAAGTGCAGTGATTGCGACGTGTCGCTTACCTACCATAAGGAGGACGACCGCCTTAAATGTCACTACTGCGGGAAGCGGTTTGAGAATTTACATAGGTGTCCCGTGTGCGGTAACGCCAGACTTAGAGAGGGCAGAGTCGGTACGGAAACCGTCGCCGAGGAGATAAAGAAGCTTTTCCCCGACGCGCGCGTTCTCCGAATGGACAACGATACCACGGCGGGCAAGGACGCGCATTATAAAATACTTTCGCGTTTTGGCGCGGGAGAGGCGGATTTTCTCGTCGGCACCCAAATGATTGCAAAGGGACACGACTTCGGAAATGTTACACTTGTGGGCATTTTGGACGCGGATTTCAGCCTATATTTATCCGATTACCGCAGTGCGGAACGCGTTTTTCAACTCGTTACCCAGGTGGCGGGGCGTGCCGGGCGCGCCGATAAAAAGGGTTGCGTACTCCTGCAAACATTTGCACCGAAGCACTATGTTTTCCGCTACGCAAAGGATTACGACTACGGCGGCTTCTTCAAAAAAGAATGCAACTCCCGTGAGGTGTCGAAATTTCCGCCGTTCTCAAAAATCGTGCGCGTTTTGGTAAGCTCACTGGACGAGGCGGAAGCCACGGAAACGGTCAAAAATATCTACAAGGAAATAAAGGCGTATTCGGAGGGGCGGAGCGGGTTCATTTACCTGCAAGCCATGAAGTCGCCGGTAAAACGCATTCAGCAACGCTTCCGCTTTCAAGTACTCATGCGGTTGGAAAACGAAAGCGCGGAAGAAATTTGCGCGCGCGTGTTTGAAATAACCGATAAATATGCCTCGAGCAAAACGCCGTGCTTTGTGGAAATAAATCCGCAGTCGTTGGTGTAAAGGGGTTGCGTCGTACGCAAAAAATACGTAAAATATTGGGAGTGTACAATTCTCGGTGACAAAATATTTTCTTGAGTAGCAAGTCGTCAACGAGGGTTGTTCACATTCAAAATATTCAAAGGACATAAGGTTATGGCTCTTCGTAACATAATAAAAGACCCAGACCCCGGTTTAAGAAAGATAAGCCGTGAGGTTACAAATTTTGACGATAGGTTGAGAGAACTTATCGACGACATGCGCGACACCATGCATAAGGCGGACGGTTGCGGTATTGCCGCGCCGCAAGTAGGTATTTTGCGCCGCGCCGCGATAATCGAAACGAGAAAGGATTTTTATCTTGAAATGGTAAATCCGGAAATAATTGAATCGGGCGGTGAGCAAATAGGCGCGGAGGGTTGCCTTTCGATAGAAGGGTACAATTGCAACGTGGCGCGTCCGCAATATATCGTATTGCGCGCGTTCGATAGGTTCGGCAAGCGGTATGAACTTCGGTTGGAAGACTTTGAAGCGCGTGCTTGCTGTCACGAAATAGACCATTTGGACGGCATCCTTTTCAAGGATAAATTTCACTCGGAAGTAAAAAAGGAAGGCAAATAAGGGGGGGGACAATTCGTGGTGATAACAGGATTTTCTTGGTAGGCAAGCCGTCACTGGGGATTTTTCTACACCCACAAATAACTTAGGGCGCGGTATGAGAATTATTTTCATGGGTACGCCGGATTTTTCCGCGGTCGTACTTGAAAGGCTGTTAAAGGACTATGCCGTTGCGGCGGCGGTCACCGGACCCGACAAACCCGTCGGGCGCGGTTACGGCATGCGTTTTTCTCCCGTAAAGGAGTTCTGTTTGGAGCGCGGGATAACGGTATTGCAGTACGCAAAGGTATCGCGTGAGGGCTTAGAGGACATACGCGCACTTTTCCCCGACCTAATCATAACGGCGGCGTTCGGGCAAATTCTCTCCGATGAGTTCTTGAAAATTCCGCCGTTGGGCGTACTCAATGTCCACGCGTCGCTGTTGCCTAAATACAGAGGGGCAGCACCCATTCAGTGGGCGATAATAAACGGAGAAACGCTTACGGGAATAACTATAATGCGCACCGTAAGAGAGGTCGACGCCGGGGATATTCTGTTGCAGCGCGCGGTAAACATTGGCGAAAACGAAACCTCCGCGGCGCTTTTCGGCAGACTGGCGGTTGTGGGCGGAGAGGCGCTTGTTGACGCGTTAAAGCTTATTGAGAGCGGAAAGGCGGTGTTTACTCCGCAGAACCACGCGGAGGCGACGCAGGTAAGAATGCTTAAAAAAGAGGACGGTCTTTTGGATTTTTCCAAGACGGCGCAGGAGATTAAAAACCTTGTGCGCGGAGTCGCCGCATATACCAAATTAGGCGGCAAGCAGTTGAGCGTATTTGAGGTTGAAGAAGTGCTAACGTCGGAAGGCATTGCCGCAAAGCCGGGAGAGGTTCTTGCCTCCGACCCGAAAAACGGCTTGATTGTGGCGGTAAAGGGCGGCGCGGTACGTCTTAAAATCTTGAAAATTGAGGGCAAAAACCGTATGTCGGACGGTGAATTTTTGCGCGGATATAAAATTCCCGTCAACACCGTTTTAGGCTGACGCCACGAAAAGATAGAGTAAATGCACCAAATGCGTTTGTCCTAACAAAATAGGATGACACCGTGAAAAGACAGCGCAAAAACACCAAAATGCGGTTACTAGAGTGAAACATATAGATGAATGTATTATTTGCTACATATAAACTTCTTGACGAGATAATACGCGGCAAGGCATATTCCAAAATCGCTTTGGACAAGGCGGCGGCTACGCCCGCCGTAAGGCGTATAGTTTTGGGTACGCTGGAAAAGAATTTCGAACTGGACGGGCTTATAGACGCACAGATAAAGACCAGTCCCGGTGGCGCCATCCGGCTCATCTTGAAGCAAGGCGCATACTGCCTTTTATATATGGATTCCATGCCGGCGTACGCGGTCATACACGAAAGCGTGGAGCTTGCCAAAAAACTGGGCAAGTCGGGCGCGGGCGGCTTTGTGAACGCCGTTTTGAAAAAGCTTTCAAGCGGAGATGCGCGCGCCGTCGCCGCAAGCGATGAAACCGTAAAATACGGCAAGCCCCAATGGATTATTGATTTGGTGAAGTCCGAATATTCGGCGGAGGACGCGGCAAAGATTTTATCCGCCGTTTCCGAGGAACGGGTACATTTCCGTTTTAACCGCTTTGCCGAAGATATTTTTACCGGTGATAAAAATTCCGAAGCCGCGCTTTTAGTCGGGGACAAAACCTCTGCGGGCGACAAAAACTCCACACCGGAAAAAATCTTTATGTCCGATAAAAAGGTTGAGGGCGCGTTACTAGTCGGGGACAAAAAAGCTGAAGCCGCGCTTTTAGTCGAGCGCGGTATAGAGGTTGAACCTACTGCGGCGGGAGGTTATTTGGCGCGGCAGTCGGCGGCTTTAAAGGAGCTTTTTGCCGCCGGAGTGGTTACCTTTCAATCCGCGTCTTCCATGCTTGTCGTGCGCTCCGCAGATATTTTTGAGGGCGCAAGAGTTTTGGACGTATGCGCGGCTCCCGGTGGAAAAGCCGTTTACGCGGCGGAATTCGCGGGTGCCGGCGGCGCCGTTACCGTGTGCGACATACACAAACACCGCGTAAGGCTTATCGAAGCGTACGTGCGCCGCATGCATTGCTTAGACAAAACGGATATAAGAGAGGTCGACGCGACCGCGTACACGGCGGAATTTGACGGCGCCTTTGATTTTGTTTTTGCCGATGTGCCGTGTAGCGGATTGGGAACAATGCGCGAAAAGGCTGATATAGCCTTAAACAAACGCCCAGAAGACATTGCGTCGCTTGCGAAATTGCAGTCGGAAATCCTTGCGAACTCCGCGCGCTACGTGAAAAAAGGGGGAGTGTTGACGTATTCCACATGCACGGTTACGGATGCGGAAAACGGCGCCGTAATACGCGGATTTTTATGCGGGCAGGACGATTTTTTCTTAGAGAAGATACCGGTTCCCGTCGAAGGCTTGCCCTTACCGACGGGTGCGCGCGGCGATTTGGAAGCTTCGGGCGCGGCGGTTCAGTTGTTGCCGGAGCGTGAATACGACGGATTTTATATATGCCGCATTCGCAGAAAAGCTTGATAAAAAATTACGCAAAAACAGTATAAAACAGCATTGAAAACGCTGTGGCAGAAAAAAATGAAACCTATTCTTTTGGATATGAACGCGGAGGAAATTTCCGCGATAATGAAAGAGGGCGGACAACCGTCCTACCGCGCCGGTCAAATATTTTCGGCGTTACATTTAGGCAAGGAATTTTCCGAAATCAGCAATATCCCAAAAGCGTTAATTGCCGCGTTGGAAGACAAGTATACCGCACAACCCGTGAAAATCGAAAAGGAATTTCCGTCCTCCGACGGAGCCAAAAAATATCTTTTCAGATTGGAGGACGGCGTGCTTATAGAGGGCGTACTCATGCGCTATAAGTACGGAAATACCTTGTGCGTGTCCACACAAGCGGGGTGTCGGATGGGATGCGCTTTTTGCGCTTCCGGCATAGACGGCTTGGCACGCAACCTAACTCCGGGCGAAATTTTGGGGCAGATTATAGCGGTAAACCGAGCGGAAGGCGGTGTCGCGGGCGACCGCGCGGTCACCAACGTGGTTTTGATGGGGAGCGGCGAACCGCTTGATAACTTCGAAAACACGCTTAAATTCCTACGGCTTGCGGGTGAACGCGGCGGCATATGCGTGGGGCAAAGGAACATTTCTCTTTCGACGTCCGGCATAGCGCCTAAAATGAGAGAGCTTGCGGACGCGGGTTTTTCCGTTACGCTTACGGTATCTCTGCATGCGCCCGACGACACCGTACGCGAAAGGCTGATGCCCGTAAATAAGGCGTACCCGATAAAAGAGGTTATTTCCGCTGCGCGCTATTACTTTGAAAAGACGGGCAGGCGCGTTATTTTCGAATATGCGCTGATAGGCGGCGTAAATGACGCTAAGGAGCAGGCTGCGGCGCTTGCTGCGGTAACAAGCGGTTTTCCGACACATATCAACATCATAAAGCTGAATTACGTGAAAGAAAAGAAGCTGCGCGGCGCTTCCAAGGAGAGCGTGAGGGTCTTTTTTGACGAGCTTAAACGGCGCGGCGCATCGGTTACGTTAAGAAGGACGTTGGGCGGCGACGTGGATGGCGCTTGCGGTCAACTGCGCCGTTCCTACTTAGACGAGTAGTCTATGAGGCAAGTCGCGGATGAAAAATCCGCTAAATAAAAAATCGGGAGAGGACAGTTCTCGGGGACAAAATATTTTCTTGACAGGCAAGTTTGTCACAGGGGATTATCCACACCAAAATAAAGCTCCGCTAAAAAATAAATGCGGAGACGGGGAGAATACATGCCCGAAGGTAAGGTAGTACGGGCGGTTACGTCAAAGTTTGTCGTGGACGACGGCAAAAAAACGTATCTGTGTACGGCGCGCAAAAAACTGAAACAGGGAGATGGCGACATCTTCGTTGGCGACAACGTGGAGTTTTCATTTTACGGTGGAAGCGGCGTGATAGAAGAAATAAAGCCGCGTAAAAATGTTCTCGTGCGGCCGTACGTGGCGAACGTGGATGTTTGCATTATAGTCCTTGCTCCGGAGCCGGAGCCGGATTACCTTTTGGCGGATAAAATAATTTTAAACTGCCTTACGGCGGGAATAGAGCCGGTGGTGCTTGCCAATAAATCGGATTTAAAAGAGTTGGACTTAACCGGTTTTGCCGCGATTGCCGAAACGAAAAAGTGTTCCGCGCTTACGGGAGAGGGCGTGTACGAATTGTTTGCGCCGTACGCCGGCAAAATAATAAGCCTTGCGGGGCAGTCCGCGGCGGGAAAAAGCGCGCTGATAAATGCGGCTGCGGCGGTCGATATTGCGGCTACCGGAGTGCTTTCAAAGCGCATAAACAGGGGCAAGCACACCACGCGTCAAACCGAACTATATAAAATTGCCGGCGCGTACATCATAGATACGTGCGGCTTTTCCATGTTGGAAATCCCGGACATAGAGCCGGAGACGTTGTTCGCTTACTACGACGACATGGTGGCGCTTTCCGACTCGTGCAAATACAAGGGGCGTTGCACGCACCGTTTGGAGCCAGATTGCGCGGTAATAGCCGCGGTGGAAAGCGGAAGCTTCGACAAGGGGCGGTATTCGCGATACTTAGAGATGTACGCGCAGCTTGAGGAGCGGCGAAAAAACAAGTACTAAGTAAGGCGTGTCCACTTCAACGCGCCAACGGTGTATTTTGCCTAATTTTGCGCGGGTCGGCGTTATTTCCTCCTCACGTAACATTGCTACGCGTCGTCGAAAATGTCTTGTTTCACACCAAATTTGCCTAAAATCCACTCGTTGTCGGTTTCGTGTCCCCACCCGGTGCGTCCACAAACAGTAGAGGGAATGCCTCACTACTTGTCCACATTGAGAAGGTTTAAGCGTCCCTCATGAGTGCTTAAAAATCGGTGAATTTATATTCTAGGGAACTATTTTTCCGGCGTGAATTTTTCGAATATGATATTCGCGCCTACGCGCTTGGCTACGGCTTGCTGTTCCGGAGTGCGTACCGTCCATGTGAGGAAGGGCATTTTCTTGTCGTGTATGTATTTGTTGACATATTTATTATTGTCAAGGTCGAATATATTGTAGGCAATAAAATCGGCTTTTTTGCAGAACTTCATGACATGAAGCTTGCCGCAAAAATTCAAAAATGCACTGCGTTTGCCGCCCTTTTGCCATGTGACTAGCATCCCCGCGGCTAGGTCGGAGTTGTCGCAACAATACCTCACGGTGGACGGATTAAACGACTGCAACGCAACGTTGCCGTTGTAGCCCTCCAACAGCTTCAGCACCGCCGCATCTAGAGAACGGTCCGTAAATGTCATGTTCTTTATCTCTATCAATATGCCGGTCTTGCCGTTTATAAGCGTCAAAACGTCGCTTAAAAGCGGTATCGTGCTTTCCGTACCGAATAACTTATAGTTCGCTAAGTCGGAGGATTTAAGCGTTCTGATGTCGACGTCCTTGCCGCAACTGCGCATAAGAGAGGGGTCGTGATGAACCGCTATCTTGCCGTCGGCGAGTAAGTGGACGTCAAGTTCAATGGAATAACCCTTGTCGCACGCGGCATAAAATGCCGGCAAAGAGTTTTCGGGAACGCTCTCCGAGTACAGCCCGCGGTGTGCTATCGGGGTGTTCAACAACCAATCGAAACTTTTCATAATTTTTCTCCTTAGGGCGTTTGGCGCCGCCCGAGCGTGTTCTTCTTTATCGTATCGTATAAGTGTGTACTTTGTTATATTATAATTCTTATAATCCGAAATGTAAAGGGAACAAAGAGGGTAAGTTTTTATTGCCTAAAAACATTTTATTATTTATAATATATAAAAAGCAATAAAAGGACGTCGCGCGGCAAAAATAAAAGGTTCGCGTTTGACGTCCGCCAAAAAGCAAAAACGGTAGAGGCTCCGGTACGGGGCGTCCTCCAAAGAGATATATAATGAGTAAAAGACAAGATAAGATAAGAAACTTCTGTATAGTCGCGCACATAGACCACGGCAAGAGCACGCTTGCCGACCGCCTAATCGAATTGACGGGTACGGTGAGCAAACGCGACATGAGCGAACAGATTTTGGATAACATGGACATTGAACGCGAACGCGGCATTACCATCAAGCTACAGACATGCCGTATGGATTACGTTTTGGATGGTGAGGCGTACACGCTCAATCTCATAGATACTCCGGGACACGTGGACTTTACCTATGAGGTATCGCGTTCGCTTGCGGCGTGCGAGGGCGCAATACTGGTTGTGGACGCTACGCAAGGCGTAGAAGCGCAAACCTTGACCAACGTCTACCTTGCCTTAGACCACAATTTGGAAATCCTCCCCGTCATCAACAAGGTGGACCTACCGTCCGCGCAGCCGGACAAGGTGAAAAAGGAAATCGAAGACATAATCGGGCTTGACACGGAAAACGCGCCGTTGGTGTCGGCGAAGGACGGCTTGAACATAGGCGAGGTTTTGGAGAAGATTGTGAGACTGTTGCCGTCGCCGAAGGGTGAGAGCGGCAAACCGCTTTCCGCGCTTATATTCGACAGCTTTTACGACAACTACCGCGGAGCCATTTCCATGGTGCGCGTGTTCGACGGCGTAATTAAGGCGGGGGATAAGATAAAACTTTTTTCCACCGGCAAGGTGTTTGACGTGACCGAGGTCGGTTGTTTCACACCTAAGATGAAAGCGGAAGCCGAATTGCGTGCGGGCGACGTCGGCTATGTCGCGGCAAGCATAAAAAACGTAAAGGATACCGCCGTCGGCGATACGATAACGCACGTGGAGGGCGGCGCAAGCGCACCGTTGCCCGGTTACAGACCGGCGCTTTCCATGGTGTTCGCGGGCGTGTTTCCGGCGGACGGAGCGCGCTACAACGACTTACGCGACGCGCTTGAAAAGCTCAACCTAAACGACGCGTCACTCATGTTCGAGCCGGAGGTTTCCGGCGCGTTGGGCTACGGCTTCCGTTGCGGTTTTTTGGGGCTGTTACACATGGAAATCATCGTGGAGCGGTTGGAACGCGAATTCGATATGGATTTGATTACCACCGCGCCCAGCGTTTCCTACCGCGTTATAAAGACCAACGGCGAAGTGGTTAAGGTTGATAACCCGTCACATCTTCCCAATCCGTCGGAAATTGATTACATGGAGGAGCCTATCGTCACCGCGTCCATCTATTCGCCGCCGGAGTACGTGGGTGTTATCATGGAGCTTTGTCAGGATAAGCGCGGCGTATATATTGATTTGGTGTATGTCGACGCCTCCCGCGTTAAATTGACCTACATTCTGCCGCTCAACGAAATTGTTTATGACTTTTTCGACGCGCTTAAATCGCGTTCGCGCGGCTACGCTAGCTACGATTACGAGGCGGCGGGCTTTCAGCGCAGCGACCTTGTGCGGCTTGATATATTGCTCAACAGCGAAATTTGCGACGCGTTATCTATAATCGTCCACCGCGAAAAAGCCTACAACCGCGGGCGCGTAATAGCCGAAAAACTCAAGGACGCCATACCGCGCCAACAGTTCGAAATCCCCGTGCAAGCGGCAATCGGCGGCAAGGTAATTGCCCGCGAAACCGTTAAGGCAGTCCGAAAAGACGTCCTTGCCAAATGCTATGGCGGCGATATCACTCGCAAAAAGAAACTCCTTGAAAAACAAAAGGAGGGCAAAAAACGTATGCGACAGGTCGGCTCCGTCGAAGTCCCCAGCGAAGCCTTCATGAGCATCTTGAAGTTGGATTGAGTTACTAGAGTTCCTTAATGAGGCGTCCCCAAAGGGACGCCTTTGTTCTTTTTGTTGTGCGACACTTTATTTTACAATCTACACATAAAAATTTATACCACACAAACGCTTGCTATTGTGTTTGCATTTTGCTAAACTGTACACTAAGACAAATAATGGAAAGGAGAGGTCTATCGATTGAGGTGGATTTTCCTACATGAAAAACCTTAGTTGTACTTGTCACATAATCTCTAAAATTGCGATATGCAAGCATGACGCTTGTCAGGAGGCAAAAGACGTATGGGAAACAGTTTTATAAAACGCGAAAAGTTTTTGTGCATTTTAATGATGTTAATTATAGCGGCAATCGTTGCAGTGATGGGTTTTGCATTGACTTCAAATGTCCCCTCCGCATATGCTGCCGAGGGAGAGGAAGATGCGCAGCCATTGAGTACTGCAGAGGCTCCTATCTTAGTAAAAGCGTACCAAACTAAGGACAATTCGGGTTATTATACTTCAAACGGAAAAAGGATTTTTGATTCAACGCATCCGTTAGGAAAGAACCTTATCAATTTATCAGTTTACACGCAAGCCGACTACACTCAAGCGGGTATAGATACCGGCGATGTAGAGGGATACCACGGCTACGGTATTACGGGAAGTTATGCCGCGATACAATTAAGCTATAATTTTAGCGACGTATCGGATATGTTTGTTGGTGACAAGCATTATGCTATTTCCAGCGACACATATCAAAGCGTAGGCACGTTTCAAAACATCGGGGTAATCGGCACTGGAGCGATGCTGTTTCAAAAGAAAACCAATGCGAATGATAAATGGATTTGGCAAGATAAAGACGGGCTATCGCACAGTCAATTACATACTTTTAATTTCACGGATTTAGTTAATCCATCGGATTTCGGACCCAGCGGAGAGAAATATACGCTATATACTCCTTCTGGAGAGGACTTGTCGCGTGGCGTTTACATAAAAATAACTTTCGCCTATGAGTTGACGTATACGGTTACCGCACCGGAGAGAAATTTTTGGGGCATATGGAAAGATGTTACTACAACCCATTACACTAACATTATAGAAGAAGTAGAGTTTTATCTTGTGCAAAACTCCGGGCAAGTACTTTTTCACAATGTAAGCAATTTTGGACAAGTCGGCGGTGACGAAGAAAGCGGGGCGTTTTCGACGAATAAATTTGAAACTATTTTAAGCGGTGATGTTACGCTTAACGGATTTCGCATTGACACCTTGGGTGTTGCGGCATATTCGCTTACATATACAAAGAACGGCATATCTATGGGCAGTGCCTTTGACGGTCAATTCTTTTTGGATAGCGGTCGTTATGACTTCACGATTAGTCGTAAAATCGGCGCCGCGATACCCTACACTATATTTGTTGATAGGCGTGAGCCGAACGATGCGGTTATAGGCTACTTCGGGCAAGGCTTCTTTACTGCCGATAGCCAAAGAGTGTATACCACCGGACAATATCCGGCATATTTGGCGGGAGCGAACAGCTGGAATATTAACGCAACCGATGGCAGCGTTGCTCCTATAGCGGGCATTTTATATAAAATTGAGGGCGATGGTGCGGAAGCATACGAGGTAGAAGTCCAAGAGATTAAACAAACTTTCGGTGCAAATTATACGACAAGTCTTTTGCGAGGAACGATTAACGAGGTAGGAATATATAAGGCGGAGTTTTGGGGTAATCCTAAGTATATTGTAGATGGGGAAACTGTTTCGGGCGATGTATATCATTTTATTTTCCGCTTTGAAATTGTGTCGGAAGACACGCCGACAGAACCGTCAATTAATTACGCTTACCTAAACGGGCTTATCGGTTTTAGCGACCTACAAAGTAAATATTACGCCGTAGCTCAACAAACCGCGGGTACAGGCAAGGCGATATTTGCATTTGCCGATTATAGCGGAGCGTATGATTTTGCTTACAATATAGAGCGTGCAAAGGTAGCGCAATCAGACGGAAAATATGTCTACAAGGGGACACAATACGCAACGCAAACAGCTGTTTTGACGGCGGTAGATACAGCGGTTCAAGCAATGATTTCCGTGAGTTATTTTGACGCTACGAACCCACAGAGTTATCAGACTGCCGATGTTGCAGACGATGCCGTTTTAGAACTTAACTTTAATCAAGACATAATAGTGTTTCTTAATGACGATGAACAAGAATATATGAAAGCGGGCTTGCCGTCACTAAACGGACGGAAATATCGCTATGTTTCACCCGATACAGGCGAGATAGAGGAAGGAATATTATATTTTGCATTCATAAAGGTAGCAAATTTTGAGAGCAAAACCGTTACGCTCACACTGAAGGACACGATGACCACTTACAACATTCTTTATGGTGTGTCGGTTGAGTATCAGTTAGGGCTTGTAAATGCACCAAGCGGTGTTTACGTCGTTAGAGAAGAAAATGGCTTCGGTGACTTCACGGAATACGAAGCCGTCTACCTTAAGCTCGGTGACATAACGGGTAGTCTTGCCGTTAGCATTTTTAGAAACGGCGGCTTTGACGAAATAACATTCGGCAAAAGCCATACTACGACTGAGAACGCAAACGGTTTTATATTGCGGTCTGCTACAAACGAGTTAGATCCATACAGTATAGTTAAGGTAGTTAAAGACGGGCAAACGCAAATATATTCTTTTGACGAAGTGGCGGACATTTGGTTTAGCGAGGCGGGGACGTATAACTTCACTTTGGTAGATAGGCTTGGTAGCACCGTTTCATTTACTATAAGGATAACTGTTGCGGTTGGCTACGCCGATATTTACCTTGAATTAGATTTACCCGACGACTCGATACCTACGTATTTTAGGGCGTTCGTAGGGCAAGAAATTGATTTGCCGACCCCCACCTTGCCAAACGATTTATTTATCTTTGACGGTTGGCTATATAACGATAATTTGATTGTGGACGGCAAATTTACTCCACAAACCGTTGGCAACATTGTCATTTGGGAACAGATTACTCAAAAGTACACATACCTTAATTTCGACTCAAACGGAGGCGAAGCCGTAACTCGAATTAAAGCGGAAGTAGGCGTGCCGCTTACCTTGCCCGAAACAACCAAAGACGGTTGGGCATTCGGCGGTTGGGAATACGGCGGTGTTGTTTACAGCGGCACTTTTACGCCGACTACGGCAAACCCGACTTTTTACGCCGTTTGGAATTATTCAAGCACGACGATTTCGCTGTATGACGGCAACCTTTATCAAATGATTACCGCACACGCGGGCGATAAGGTGATATTGCCTTTCCCTGAAAGAACGGGTTATACGTTCTTTGGGTGGTATCTTGAAGAAAGCACGGGTATAGGCAAGGCGTACTACGGGCAAATCACAAAATTAGATAATATAATTTCCATGCGCTTAGACGCGTTGTGGATACGTAACAGCGACGTTGAACTAGCCGATTTAGCTAACGGAACAGGCGGCAGAACGCGCGTTCATTTCGTAAATGAAGCGCTTGATGAGACCGTTATGCAAGGCAACGCCGGTGCGGTGCTGAGCACGCCGAATCCGACACGCGCAGGTTTTGTGCTCGTGGGTTGGGTTTGGAGAACAACGGCGATTGCGGGCAAAATTTATACCGGCGGCACAATGACGGTTCCCGATGACGCCGGCGGCAAAATCATGCTTGAGGCGTTATGGATAGCGCGTTCGACGGGCGGCTCGCAAGGGCAAGCGGCAGGCGGAACGGTTTTGCCCGGTGATGACGGTGCGGAAGCCGGGCTACTGCAAGGTGGGCTTAACTTATCAGACGGATTGCAAACCGCATTGCTTTCGGGGTTGTTTGTTGCCGTCGCGGCTTGCGGCGCGGTCATTCTGCTCGGACGCAGACGGCGCGGCGTGCTTGCACCCGTTGCATTAAGTGCAAAGGCTGTTAAGAGCGCGCCTGTGGGCGCACAGGGGAAAGTGACCGCCGCGGCGGCGACTACTCTCGAACCCGTTTGCACAACGTCATACGGGTCTAAGGTAAAGAGCGCTAAGAAGTTATCTTATCTCAAACTTGGGCTGTTATCTACGGCGATTACAATTGTGTTAGCGGGTGTGTTGTTTACGTTTAGCGCATTCGGCGATTACGGAAACTTCGGCGTAATGGAACAAGTCCGAGAAAACATAACGCAACAGGTTGC
>JAITPR010000056.1 GCA_031289315.1 Clostridiaceae bacterium | reverse complement strand
CGGGGGCTTCCGCCGAGTCAAAGTGGGGGGCATTGCCGTAGGCGGGGCATAGCCAAAAGCGGCACACCGTTATGGGAGCGGGTTATTTAGATTGTCACCTTGAGCGGAGCGCGGCACGCCGTATAGGGGAGGGTTTTCCCCCCGATGTCACCTTGAGCCGCCTACATAGCGGGTTCCGCTATGTAGGCGTGTCGAAAGGTCCCCTTATGGGTGCTTACACTCTTACGTCACGTCCCCCATGCAACGCGCATAAAGCGTTCCGCCAAAAGCGGGGGCTTCCGCCGAATCAAAGTGGGGGGGCATTGCCGTAGGCAGGGCATAGCCAAAAGCGGCACACCTTATAGGGAGCGGGTTATTTAGATTGTCACCTTGAGCGGAGCGCGGCACGCCGTATAGGGGAGGGTTTTCCCCCGATGTCACCTTGAGCCGCCTACATAGCGGGTTCCGCTATGTAGGCGTGTCGAAAGGTCCCCTTATGGGTGCTTACACTCTTACGTCACGTCCCCCATGCAATGCGCATAAAGCGTTCCGCCAAAAGCGGGGGCTTCCGCCGAATCAAAGTGGGGGGCATTGCCGTAGGCGGAGGCTTCCGCCGCAAAATTGCCGCGCCACCATACCGTATAGGGAGGATTTTCTCCATGTATCACTCTAAATAATCCGCTCCTATTTGTGTAGGGTGCAGTTTGCGCGAAGCGGAGGACTGCTTAAAGTAACAAAAGTAGAAGAGGGTACGTTTGATACGAATAATTTAAAAAGCACGGTTTTTGCAATGGGACATAAAGGAAACAAAAGGCGATAAGTGAGGAGATTACACTAATAAATTTAAAAGCGCGGAATGCAAGTAAAAGTTACTGCATTCCGCGCTTTTCAAGTAATCAGGGTCAAGCGTCACGCTTGCGCGGTTTTTGGTTCTTTTTGCCGCGTAGCAAAAAGAACTCCATTAAACCTCCGGCGGTATTAATGTGAGTTACGCGTGCTACGCGGGTTATACGGCGGGGGCGGACGAGGTACCATTTTTGGTAGAAGCAATAAGCGAGGATTAGGATTAGTATAAAGGACGCGGAGCCGGCGAACAGCCAAACGGGTACGGCGAGTTCGCCTAGACCGTTGCTATTTTCGCGGGTATCGGACTTAACGCGTTCCCACATAGCGACAATCAACTCACTTTGTTCGGTATTAAAATCGTTGATTATGCCGAAGGTATCGTCTATCTTAGGGTATCGGCGCGGGTCGTTAAAGAACTCTTCGGGGGTATAGCCCCAATCTTCGAGCATAGCGGCGGCATCGGCGTCGACCTCAATAAATTCGGCTAAGATTTCGGGGTTAAGGCAGTTGGTATAACCTATCTCGTAGGTGTTCATCATAGCGGTGGAGGGTTCGTAGAGATAGTTAATGAACCAGTGGGCGGCGTCCGGGTTGGGTGCGTTTTTGGGAACCGTCCAGCCGTCGAACCATGCTCCGCCTAGCGCGGGTACAAAATAATCGAGGTTCACGCCGACTGCTGCGGCTTCTTCGATAGCGTATAGGGCGTCGCCGTTCCAGGCAAGGTCGACATAGGCATTACCGACGATGAGGTCGTCCTTGCCGAAATCGACTTCGTAGCCCTTTAGTAGGGGTTTTTGTGCCGAAAGCGCCCGTTCGACCGTCGACAATATTTCCGGCTCAACGGTGTTTATCAGTGCTTGCGTAGTCAGCCCGTCGTACTTTTTGGGGAGCTTGCCGCGTTCGGCTAAGTACAGCACGGCGGCGGCGTAGGTTTCGCGGATATTTTCCTTCATGAGAATTTTGCCGTTCAGAAGGGGAGAAATCCGGCTACCGTCGAGGTTTTCGTTCCAAAGCAAGCCCCACCCCGCCGCTTCCGCGCTTTCCTTGGAGATTATGTCTGCGTTGTATAAAACTCCGAAGGAACCCCACATGTACGGCGTGGAATACAACGTCATGTCGCGGAGTTCGCCGTTTACATCCACGGCGCCGAACGCGCCGAAAATCTTGTCGTGCACAAGCGGATAGACGTTGGTGACGTTGGGGATTTTGCTGTAGTTTAGCGGACTAAGAAAATCTAACTGCAAGAGCTTTTGAATGGCGTAGTCGCTAGGGCATACTAAGTCGACCTCCGCCTTGCCCTTGACGAGCGTCGTTATCATAGTTTCGTTTGAGTCGAAGGTAGAATAAACGACTTCTATACGCTTACCGGTGTGCTCATAGTAATAGTCGGGAAAAGCGTCCACGGCATCCGGACTGATGTAGCCCGTCCAGTTGTAAATAAGCAGCTTTTCCGGACGCGCGTTACAAGCCGAAAAACCGACGGAGAGCAAGGCAAACAGAGCGGCGGCAAGTAACGATATTAAGAGTTTTGGTAGTCTTTTTTGGTGTGTTAAACTGTTGTTTGCAAGTTTTACTTGCGTTCGGTGATGGTCTGGTTGTTCCATATGATAAAGACCTCTTTGCGCTTTCGGCGCGAAAGTAAGCGCTTATTTAAGTGTCCAATGAGCGTCATGCCCCGGCTCAAATCAACAAGCCTCCGCTTTAAATATCACACATGTTTTACCACTTTTTCACCAAATGTCAAGAGGTTTTTATAAAAAGTCTAAAATTAATTTTTGGGCATAAAATTAAGTTAAAAATTTGTAGAAAAAACCGCCATTGTCCATAGTAAAAAATCCATAAAAACCGCCTTCGCTCCTCGTAATTTAGAACTTGCGGAGGAGGTAAGAAGCACTGTTCGCCTCTAGTAATTTAGAACTTGCGGAGGAGGTAGGAAGCGTCGGTTTTCCTACTATTGGCAATTGCCTTTCGTGCTGTCTGGAAGAAAAAATAAAAAGAACCGCCCATGGTTCGGTCGGTTCCTTAATTATCAAGATATAAAAATCCACTTTTAAGGCATATTTACTTAAAGTACTTTGCTTCAATGTCGGCTATTTGCCGTACGCGTTTTTCGTGCCGTCCGCCCTCAAAACCGGCGTCGATATAGGCTTGAAGGACGGTTTTAGCCTGCTCCGGAGTGATTATTCTTCCGCCCATGGCAATCACGTTTGCGTTGTTATGTTTTTTACACGCCTCCGCACAAAACGCGTCGGTCACCGTAGCGGCGCGGATACCCTTTACCTTATTCGCGGCTATAGATATGCCTATGCCCGTTCCGCAAAGAAGTATGCCGAAGTCGAATTTGCCTTCCGCCACGCCCTCCGCAACCCTCAAACCGTACTCCGGATAATCGCAAGAGTCCGCTGTAAAGGTTCCGAAGTCGGTCACTTCGATTTTATTTTTTTTCAGAGTTTCTAGCACGGCTTCCCTCAAAACATAGCCGCCGTGGTCGTTTCCTAAAGCAACTTTCATTTTCCCCCATACGCCTTTCGGCACACAAAAATTTATTAAAGTTTTTCTTATCGAAAGGCGTCTTAAGAACCCCTTGCGGTACTTTAATATATTATTTACTATACCACGATTTAAACCGGAAATCAACGCTTTTTTCAAGCGGATTTATCCGCAATTGCAATGCCGCAAATCATGCAATTTGTAAACTAACGATGATAATCACAAAAAAGGTGGATTTAGTTGCAACTTTGCCATATAAGTGATAAAATTAACGGGTATTAATAGGTTGAGGAGTATGCGACCGGGAGCGGTTGCGAAAAATACGAACCGGCAGATTTGGAAATACGAACCGGCAGATTCGGTGGATCCGATAGGCGGGTCTTGATAGGCAAGGAACATTGTGCCCGGTTCGGCAAAGGGACGGTGCAACGGAGGTAACGACATGAAAAAATTTGCTATTTTAACCAGCGGTGGTGATGCACCCGGCATGAACGCCTGTATAAGGGCGGCGGTTCGCTACGGTATTTATTGCGGGTATCAGGTATATGGCGTGGAGCGCGGTTACGAGGGGCTTATAAATGACGATGTTTTTGAGATGCACTCGCGTAGCGTTTCCGACACAATACAGCGTGGCGGCACGATAATAAAGACGGCACGCAGTCCGGAATTTAAGAAACCGGAGGTTGTGGAGCGCGCGGTGAACAACCTAAGAGAGCGCGACATAGACAGTCTTATCGTTATCGGCGGGGACGGGTCCTTTCGGGGCTTGAAGGACATGGTTAAGCTGTACGGGTTCAGTGCGGTTGGCATACCGGGGACCATCGACAACGACCTTGCGTATACGGATTATACCTTGGGATTTGATACCGCCGTGAACACCGTACTGGACGCAATAAACAAGGTGCGCGACACGATGACTTCGCACGACCGTGTTATGATTATCGAGGTTATGGGCAGGGAGTGCGGCGACATAGCGCTTCACGCTGCGGTTGCCGGCGGCGCGGAATACGCGATAATTCCGGAGCTTCCCGTCGACATAGACGGCATAGCGGCGGGCATAGCGGAGAGCAGCAAGCGCGGCAAGACGTCAAATATGATTTTGCTTGCGGAGGGTTGCGCGGACATGAAGGACGAGCTTATAGATAAGATACAAGCTAAGACGCAGAAGACCGCACACTATACCAAACTGGGATACATTCAGCGCGGCGGCACGCCTACCATGTTCGATAGATTGCTTGCTGCGAAGATGGCGGTACGCGCGGTTGATTTAATCGGCAAGGGCAAAAACGGTAGGCTAATCGGCATACGTAACAATAAAATCATCGACGTCGACGTGGCGGAAGCCCTTGCTATGAAAAGCAAACCCGACGACGAACTAAGCAGAATTGCGCAAATATTGAGTTTATAATTCGGATTGACCGAATAAAACATATTCAAAAGGAGAAAACAACATGAAAGATTTAAAAGGTGCGGCCATTTTTGGTCAAAGCGGAGGACCTACCTCCGTCATCAACAGTAGCGCGGCGGGCGTGTTCATCGAGGCGTTAAAGCAGGAGCTTATAACGGAGGTCTACGGTGCGGCACACGGGATTAAGGGAATTATTGACGAGAAATTCTACGACATTTCCAAAGAGGACATAAAGGAGTTGGAGCTTTTAAAATACACTCCGTCTTCGGCGTTAGGCTCCGTTCGCTACAAGCTTAAGGACGTGAAAGATGACGACACCGACTACAAAAAACTGCTAGAGGTTTTTACAAAGTACAACATACGCTACTTTTTTTACAACGGCGGCAACGACTCCATGGATACCTGCAACAAGGTCAGCAAGTATTTGAAAGCGGCGAACTATGACTGCAACGTCATAGGCGTGCCTAAGACCATAGATAACGATTTATTTGGTACCGACCACTGTCCCGGCTTCGCGTCGGCGGCGAAATACATAGCTACCACGCTTATGGAGCTTAACCTTGATGCAAAGGTTTACAACACCGGGCTGGTTTGCATAGTGGAAATCATGGGCAGGAACGCCGGTTGGTTGACGGCTTCGGCGGCGCTTGCCAATTACAAGGGCTTAGGCGTGGACCTCATCTACTTACCGGAAGTGCCGTTTGATGTGGATAAATTCGTCGACGACGTTAAAAAGGTCTGCGACAAAAACAACAATAAGGCGATAGTCGTCGTGTCGGAGGGCATCAAAAATGCGGACGGCAGATACGTCGGCGATTTCATGGCGTCCGCTACCGACCTGTTCGGACACGCGCAGCTAGGGGGAGTAGGAGCCAAACTGGGCGACATCATAAAGGAGCGTTTGGGCGTCAAGGTACGCGCAATCGAATTCAGCCTTATGCAGCGTTGCGCCGCGCACATAGCGTCCAAAACCGACATAGAGGAGTCCTTTAAGGCGGGACAGGCGGCGGTGAGATACGCCGTTAAAGGGCAGACGGATAAAATGGTTGCCTTTGAAAGAACCTACAAGAACGGTAAATACGTATGCAAAAACAAGCTTTTGCCGTTGAAACAAGTTGCTAACGCCGAAAAGACAATTCCGGCGGAGTGGATTAACGCCGACGGCACGGGTCTTACGGAGGACTTCGTAAACTATGCCTTACCGCTCATTCAAGGTGACGCGAAAGCGCCCTTAGAGGACGGGCTTCCGCGTTTTGCCAAGCTTAAAAAGGTTTTGGCAACGAAGGACTAATCCGTAAAGAGGTCGCCCTCAAAGGGGGTTGCCGCACATGCGCCGGTTTTAAGATTTTTTCGGGGCGGTTATCCGAAAAAACATATACATTCAAATGAAAGATTTTTACGATATAACTATCGCAGGTTTAGACCGTAAGCTACCGCTTTGCAAACTCAACGAGCATGTTTCAATCGCCGGGTTTGTGATGTTCGGAGACGTGGAAATGACCGTTGCTTGTGCGGAGGCGTTACTTAAGCGCGCGCCGCGGTTTGACGTAATATTGACTGCGGAATCTAAGGGTATTCCGCTTGCTTACGAAATGTCTAAGCAGAGCGGCAAGGTCTATATTCCCGCCAGAAAAAGCGCTAAATTCTATATGAAAGAGGCGATTGCCGTCAACGTGCGTTCAATTACCACGGAAAAGATACAAACGCTTTACTTGGATAAAAGCGAAGTCGACCGCATATCCGGCAAAAAAGTGCTCATTGTAGACGACGTTATCTCCACTGGAGAGTCGATAAAAGCCCTTGAACAAATCACCTCCGCCGCGGGCGGCACAGTAGTCGCGAAAATGGCGGTGCTTGCCGAAGGCGACAGCTTGGAGCGCACCGATATAATCTATCTGGAACCCCTGCCGCTGTTTTTTAACAAGGATATAGAATAGGGGGCGGTTTCACCGCTAGATATTCTATAGTGAAAAGATAAAGTATTCCGCCATGGGTGTTTCAATGCGGGGCTTCGTCGTAGACGTAAGAGGTACTTAATAATGCTAGTAATTGCAATACTGGCTTAAGCAATTGCGATGGCTTCGCAGTAGACTTAAAAGTGTATTGCTTCAACGGGAGCGTTCCTTAAAGGGAGTGCTCCCTTTGCTTTTTTATATTTAGCCGCAGAATTCCGCGTAGACTGCCGCAAAATGGGAGCGGTTCTTTAGATTGTCACCTTGAGCCGGAATATGGGGCGTGGCGAAGTAATAAACGCCGGTCAACCATGTTTTTTGGACTGTCACCGTATGGGAGCGGGTTATCTAGACTGTCATTCAATAGGAGAGGGTTCTTTAGACTGTCACCGTATGGGAGCGGGTTATAATGATTGTTAAGGGTGGTAGCCTCTATTTTTTATACCATTTTTAACCTAATAAGGCTAAATTGATATTCTCTGTATTTAACGGGGTTGTTCCGTCTACGGCGAAGCCCGCGTTTTTCAAGTAATTAGGGTCAAGCGTCACGCTTGCAAGTTTTTTGGTTCTTTTTGACGTGTGTCAAAAAGAACCAAAGCGTTCTTTCTTGCATGTGCAAGAAAGAACTAGAGCTACTCGAAACAAACCGTAATTGAGTTTGAGAGGGTTTGACCGGGGGCAAGTGTAGTTGGTGATTTATCGTTCAGTTTAGACGAGGAGGGTTCAATGCCTAAGACGTACTCGCCGGAGAGCGGATTTTTCCATTCGATTAGGTATGGAAGGTTACGGTTGGCGTAGGAGAAGGAGGCTTTGAGGCTAAGTTTCGGGTTAAAGACGCTCACGTGCGTTTCGGGTTCGGCGAAGGAATAATAGAAACATTCTTCGGTGAAATCGACCTTCGGGGGCGCGAACTTAGCGGCGTTCTTTTTGGTTTTCTCAGCTTTTTGGTCGTGCCCCTCAACGCTTTTGGCGTTGACGGAGAGTTCTGTATTTTCGTCAAGAAACGGATAACCCATATTAAAATGGTACATAAAGATAACGGAAGCGGGTTTAAAGCCGCGATTGGTTATATTATCTGTTAGGGTAAAGCCGTTTTGACGTATCTCGTATTCGCGCAGTACCGTGAGATTTTCGCCGAACAGTTCGGCTTGAACGGTTTCAGCGGCAATGCGCAACACGGGTGAACCGTCTGGAATTAGGACTTCTTTTTTAGTGATGCACGCGGGAGTGGAGGACAGCTTTCCGTGTTGGGGGCTGGATGCGGAGGGTGAACCTATGTTATCCAGCCCGCAGGTCATCAAGAAACCGCCGGAAAAAGACCGCGGATAAGGGAACGCTTCCGTATACGCCGTAAAAGGCGATATAAAACCGTTCTTGCCTATGTAGCTAAGATTAATTCCGCCGAAGCTCAATTCGCCGATGTCGAAGGCGCGTCCAGCAAGTATGTTCATACGAAGCCGTCCGTTTTTACAGACGAGTTCCTTTAGCCCGGACGCCAATCCGTCCGTATGCACAATTTCTTTAATATCGGCTATTTGCGCGACATTACCGAGTTTTTCAAGATTTATTTTTTCGTTCATGAGTATGCTTTAAGAGGGTGTTCACTTAACAGAACACACGCGAAGGGGTTTAGGCGGAGTACGCCGTTTGCGCGTTTACGTGAACACGCCCTAGTTTGGGTTTGCCCGATTTCAATTTGGTTTTTCGATTTAATTCGGTTCGCCAGTTTAGGGGTTGCCCGATCTAATTTGGTTTGCCGGTTTTAATTCGCTTAACCTAATCTGCCGCGAAGGTCGTCGTATAATTCACGCAGACGGAAATATGCTTCCGAGTCCAAAAGGTTGCGAAACTGAAACCAAACATTATCCAAATCACGCGCGCTGGTGCAGCCGCGCAAGGACGATTCGACGCGCGACGGGTCTATGCCGACGGCGTGCGGAAGGCTTCCCGACGGTTGAGCGTTTGTGTTTGCGGCGGCGGGAGCGTTGTAATAACGGGGTTCTTCTTGACGAGGGGGCGCGAAGGCTTCGGCTCCGGCGACGGCATACGGATTATTTTCCGGTTGTTCTTGGGGCGCACCACCAAACAAATCGTCGGTTAACTCGTTGTCATTCGGCTCATCGTTGGTTTGTGGATAGCCGTTTTGTCCGTTGTAGGGGGTGGGTCCATAGCCGTTTTGCGGGGGATACGGGTAACCGCCATCTTGTGTCGGGTAGGGAACGGGTCCGTAACCGTTTCGCGGGGCGCCGTTTTGTCCGTAATTGATGGGTGCGTAGGAGGTCGCAAAGGGCAGGATGCTGTTGGAAACGCGTTCGTCGGTTATGACGGCTTTACCGTCTAGATGCTTAATCTCAAAGTAGTTGAGGTTTCTCAAGGATTCCGCCTCGTGGTCTCTGTATATCGACGGTGTAGAGATGGTAATTTCCTTTTCGCCGTCAAAATACTTAAACGTGACGCTGTGGAAGCGTACTCTGTTAACGGTAAGCTTATTTACGGCGCCCATAAACTGTGCGTTTGTCGAGGTTCCGCGCGCAACTATTTCCGTGGCTTCCTTGTTGTAGCGTTTTGTTTTTGCGGTGTTTAGTATGCCTACGACGGCAAAAACCAGTCCGATTATGATAAACAATATGATGGGATAGGCGGTGGAGCCGGACGCCGACGTGGCGATTAGCACAATTATGCCGATTATAGCAAAGATTATACCGAATATTATGAGCGGTAAAAGTTGTGCGGATGCTTTTTTAGGTTTCATTTTGATGTCCTCTGTTTTTTATTCGCGGTATTTTGCCACGTTATTTATGTTGTTTTGCGAAGCCCTTACGTAGACTATTCCGTGCGGATTGGGGCTTTTGCGAAGCCCTCACGCGTTCGTATTCGGGGGTGGTTGGCTTATTGTTGCCAAGCTTGCGCGCAGTTTAAATCCATGCGGATGTGGGCTTTTTGCGAAGCCTTAGCGGGATTTATATTTATTCCGTGTCCGTATCGGTTGGTGCCGTAGCTTGTTCGGGAGCTTGTTCCGAATAAGTTAGTTCGGGATAGACTTGTTCCGCATCCGTATCCGTTTGTGCTGGTTGTTCCGCATACGCGTCCGCTTGCTCCGTGTCTGCTTTTGCCGTTTCCGCTTGCACCGCGTCGGGCAACCGGAAAAATTCCGTAAAGTTGGTAAAGAACAACACCACAAATCCTAAAATAAGCGGTATAAATTCGTACAGAGCCATCTGCGTGTATATCATAAGCAGTATCAAATCCACAAAAATGAACACGAAAAATATGCTTGTAAGTACGCGGAATTTAAGATTTTTCTTGAACAACTTTAAAAGCCCCAACGCGACGGATGCAAAACCTAGCACTGCGAATAAAATAGCGGTCGCCACGTGTATCCAATAGAGTACCGGCTCCCGCGACATGTTGGAGAAAGTGCATATCAGAAAGAAAAGTCCGCAATACAAACAGATTTTGCCGACCTTCGACGTGTAGCCGGTTCTTGCGTAAAATCTGCGCACGTTCAAAAGCAAGGCAATTCCGCTGACCACGCTCCATAAAACGAATAGCGCGGGCGTGTGCCTGCCTATTTCGCTTAATGAGTATTTCAATGGGTTCATCAGGTCCAAATAATACATATCGTAAGCCAACGCCGCCACAAGCGTCGCAAGACATACGACCTCATTTTCCGAAAAACTTTTTATGCGCTTGAGCGCACCTTTGATAAAATCCATAATTTTTAATGCTCCTTATACTATTCTCGGGCGTGGACTCCTCGTTGACGACTTGCTATTCAAGAAAATATTTTGCCACCGCGAATTGTCCACACTCCTATTCCCACGCAAAAAATCTAAAAATTTTTTTTACGCCGGAATTTTTTTTGTTCCTTATGCGAAAATTTTTCCGCAATTGCTTTTTCGCCGGCAGAAATTTTATTTCTTAGGCAAATTTTTTTATCATTCCTTACGCAAAAAAATCTAAAAATTTTTTACGCCGGCAGAATTTCTATCCAATACCCGTCCGGGTCATTTATAAAATAAAGCCCCATTTCGCGGTTTTCATAGCATACTACGCCCATTTGTTCATGTAGCGCGTGCGCGCCGGCGTAATCCTCTGTAGTAACCGCCAAATGCTGTTCGTTTTCGCCCAAATCGTAGGGACGATCGGAGTGGTCCGCCGACCACGTAAGCTCCACCTCCGTGCCAGATGTCCCGTCGCCCATAAATATAATGAGAAAACTGCCGTCGCCTGGGTCTATGCGTCGGGTTTCCTTAAAGTCCAATGCCTTTTCGTAGAAAGCGACGCTTTTTTTCAAGTCGAATACATTTTTAGACGAGTGTGCGATTTTAAATTTCATGTTGTTCCTCCCTGTCGGTCTGTTGCCTTTCCGTCGTCGATATGCCTAGCTTATAAAAACCGGAATACCACCGCACGATTTTAAGTTTCATGCTGTTTTTCCCTGTCGGTCTGTTGCCTTTCCGTCGTAAATATGCCTAACTTATAAAAACCGGGACCTTGTTTTACCACATGGAAACCGTACTTTTTATAAAAACTAACGCCTTTTACATTGTCGGAACCGACACCCAATGTCACGCCTTTTATGCCTTTCTCCAACAACAGCGCAAGGAGCGCGTCCATTAACCTTGTGCCTACGCCCGCGCGTTGGTAGCCGTCTAAGATGTCGATGTGCAAAAATGCGCCGTAATCCTTAAACAATTTCTCATCCATAATAAGTTCCGCCCGGCACATAAGCCATTTTACGATGTCATAACGGCACGTAAACTTAAAATAATGTTTTTTCATGGCGGTTTTAAACCCGGCGAAATTCGTACAGCAAAGTATGTAGCCTACGGCGTTATCCGCTTCGTCCGCCGCGATAAAAATATTTTCCGGCTCACAGTCGGCAAAATAGTCGCAGTATAGGGCAAGCTGTGATAAGCGGTGTCGTTCGTTTTTTATGCCGGGACCCGTAGCTATGCAAATCTTTTGCAGATTTTCTTTATCCGCTTCGCGGTATTTTCTTACGGTTATCATAAAATGCCGCTCCCTTGAAAAGATTATAATCGCCGCATATCCACGCGTCCGTCTTTTGTATATCTATGATTATAAATTATAAAATAAGTAAATGCAAGTGTTATATAAAAGCTTTTTTTCCGCCGGTATCAATAATATAAACTAATTTGAGGGGTAGGATTACTTAATCAGGTACCAAATTCAACAAGAGGTTGTTGATACGGTGAAGATGACAAGCGGAGTAAACACGATATTTTTAAACAAAATGCTTTCGTCCGATACCCCGTTCGGGATTTCATCTAACCCTAAAACAAGTGCAAAAAATCCCATGATTGTTACGACAAGAAAACAAAAAATGACGGACATTCAACTTTATCATATAGAAAACCAAAAGCGTAAAATCGAATATATCGACAGCGCGTTTGTTAAAAAGAACTCTGCAGACATAGGAAAGTATAAAGTTTTTATCATTCAGTCAGCCGAAAACGGCGATTGCAGAGACAAGATTTTGGGCGCGATTGAAACGGCAGGAGAAGACTCGATTTGCTCGCAGTCTTATCTTTAAGTTGCTTTTAATAGCGAGATTGAGCGCGACAATTTCGTCAAGTATTACAAAACGAAATTGTTTAGGTTTCTTGTTTCGGCGTTAAAGACAACGCAATCGGCTACGAATAAATTCTATGCTTGTGTTCCGGCACAAGATTTTACGGCGGTATCGGACATCGACTGGTCAAAGTCTGTGATTAAGGATATGGAATACATGATTTGCAATAGCGCGTGAAAGGTTTTCTCAAACATTTCTCAAATTGCACACCGTGAGAAGCGGTTGAGAAGTAAAACGCCGTTATAATAATAAGTGAGAGGGGGACAAAGAGAATGCCATACAAACCGAAAAAGCCGTGCGCATACCACGGGTGTCCCGAACTGACGCATGAAAGATTTTGTGACAAGCACCGTCAGCAAGCGGCGCGTGAATATAACCGCTACACACGGGACGGGGACAGCAAGAAGTTTTACAACAGCGAGGCGTGGCGGAGATTAGCGAAACGGCAATTACGGCTCGCGCCGTTATGCGCCGAGTGCATGAGAGCGGGACGCGTACAGCCCGCCGAGATAGCCGACCACATAAAGCCGATACGCGAGGGCGGCGCGAGACTCGACGGCGAGAACCTGCAAAGTTTGTGCATGGCTTGCCACAACTGCAAACACGGGTGAGCTTTACACGCTTTTGCAGGCAAAACCATTAACTATTTACACACTTTTGCAAGGTAATTCGACATAGTTTTGCACACTTTTGTTAGAGTAGCGGTGGGAATTATGTTTACGGTTTTATGCAGAACGCGGCATACAAAGGAACGGATTTAATTCCGTTTTCAAAACCGAAGTTTTTACTTGATATGCGGACCCCATAGGTCGGCTCATATTTTTTAACGAACTCGGTAAGACTTTTTGCTTTTGTATGGTTAGACGCTTTCGTTTCAACGGGAACGGGAAGTCCTCCGATTTCGACAAGAAAATCGACTTCGGCTTTTCCGTTTGATTCCCAATAATAGAGTGCGTGCCCGTTTGCGGCAAGAGCGGCGGCAATATAGTTTTCGGTGAGCGCACCTTTTGCCTCGCCGCTAAGCCCAAGAGAACTGGTAATGAGGGCGGGCGCGATATTGGATTTTGCCGTAAGGAGTCCG
>JAITPR010000062.1 GCA_031289315.1 Clostridiaceae bacterium | reverse complement strand
CGCAAGGCGGCAAAGGTTTCCGCAAAAAACAGGGTCAAGCGTCACGCTTGCGCGTTTTTTGGTTCTTTTTGCCGCGTAGCAAAAAGAACAGAAGCTCAAGCTTTACGCTTGCGGTTCTTTGATTATTTCTTGCCGGCAAGAAAGAACGCTAAAAAAACAACCTATAAAAAAAGATAAGGATAGGAATTATATGAAAGCTATAAAAAAGGACTGCTTGGCAATGTTGCTTGCCGGCGGGCAAGGGACGCGATTAGGAGTACTCACGAACGACGTGGCGAAGCCGGCGGTACCGTTTGGAGCGAAGTACCGCATAATTGATTTTCCTCTTTCGAACTGTGTAAACTCCGGCATAGACACGGTGGGGGTATTGACGCAGTACCGACCGTTTGAGTTGCACCAATACATAGGTAACGGTCAACCGTGGGATTTAGACAGGTTGGACGGAGGAATATACGTATTACCGCCGTTCATGCGTGCGAAATCGGGTGAGTGGTACAAGGGAACGGCGAACGCGATATACCAGAATATCGACTTTATCGACCGTTATAACCCGGATTATGTACTGATTTTATCCGGTGACCACATCTACAAGATGGACTATGCGGCAATGCTTACTGCGCACAAGAAGAACAACGCCGATTGCACGATAGCCGTGTTGGACGTGCCGATTGAGGAGGCTACGCGTTTCGGAATCATGAATACGCGCAATAACGGCGTGATTTACGAGTTTGAGGAAAAGCCGAAAAAACCGAAAAGCACGCAGGCTTCCATGGGAATATACATATTCAAGTGGAACAAGTTGAGGAAGTATCTTGTGGAGGACGAGGAAAGCAAAGCGTCCTCGAACGACTTCGGAAAGGACATAATTCCGAAGATGTTGATTGACGGGCAGCGCATGTTCGCATACAAGTTTGAGGGATACTGGAAGGACGTCGGTACGATTTCCAGCCTTTGGGAGGCGCACATGGACATTCTGAACGGGACGTCCGGGTTCAGCCTTTCCGATAGAAATTGGAAAATCTACGCAAGGAACACGGCATCGCCGCCGCAGTTTGTCGGTGATTACGCCGTGGTGAAGAATTCGTTGATAAGTGAGGGCTGTACGGTTAACGGCGCGGTGGTCAATTCCGTGGTGTCGTACGGCTGCAAGATTGCGCGCGGCGCTAAGGTAGAAGGCTCCATTCTCATGCCCGGCGCGGTGATAGGTGAGGGCGCGGACGTGCGCTACTCCATAGTCGGGTGGAACGCCAACGTGGGCAAGGACGCTAAGGTGGGCGCCTCGCAAAACGCCGCCGGTAAGAACGGTGAGTGGCAAATAGCCGTTATCGCCCCGGGGTATAAGCTGCCCGACGGTACGACCGTCGCCGCAAACGAAATGATAGGAGGGTAACAGACATGAACGCCAACGCACTTAGCATTATATTTTCCAGCGACAGCGACAGTCACTTAAACGACCTAACCTACCATAGAACGGTGGCGTCGCTTCCCTTCGGAGGGAGATACCGCCTTATCGACTTTGCGCTTTCCAATCTCGTGGACGCGGGGGTGTCGAAGGTGGGAATTGTCGCTAAGAACAACTATAATTCCCTCATGGACCACATAAGAATGGGACGCGATTGGGATTTAAACCGCAAAAATAGCGGAATAATTATATTCCCGCCGTTTGTTTTGAACACGCTTAGCGAGATGTATAAGGGCAAAATTGACGCGCTGTATTCGTTGCGCAACTTCCTTATGAGCGCCAAAGAGGAATACGTGTTTCTGATGCCCGCCAACGTGGTTACTAACGTCGATTTGTCGCTTGTGGAAAGACTCCACTTTGAAAAAAAGGCGGATATAACCTTGCTCACATACCGCGCGAACGAGCTTCATCCGCGGAAGAACATAATAGAAACCGATAAGGACGGGCGCGTGGTTGCGTCGCGGTTCGCGGTGTCGTCGGAGGGTGAGGCGGAGCTTACCAATATGGGCGTGTACTACCTGAAAAAGCAGTTGCTTTTAGGGTTGGTGGACGGCGCGTATTCCAAGGGATTTGTCGACTTCGAAAAGGACATAATTCAAAAGAGCCTGTTCGAATTGAGGGTGTACAGCTGTGAGGTCAAAAATTACGTCGCCGTAATAGACCGCATTCCGGCATACTTCCGCGCCAGTATGGACCTGCTTAACGCGGAGATAAGAGAAGATTTGTTCTACGGTAACGGCAGTATTTTGACGAAGGTAAAGGACAGCGTGCCGACCAGATACCGCGACAACGCTAAGGTGGTCAATTCCTTGATAGCGGACGGCTGCGAGATAGACGGTACCGTCGAAAACAGTATCCTGTTCCGCGGAGTTAAGGTGGCCAGAGGCGCGGTTATTAAGGACTCCATAGTCATGGAAAACGGTCATATAATGGAGGGCGCCAGCCTGACGTTTACCATAACCGATAAGAACGTGGTAGTGCGTGAGAGTTGCTCCGTAGCAGGTTCGGCAAACTATCCGTTCGTGGTAGCTAAGGACAAAATTATGTCTAATAACCAATAGCGGGGCGCAAGCGCAATAAGCGGCGACGACTTGCTAGGCAAGAAAATCTCTTGTTACCGCGAACTGTCCCCGCCCTTATTACGAATTTGTTGCAACATATCGGTTTGTTTCAGCGACGAGCGCTTTATGCGCGTTGCATGGAGAAGTGGGCTACACGGTGAATTTATTTTGCGGCGTAAGGCACGAACGCTTTATGCGCGTTGCATGGAGAAGTGGCGTAAAAGGGTAGGCACCCATAAGGCAATAAAGGGTAATCAACAAAAAATAAGGCGGACACAACGCGCGGAAAAAGCGGCAAGGTGTACGGAGGTATCAACATATGAAAATTTTGTTTGCGGTTTCGGAGGCGGTGCCTTTCAAAAAAACCGGCGGCTTGGGCGACGTTGCGGGCGCACTTCCTAAGGAATTAAAGCTTTTGGGAAACGACGCGCGCATAATCATGCCGTTGTATCAGGATATTCCCCAACACTTCCGCGACATCATGGTGTTTAAGGGCGCGACCTTCGTGGAACTGGCGTGGCGTAAACAGTATTGCGGAGTGTTTGAGGCGGCGTACGACGGCGTAGTTTACTACTTTATTGATAACGAATACTACTTTAAACGTTCGGCTGCGTACGGACACTTCGACGACGGCGAACGCTTTGCCTATTTTGCAAGGGCGGTTTTGGAGTCGATGCGCGTCACCGGCTTCTACCCGGATATTCTCCACTGCAACGACTGGCAAACCGCTCTTTGCCCGGTGTTTTTAGACGTGTTCTTCCGCTCCTGTGAGGACTATAAAAAGATAAAAACCGTCTATACAATCCATAACATAGAGTTTCAGGGCAAGTACGACAGAAGTATCGCCGGCGACGTTTTGGGGCTTTCTCCCGCCGCCTCACTACTGGTGGAGTACAGCGGCAACGTAAACTATATGAAAGGCGGTATAGAGTCCTCTTCGGTGGTTACGACGGTTTCCGGCAAGTACGCGGAGGAGATTTTAGACCCCTTTTACGGCTACGGGTTGAGCGGAATTCTCCGGGCGCGCAAGTATAAAATACGCGGCATCCTAAACGGCATTGACACCAAAATAAATTCACCGGAGCGTGATAGCGCGCTGTTTGTCAACTACGGCTACGATACGCTTGCTAAGAAAAAAGAAAACAAAAAACAGCTTGCCGAAATGCTCAATCTCCCCTATGCGCCGAATAAGCCGCTAATCGCTATGGTGACGCGCTTTACCGAACAAAAGGGTATGGATTTGGTGTCCGCACGCATAGAACGCATACTGGAGGGCGACCTTCAAATGGTTCTTTTGGGCACCGGCGACTGGAAATACGAAACTAAAATACACGACTTGAACAAGCGCTACGGCAAAAAATTCTGCGGGTTGGTTTCGTTTAACCCGGACCTGTCCTCAAAGCTCTACGGCGGCGCGGACATATTCCTCATGCCCAGTAAGTTTGAGCCTTGCGGGCTGTCGCAGATGATAGCAATGGCTTACGGAACCGTCCCCGTAGTACGCGCTACGGGCGGGCTTGCCGATACCGTGGAGCCTTATAACCCTCTCACTAAGCAGGGCGTGGGGTTTACCTTCCTTACGTACGACGCCGACGATATGCTTGACGCCGTGTGGCGCGCCGTGGACGCCTTCTACAACGATGAGAAGGGCTGGAAACAAATACAAAAGAACGGCATGAGCAAGGACTTCGGTTGGGCTTCAAGCGCTAAAGAGTACGTAAAGCTGTACGAGTCCCTGTAACCTTTTAAAGGGGTAGGGCGCGTTTCGGGTGATGTCCGCTAAAAGACGGTAGTTTTGGAGCGGATACGTAGATAAGATATGATATGGTAACGGCTTAATTATTTGGGTGTGAGCATAATGCGATGTGACGACTTACTCACTGCGGACCTGTACATACCCAATTATTAGCCGATTTTAAAGGGAAAGTTATTTTAATATGCGGTGTAACCGGGTTTAGGACATCGTGCTTGCGGTTGATTTTTTGATGTAACCGCATGAAGCGCCGTTTTCGACGGAAAAAAACGTCGGGAAAGGGGACTTTTATGCGGTCGCGGAGGCAAAGAAATGTAGGCACACGGCAACCTAACTCTTAGGTTTATATCGCCGCAACAACGAGGGTCGTTAACGGGAAATTAGCGCGTTTATCAAGCATGGAATTTTCAGTTTTTCGTGTTACGGAGCTGCCAAAGAAACGAATGCACGGTTTGTGCCGTGTGAGGTTATTTTTGCGTCCGCACTGGAAAATTAATGAAAATTAATAGCTTAAAACGGTCGGTAAATTTCCGAATTATGCCCCTCCGTGTCTTCGGCGGACGCTTGCGCGCCCTGCCGAATAAAGTGGGTGCGGACTTCGTTCGATTTGACAACTTGCTTGCCAAGAAAATATTTTGTCACCGCGAATTGTCCACACCGAATAAAATACTTTCGGAGATAACAGAATGGAAAAACTAAGCGCAAAAGAATTGCAGAAGCAAATCACGACGCAATTAGCCAAACACTTCGGCATCAAGCCGTCGGAGGCTAGTCAGACGCAAATGTATCAGGCGGTCTGTATGGTGGTGAGAGATATTCTCACCGAACGCCGCGTCGAATTTAAAAACAAAATCCGGGAAACCAAAGCTAAGCAGGTGTACTACATGTCAATGGAGTTCTTGCTGGGGCGCTCCCTTAAAAATCATCTATTTAACCTCTCAATTACAAAGGAAGCCGAGCAAGCCGTTAAGGCATTGGGCGCCGATTTAAACGACTTGTATCCCATTGAGCCGGACGCCGGGTTGGGTAACGGCGGGTTGGGACGGCTTGCCGCCGCCTACCTTGATTCGCTTACCAGCACCGGGTACGCGGCAAGCGGGTTCTCCATAATGTACGACTACGGCATTTTTAAACAGGTGCTTGTGGACGGTTGGCAGACGGAGGTTCCCGACGAGTGGCTGAAGCTGGGTCACTGTTGGCTGTCGCCGCGTATGGAGGAGGTCTTTGAGGTGCGCTTCGGCGGCGTCGTCGACCAAAGCTGGACCGACGACGGCAAGCTTAATGTCAAGCAACGCGATTATATGACCGTCTTAGCCGTTCCCTATGATATGGGTATTTCCGGCTACGATACCGACGCCGTTAACCGCTTGCGCCTTTGGTCAGCTAAAGCCGACGCGGACTTCGATATGGAAATGTTCTCAAAGGGGCAGTACGTTAAGGCAATGGAAGCTAAGGCAATGGCGGAGGCGATTTCCAAGGTTCTTTACCCAGCCGACAACCACGTCGAGGGGAAATCTCTGCGCTTAAAGCAACAGTATTTCTTTGTTTCCGCGTCAATCCAATCAATAATTAAAAGCCATTTTAAATATAATTCCTCTTTGGACAACCTTCCGGAGTGCGTCGCGATACACATAAACGATACGCACCCGACGCTCTGCATTCCGGAGCTTATGCGCGTTTTGCTTGACGAATACGGCTACAACTGGGAGGACGCGTGGAAAATAACCACCGAAACCATAAGCTATACAAACCATACGGTAATGGCGGAGGCGTTGGAAAAATGGCCGCAGGACCTCTTCCGCACCTTGCTTCCGCGCATATACCAAATCGTTGCGGAAATCAATCAACGCTTCTGTAGGGAGCTGTGGGCGCGCTTCCCCGGCGACCAAGGAAGGGTGTCCGCGAACTCCATACTTGCCGATAATCAGGTGAAAATGGCTAACCTCTGTTTGGTCACTTCGGGCAGGGTGAACGGTGTCAGCGCACTGCACTCCGACATCTTAAAGAACGATGTGTTCAGGGATTATTACGGCATGCACCCGGAAAAATTTACTAATGTTACCAACGGCATAACTCACCGCAGGTGGGTGGCGGAGGTCAATCCGGAGCTTGCCGCGCTGATTACGGATTTGATAGGTTCGGGTTGGCTGAAGAAGGCGGATGAGCTTGAGGGCTTGCTACGTTTCAGAAACGATAAGAGTGTTTTGGAAAAGCTAGCTAAGGTAAAATACGACAATAAAATTGTTTTGGCGGACTATATTAAAAAGGCAAACGGCGTTTCCGTGGACCCGACGTCCATATTCGACGTGCAAGTAAAAAGACTTCACGAGTACAAAAGACAGCTTTTAAATGCGCTTCATATATTGGACCTCTATTACCGCATAAAGGAAAATCCGAATTTAGACGTCGTTCCGCGTACGTTTATTTTCGGCGCGAAGGCGGCTTCCGCATACTACATGGCGAAACAAATAATACGCTTGATATACTGTATGGGGCAGGTAATTAACAACGACCCTGCGGTGCGCGGCAAAATTAAAGTCGTGTTTATAGAGAATTACCGCGTCAGCCTTGCGGAAATTATAATGCCCGCCGCCGAAATAAGTGAGCAGATTTCCATAGCGGGTAAGGAAGCCTCCGGTACCGGCAACATGAAATTTATGATTAACGGCGCGGCTACCGTGGGGACGCTGGACGGCGCGAATGTGGAAATACGTGAGGCGGTCGGCGATGAAAATATTTTTATTTTCGGGCTGCTTGCGGACGAGGTTGCAAAGCTTTACAGCTACGGATACAACCCTCTCCACCACTACCAAAGCTCCTTTGCCATTAAGCGCGTCGTGGACTCACTCCGCGCCGGAATAGGCGGCGTGTCCTTCGACGAAATAGCCGACGGACTGCTCATAGGCAACCACGGTCACCCCGACCCCTACATGAACCTTGCCGACTTCGAAGCCTATAAGGCGATACAGACAAAGGTGGACGCGGTGTACCGCGACGCCGTGCGCTTCAATTCAATATCGTTGGTCAACATTGCCAAAGCCGGCTTCTTTGCCGCCGATAGGAGCGTGCGCGAATATGCCGACCGCATTTGGCGCATAAAACCCGTTTAAGCCGAATTATGTATAATCCGTTATATCACAAAAACCCCGTCGGCGCGGTGGCGTCGGGGGAGGTCTTTGAAATAGTCTTTCCCGTACCGTCCGGTTGGGGCGCGTACGGCGCGGCGTTTATCGTGCTTTATCCCGGAGGGGGGGAGAGCAAATTTCCGCTTACCCTTTTAAAGGAGGCGGACGGAGAAAAATTTTTCGGCGGTTCTGCGGTTGTCAACGGTGAGGGAATCTACCAATACCGCTTCGAGGCGTACGCGGATTACGGCGTTTTGTTCTTCGGGCGCGGCGTGGACGGCACGGCGGTAAAAGGTAACTTTTTGCCCATGTGGCAGTTGACGGTTACAAAACGCGGTTTTAAAACTCCGGACTTCGCAAAGGGCGGCGTGATTTATCATATTTTTGCCGACAGGTTCAATCGCGGCGACAAGGCGGATTGCAAAGACGGTAAGCCGGATTGCAACGATGATAGGGCGGATTGCAAAGACGGTAATGCGAAGTTTAACGGCGGCAACAAGGCGGATTTTAAAAAAGAAGGCGTCTTTCACAAGGACTGGAAAGAATCGCCCGTCGTGGCGGAACCCGATGAGGTTTACTTAGCGAACGACTTTTTTGGCGGCAATTTCGCCGGCATTATAGAAAAACTGGACTATTTACGGAGCCTTTCAACGGACGTAATTTATCTGTCGCCCATATTCGAATCGTTTTCAAATCACCGTTACGACACCGGCGACTACCTCAAAATAGACGCGCTTTTGGGCGATGAAGCCGACTTCGCGCTACTCATAGACGAAGCCAAAAAGCGGGGCATGGAAATTATGCTGGACGGCGTTTTCAACCATACCGGTTCGGACAGTCTGTATTTTAACAAGCGCGGCACCTATCCGTCGCTAGGCGCCTATCAGTCGCCGGAGTCCCCATATGCCGATTGGTATTACTTCGAAAAATTTCCGGACGACTACAAGTGTTGGTGGGGAATAACCGTGGTGCCGACCGTCAATAAGGACGCTCCCGGCTACCGTGAACTGATTTTCGGCACCGGAGGCGTCATCGACAAGTGGATGCGCGCCGGCGTTAAGGGCTGGCGGTTGGACGTCGCCGACGAATTGCCGGAGGACTTTGTTTTTGAACTGCGACGGGAAATAAAAAAGCGTGACCGCGATTGCCTGATAATAGGTGAGGTCTGGGAGGACGCGTCGGTAAAGATAAGCTACGGCACAATGCGTCCGTACCTACTGGGCGCGCAGCTAGACGGCGTGATGAATTATCCCTTTCGCGAAGCCGTTTTAAGGTATGCGGCGGGCGGCGCGGCGTATGACTTTGTGTGCGCCGTAACCCCCGTGGCGGAGCATTATCCTAAGCATTGTTTGGACGCGTCCATGACGCTAATCGGCACCCACGACACCGTACGCGCACTTACGGCGCTAGCGGGCGTAAGCGGCGAAAATATGTCGAAGCGGCAAAAAAGCAGGTTTAAATTGTCGGAAAGCCGGTATAAACTAGGTATAAAGCGACTCAAACTGGCTACCGTTTTGCAGTATACGTTGCCCGGCATACCGTCGATATACTACGGTGACGAGGCGGGCGTTCAGGGCTTTGAAGACCCGATGAACCGTGTGCCGTATCCGTGGGGCGGGGAAGACGCGGAGTTGATAGATTTTTACCGCGCGTTGGGCAAGCTTCGTACCGGCAACAAAAGAATTTTTTCCGGCGGTCTGCGGTTTATACGCACCGACTTGCACGGAGTTGATTTCCCGGGACGGGACGGCGCGGCACGCGTGATTTACGGTGGAGCCGGTACGCATGTGTTTGCCGGTACCGCCTCTTTAAACACGCCCGGCTTGAATGTGGCGCTTGCGTTTGAACGCTACTCCGAAAGCGGAAGTATAGCCGTTTATGCCAACTCGTCGGACACAACCGTATCCGTGTATTTGCCGGATTGCGTAAACGCCCTTACGGGAGAAAAAATCTCCGCCGGAGCCGCACCACTCCCGCCGTACGGATTTGTGATAGTTTCCGTTTAGACGGACGGCGAAAAGGATTTTCAATGCTTGCTCTTCGCGGGTAAATGATATATAATGTTTATTAAATAAGCTTGTTATATGAGAGGGAAGGTTTGAAAAAAGACTTGACTGACGGGGGGCACGGGGGCTTGCCCCCGGGAGTCGGGAGGGGAATGAATGCGGAGTTCACGACGCAGAAACCGCACGACTTATATTGAACGGGGGTCCCCATATCGCCCTTTCAAACGTAAAATTTTAATGAACTATTTGTGCGCTGAAAGGCGTAT
>JAITPR010000002.1 GCA_031289315.1 Clostridiaceae bacterium | reverse complement strand
ACACTTTTTCAAAAGTAGGGCAGGCTTTATGCGCGTTGCATTGGAAACACCCTGTAAAAGTTTGCGCACCTATTGAGGGGACCTTTCGACTACGCTCAAGGTGACACGTGGGAGCCCCTCCTACATTTAGGTGACAGTCGTTGAAAGACTGGGAGCCCCTTCTACATTTAGGTGACAGTCGTTGAAAGACTGGGAGCCTCCTACATTTAGGTGACAGTCGTTGAAAGACCTGCTCACATTGACGGCAGTCTGTACGGAAATCCACTTTTTCAAAGCAATTAGAGCATTGCCGTAGGCGAGGGCTTCGCTATGCGAACGAGGATTTCCGCTTGCAATGGTGTTAAAACACTGCGTTTTGAATAACTGGCGCACTAAATATACGTTTTTTGCATTGTTTTTAAAAAAGTTGAAATAATAATTATTGACATTTGTCGAAAGGTCTATTACAATATAATTACCAAATAGTATCACGGAGGTTTTTTCTATGAAAAAATTCGACATCAAAAAAGTATTGTTACTGCTAATCGCGGTAATAATGATAGTTGCACTGGCTGCTTGCCACAAAGATTCGCCGAATAAACCGACGAAAGATGAAAAGCCGGTGGACACCGGTCTTGCCTACGACAAGTTCTTTGACCAGTTCTTTGTTTCTGTATCAAAGGGAGTAGGCGGCACAGCCGTCAACGGCAGCAACGACATAGTCGCAAAGTTCAATCTCGACATAACGCTTCGTTTGGACGCTGAACAGTCGGTTCCAGTTTCGTTGGGGATCACCTTATTCTTAGACCAAACAAACGGCGGGAAGAACTCCGCGTTTAATATCGTCGGTAAGCTGGCTTTTGTCGATTTTGATTTGACATATTTGATTAGCGACGCAACCAACGTCTACGTCAAGTCCACCGCTTTGGGCGGAACCGACACATACGTTATCCCCATCAATATAATTACGGAAGGGCTTAACGCAAACGGCGAAACGACGAATGCTCCGCAACAAAGCCAAATTGCAAGCGCAATCAGCGGCGAGTTAACAAAAGCAATCCTCGGTGATAATTCCATTTTGAGCATTCTTAAGAGCGTGGTCGCCGACTTCGGTCCCGCCTACTCGCTCGACTCAACAATCAATAAGGTTTTGGGCTTGATACCCGGCGTTGACATCAACGATTTATTGGGTCAAGTTTCTAGCATGTTGGGAATTGAGCTTTCAGCCGAAGGCGGTCAAGTTAAAATTTCCGAACTATTAAAGACCTTAGGACCCGTGGCAGAATGGGCTCCCGCAACCGCGGTTACCGACACTAAAGGCAACAAGGGATATGAACTTAACATTATATCCGACGGCTTAGGCGTTCTTGCCAGCAGCTTGCTTAAAGGTATAGTCGAAAAACCCGACGTGCTAAACGGTGCCTTACTCGGCTTGCTGTTCTCGTCCACCGGCGCGAACGTGTTCCCCGACATAAAGCTTTCTTACACTGCGGATGCCAACGGCGTGCTTTCCACAATCGCCCTTAAATTGGATCTCAAAACCGTGGAAGATTTGGGCTTAGACTTCGTTATCTCCGGTATCGAAATCAGAAACTCTTCGAACCCCGTAAGCAAACCCACCGGTGCAAAAGCGGCGCAAATCAACCTTGACGGCGCTATAAACATCGCCTCCGGTTTAGTTGTACTCAACTATAACCCCACTTCCACTAATTCACTCAAAACTTGGGCAGGCAGCGCGTTCCCCGCAGACTTTTGGACAATCGGCGACACCGTGTTTGCTAACACCGTTGACGCTCTCGGTCTCGGCGGACAATACAGCGTGAACGTGAAGATTGTTCCCAATATTACCGGCGTAGACGGCAAAATCCAAACCAAAGCGGCATTAGAGATAATCTTCCCCGCCAACAACGAGAAGATAACGATAAGCTTTGACGGTCCTACCGGAGCCTCCGTGCTTACCGTGACGGGTGCAAACGGCGGTATAGCCGACACTGCGGCGCGTTATGCACTTAGCTTAGTCGCGTCCCTCCTTATCGACGATACAAAAGCGGCTATCTATCCGAACGACCCGGACAATGCGGCTATAGTCGGCGTTGCTGAAGCGTTCTTTGACACTTACACGACAACAAAAACCTTTGACATCACTACGTTCGTTTGGACGTTGGGTAACAATGAAGGCGCATTTGAAAACGTAGGCAAAGGCAATTGGTTTGACCTTATCCAAAGCTTAGCATTTGAAAGCTTCACACCTCCGGCACGTCCCTCTGCCGAGACGGATGCTAACCTCTACGTCCTTGACTCCGCCGGAAAGCTTATACACAGCGAAACCAAGGCCGTAGGAGAAGGCGGTAAAGCCGCAATAGACTTAACCACAATCGTGGCAACGCTTAACATAGACGGCTACACCTTTATTGGTTTTGTCGGCAATGCGTCCTATGACTCGAAAACCAAAACGATAACGGTAGACTCCGGCGATACTGTGATTAAAGCACTGTATTCTAGAAACGACGGTCTCATGGGCTTTGACGGCGGCAATGAAGCCGGCTACTACGGCATCAGCATTTTAACGCTTCTCAACACCGTACAGGACATCGTAAGCGTTGATGCAACCTCGATTACGATAGCCACCTCCGGCACCATCGACGACCTCGTGAGAACAGTGTACGGCAAGTTCGAAAGCACGCCTTCAAACTTCAAGTTTACTTCGCTTAAGAACGTTTCCGGTGGCGGCGACTATATCAACGCCGACGCGGTAACCAAAGATTTCGTAAAGACTTTGTTTGCAGGCTCATCCCTTGACCTTGACGCGAACGGCGTTTCGATTGAGGACTTGCTCAAAGCCAAAGCGACAATAAAGTTGGAAAACCTTTCGGGCGCCGGCATCAAGCTCACCATCACCGCGGACTTCGGCAGTGGTAAAACCGCTTCCGTTTCAATCACCGCATCACTCTCCGGCGTTACTATATAATATAGAATGTCACTTAAAATAGAGGGTTATCCCGGTTGACACCTTATGGATAAGCCTACGTAACCCACTGGCGGAAACGTAAAAGTGACGGCGCGTATAGGCGCGGAGAACCAAACGAAACAAAATATATGCGGCAGAGGCTATCCTCTGCCGCATATACATTTGCGACACCGTAAGAGTCACCAAAATGGGGGCGAAATTGTATTCCGTACAGACACCGCAACACGTGTTCTCTAAACTGAAAAGGTCCCCAAAATGGGGGCGAAGTTGTATTCTGTACAGACACCGCAACATGTGTTCTCTAAATAGGGGAGGGGGTTTACAGACTGTCACCTTGAGCCGCCGTTTACGGCGTGTCGAAAGGTCCCCTAATGGGTGCATGCGCTCTTACGCAACGCCCACATACAATCCGCATAAAGCGGGGTAACGGCGGCATTCGCCGCCTACAATGCGGTGGCTTCGCCGTAGACGTAAAAGGTTAGGGGTCTTTCCCGCGCCGCCTCGCTACACTTATCTCCGCTACGCTTCAATAAGTGCGTCAATTGCATTCGCAATTTAGCGGCTCAGTTCGACTTTGCGCTACGCGCTTCGCTCAAGGGACAGTCTACGCGGAAGTACATCGCCGTTTGATTTCGCTCATGGGGACAGCCGCCTACAATGTTTATGCAGTATCAAAAATAAATCGCTCTACGCATAGCTTGCATGATACGTAAGCACGACTAATAATATGAAAAACTTCTTTAAATCGAAAACAAAGTACATAGTCTTTACATCGTTGTTCACCGCGCTTACGCTTGTCGCAACGATAGCAATCCACATGCCTATTCCGGCGGTTAACGGGTACATGAATTTCGGCGACGCCGTTATTTTAGTGTGCGCCGCGCTTTTCGGCGGTATACCCGCGCTCATTGCAGGTGCTATAGGGGCGGCTTTGGGCGACCTGATTTTGGGCTATCCGCAGTGGATACCCGTGACAATCGTCGCAAAAGGCTTAGAGGGGCTTATTGCCGGCTTCTTTTTACAGCGCGTCTTCAAGCTTAAGGCTAGCAATAGCTTTAAAATACTCTTGGGCGTGACTGCAATCGTTGTAGGCGCCGCTATAATGCCCGTGGTCTACTTCTTCGCCGCGTGGATTACAAGCGGCGTGGGAGGCGCTGCCGTCGCTCTGGTAAGCGACTTGATACAAGCCGCCGTTGCCGTCGCCGTCGCAGTGGTGTTGGTGTTTGTCGTCGACCTTCCCAAAATACTCACGCGCATATCCTCTAGAATTATGGCGCCGCGTTCGCCCGCGCAACAACAAGGTGCGGAGGGCGCAAATTCGGAAGTGAAAGTGGAAGTGAATGCGGATACGGGTTCGGAAGTGAATGCAGATGAAAATGCCGCACTAGCAACCGATGCCGCCGAAGTGGTAGAGGGTGCGGAGGATAACGCAGAAATCGGCGATGAAGTATCAACCGATACCGATACCGCCGAAGTGCCGCCCGACGATAGCATTTAATCGGCGGTACATTTGCTTTAAAACAGTCTACACGGACGCTCGGCAAACTCGATTACGGGTTTGCCGTTGTAATTTTCGGCGGAACCTAACAGCATACGTTTGACGTCGCGAGGGGTGAGGTTTTTGTATTTTTCGTATAGCAGGCAAGCGGCACCGGCAACATAAGGAGCGGCGGCGGAGGTTCCGCTCATTGAGGTGTATGCAGAACGGTAGTGCAAACCTTTGACTTCGACGCCGGCGGCATAGAGGTCGGGTTTTTTAGTGCCGCCGTACCAACCGCGTGAGGAAAAATCCGCCTCGGAGTGGTCCTTTGGATTGATTGCGCCCACGGATATAACGTCGTTGCTGATACCGGGTGACTTCAAGCCGTTTTCGCCGCTGTTGCCCGACGCGCACACCACGGTAATATTGTTTTTAACAAGGGTTTCCGCGCCCAGCTTCAGAGGGTCGCCGGAGGAAAGCGGAGTGCTGCCAAAACTCATGCACACCACCTTGATTTGCAGACGGCGCGCGTTATCAAGCGTCCATTGCATGCCCTCCAGTACGCTGAACGCGCCGCACTCGCCGGAGGAGGAGATGACCTTGACACCGACGATTTCCGCAGCGCTAGCCACTCCGCGCACCTTGCAAGCGGAGGTAAGTCCGCTTCCGGCGGCGACACCCGCCACAAAGGTACCGTGTCCGTTGTCGTCGTAAGGCACGTCGGAAACGCCGTAAACGTCGTGAAATTCCTTGATGCGGTTAACCGGCACCGATAAGTCAAGGTGAGGCTGAACGCCGGTATCAAGTACGGCAAGGGTTACGCCGCGCCCGGTGAAATCCGTTTTAAGCCCGGAGGTTGATATGCTTTCGCCGTCTCCGCTTAAGAATACCTCCGAACCGTACCCGTTCACGCGCCGCCCGCCGTAGCGGATAGGCGAAGCATGCCGCCGGTTCCCGCGCTCCGTGTAGCCTTCTCCGGAAGTAGATTCCGCCCGCCGATTCCCGTGCTCCGTGATGCCTCCCGTGGAAACTGTGTCCGAACCCGGCATATCCAATGTGAAAACGCGGCTTTGCGCCGTGATATACTCAACGTAGGGAGAAGCGGAAAGCCGCCGTATATCGGCAAAATCTCCGCTCACCGCAACCGCGTTAATAAACGGAAATTTGTGCGTGATGTCAAACTCATGCGTTAGGTATTTGAGCGCGGAAAAGTTGCGGACGTAGACGAGCGCCGACCTTTCGCCCCCGCGAGCAAAACGTATGTAACTTTCAAAATCAAGCTTTTTTTCTATCATTTTATCATCTTTAACACGCTTTCAAGTTTTTTTGTCTGTTCCGGATTGAGGTACGGGCGTATCACGGAAGCAAAGCCGTCAATGTCCGACGGGCTTAGCTTGCCGCTTAACTTGCTTTCTTCCACCTTTTCCGTGAATTCCTGCAATAACTCACTTTCGCTCATTTTTTCATAGTGCTTGATTTTGCGTTTCAACGCCGCCTCTTGCACGGAATTGAGTTTGACGGCTTCGCCGCTTGCCTCATTGGCTTCTTTTACGTCATCCGCGCCCTTACCTTGCGCAAAGCTTTTGAAATCCATATTTATCGGTTCTCCGCATTAACATTGTATGTCGGATGGGCGGGGTAGTTGTTTAAAAGGGTGCGGAAAATCCGCTTTTTTGAGGTAGACGGCACACCGTTGTTGGGGTCTGCGGTCGCTGATTTTGAGGGGACAGTTTACCTTTTGAGGTATGCGGCTTGTCGGTTATTTTATTGTGGCGGTGCGCGTTGTTGAAAAATAGGTTGCCACTTTGGGGTATGCGGTTCACCGTTTTTGAGGGCAACAGCACACAATTTTGAGAGATATGAGGTGCGCCGGTTTTGAGGGTAACGGTTCACTGTTTTGACTGCGGCGCATAGAATATAACCGGATACGTATTTGAAATGGAATTTAATCCCGCCCTATTAGGCATTATAACGTCCTTGTTTCAAGGCAAGAATAAAGACGGCGACAAGCCCAGTGCGGGTGAGGGCGCGGCGTTTCCTATGGAGAAGCTCACTGGAATTTTGACGGGCGGGGGAGGCATAGCGGACATAATGGAGCTGTTGCCTATGGACGAGCAGACGAAAAATATTTTGAAGGTAGCCGCCGCGTTCAACAAAAAGGAAACTACGGAGCAAAAAACGGAAATTGCGTCGGCGCGCACCGCTCCCGTTCCGTTTTCGGAGGTAAAAAATATCGGCGGTAATGAAATAAATATGTGCCTTTATAAAATTTTTAATTCACAAAAACAGTAGTGAGAAATTTAGCGACGGAGTTCCGTGCTTACGGCGAAGTTCTCACGCGGATATGGACGACAATCCAAATGCTTTAAAAAAGCGGAATTCCGCAAAAAGGGCGGACGACAAATTCTGCCGTCCGCCTAACGGCAATTATACAAAGGCGTTGTTGTCAAGGGCGTGAGCATAAAGCCGCTTCGCTATTTATCCCTCCCGCTTGTCCTTGACAATAGAATGCCGAGGGGAAAAGAAAAGTTCGTCTTTTTTTAAAGTCTGTTAGCCGCAATACAGTTTTTTGGGCGTGTGGGTGGGTATGTTCCGCGCAGAACTCCAAACTCCAATTAGTGTAGAGGACGCAAAGAAAATAAGAATACGGAAACGGGGAGATTCGCGCTGAATAAATTTAAAAACGCGGTTGACGCTAAGGATATAATCCTGCGTCAGCCGCGTTTTTAAAGTGATCAGTGTCAAGCTTCAAGCTTGCGCGTTTTTTGGTTCTTTTTGCCGCGCGGCAAAAAGAACAGAGGCTCAAGCTTCAAGCTTGCGGTTTTTCGGTTCCTTTGGGGTGTCCAAAAGGAACTATACTCATATCCAATCTTAATACATGTCGCCGCCGGGCATACCGCCCATTGCGGGTGCGGCTGCGGGAGGTTCGGGAATATCGGCTACGAGGGCATCGGTGGTGAGCATGGAAGCGGCGACGGAGGCGGCGTTTTGGAGGGCGCTACGTGCAACCTTAGTGGGGTCAAGGATACCTGCTTCCACCATGTTACAGAAGCGACCTTTGAGGGCGTCATAACCGAAATTTTCTTTTTTGGAGCGCTTAATTTCGCTGACGATAACACCGCCGTCGACGCCGGCATTTTCGGCGATTTGTCTTACGGGGGCTTCGAGTGCTTTCAGTATGATAGCCGCACCGGTTTTCTCGTCGCCTTCAAGCTTTGCGCAAGCGGCGGCTACATTGCCGATAATAGAGAGGAGAGCAACGCCGCCGCCCGGAACGATACCTTCTTCGACGGCAGCCTTAGTTGCGGCAAGGGCGTCTTCAAGGCGAAGCTTTTTATCCTTCATTTCCACTTCGGTCGCCGCGCCAACGCCTATCACGGCTACGCCGCCGGCAAGCTTTGCGATACGCTCTTGAAGCTTTTCCTTGTCATAGTCGCTAGTGGTTTCTTGTACTTGCTTGCGGAGGCTGGCAACGCGTGCTTTGATTGCGTCGGAGTCGCCGGCGCCGCCGATTATCGTGGTATTATCTTTATCGACCTTGACGGTTTTGGCTCTGCCAAGCATGTTAAAGTCGGCGTCTTTTAGCTCAAGACCTAAGTCGCTAGTGATAACGGTACCGCCGGTGAGAACGGCTATATCTTCAAGCATAGCCTTTCTTCTGTCGCCGAAGCCGGGGGCTTTGACGGCGACGCAGGACAGGACGCCTTTCAGTTTGTTGAGGATGAGGGTGGTGAGGGCTTCGCCTTCGACGTCCTCGGCGATTATGAGTAGCTTGGAATTGCTTTTTAGAACCTGCTCAAGAACCGGCAAAATTTCCTGAATATTGCTGATTTTTTTGTCGGTGATAAGAATTACCGGACCTTCAAGCTCGGCTTCCATTTTATCGGGGTTGGTCATCATGTAGGGGGAGGCGTAGCCGCGGTCAAACTGCATACCTTCGACGACGGAAAGCTCCGTTTGCATGGTTTTGCCTTCGTCGATGGTGATAACGCCGTCGGTACCGACTTTTTCCATGGCTTCGGAAATTAACTCGCCGACCTTGTCGTCACCGGCGGAAATCGACGCCACTTGAGCGATGGAAATCTTATCCTGAATGGTCTTGCTGATTTTTTTCAGCTCGGCGACGGCGGCTTCGGTAGCGAACGCGATACCCTTTTTCAATATCATCGGGTTAGCGCCGGCGGCAAGGTTTTTCAAGCCTTCCTTTATGATTGCCTGCGCCAAAAGCGCGGCGGTAGTGGTGCCGTCGCCCGCAACGTCGTTGGTCTTGACGGACACCTCTTTTATTATCTGCGCGCCCATGTTTTCGAACGGGTCGGGAAGCTCCACCTCTTTGGCGATGGTTACGCCGTCGTTGGTGATGAGCGGCGAACCGAATTTCTTGTCGAGAACGACGTTTCTGCCTTTGGGACCTAAAGTAATTTTGACGGTATTCGCCAAAATATCCGCGCCTTTTTCCAGCGCCTTTCTTGCTTCGTCGCCATATTTAAACTGTTTTGCCATATATTTTAATCACTCCTATCAGTTAGTTTAAAATCGTTTTATGTTGTTTCGCTAAAAAACCGTACCGCCTTAGCCCGCGCGTTTGAAACGCGGGAGAGGGATGTGCAAATTTTAAAGCGTTGTATCATAAAGTAATCCGAATGCGGTAAAAAGCCGCAGATCTTAGACCTTACTTTATGACGATTGCTAAGATGTCCGATTGCCGGACGACGGTGACTTCCTCTCCGTCAAGCTTGAAGTCGCTTCCGGCGTACTTGCTGTAGAGAACCTCGTCTCCGATTTTAACCTGCATAAAGACTTCTTTTCCGTCGATTATGCCTCCGGGACCGACCGCCACTACGGTTGCCATTTGCGGCTTTTCTTTGCTTGCGCTTGCGATAAAAATACCGCTTGCGGTTTTGTCGTCGGCTTCCTTAGCCTTGAGAACGACTTTGTCGAATAAGGGTTTTAACGTCATATTGTAAATCCACCTCCAAAATATTGTGTTTACTTTTATTAAGTTTCAAGTATCGAAAAGCGACCGGCGTTTTGACCGCATAACGAAAACGCGCCGCGACCGTATTTTTTAGTCGTTTCCGCCGGCTTAATAACGCCCCAAAAGGACGGTTTTGCCGCTTTCCGTTAATCTTTGACAAGTGACAGTTTAAACAAACCTACGCCCGACGATAATTACTTTTAACCGTGTGAAATTATATTCCATTTACCGTGTTTTGTCAAGAACGAATGACAAATTTTTTTCACATTGTTAAGTAATCAATGTTTTTAAGGACAACATTATTTTAAAACTTGTCAATTTAATGTAAACGCTTGCCAATTCGGCGGAAAAGGTATATATTATATGAAATAAAATAAGTAAGATTGAATATGGGGAGAGGTGATGAGATTTAAGGCGCGTTTCCCAAGATAAGGATATTCGGTCGGAGGACATTAAATGAAAAAGTATGTGTATCTGTTCAAAGAAGCGGACGGTAGCCGCAAGGATTTGTTTGGCGGCAAGGGCGCTAACTTAGCCGAAATGACTAAACTGGGCATGCCCGTGCCTCCCGGTTTCATAATCACAACCAAAGCCTGTACGAAGTACTACGCAGAAGACGGCAATAAAATAGCCCCTGAAGTTGCGGAACAAATTTTTAAAGCGTTGAAGAAATTAGAGGCGGAAAGCGGCAAGAAATTCGGCGATTCGCAAAATCCGTTCCTCGTTTCCGTACGTTCCGGAGCGCGTGCGTCAATGCCCGGCATGATGGACACCATTTTGAACTTAGGCTTAAACGACGTTTCCGTCAAGGGCTTAGCGACGCTTACCGGCAACCCGCGTTTTGCGTACGACTGTTACAGACGTTTCATACAGATGTATTCGGATGTGGTAACCGGTGTGGGCAAAAAGGAATTTGAGGAGATAATCGGCAAGTTAAAAAAAGAAAAAGGCGTTGAGCTTGACGTTCAGCTTACCGCGGAAGACCTGCAAGAACTTATTGCGGTGTTCAAGAAGCACTATAAGGAAGTGAAGAAAACCGACTTCCCGCAAGACCCCAACGAGCAACTTTTGGGCGCGGTAGAGGCGGTTTTTAGAAGCTGGAACAATGAACGCGCTATAATATACAGACGCGATAACAATATCCCCGGCAGTTGGGGTACCGCCGTTAACGTGCAATCCATGGTGTTCGGCAATATGGGAGAAACCTCCGGCACCGGCGTGGCGTTTACGCGCAATCCCTCAACCGGAGAGAAAAAGCTTTACGGTGAGTATCTCATGAACGCGCAAGGCGAGGACGTCGTTGCGGGTATCCGTACTCCCAATCCGATAGCTACATTGGAAAATCAAAACGAAGAGGTTTATAAGCAGTTTGTAAATATTGCCACCACGCTTGAAAATCACTACAGAAATATGCAGGACATGGAATTTACCATCGAACGCGGAAAGCTCTACATGTTGCAAACCAGAAACGGCAAGCGTACTGCGGCATCGGCGGTAAAGGTTGCGGTAGATCTTGTTAAAGAGGGTATGGTAACCCCCGAAGAAGCAGTATGCTTGATTGAACCCAAACAGCTTGATGCGCTTTTGCACCCGCAATTTGACGCAGATGTAATAAAGAAGACCGAGCATATTGCAAAAGGATTAGAAGCATCTCCCGGCGCGGCTTGTGGCAAAATCTGTTTTAATGCGGAGGAAGCTAAGAAAAGGGCTAATGAGGATAAGGATAATAAAAATCCGGTAATACTTGTCCGTCAGGAAACCTCTCCCGAAGACATCGAGGGCATGATGGCGGCGGAAGGCATTCTTACCTCACGCGGCGGTATGACCTCCCACGCGGCGGTTGTGGCAAGAGGCATGGGTACCTGTTGTGTGGCGGGTTGCAAGGAAGTCATAATCGACGAGGAAGCAAAAACTGTTACCATTGGCGGTAAGACCTACGGCTCGGAGGACTATCTTTCTCTTGACGGCACGACCGGCAAGGTATATGCAGGGAAAATTGCCACCGTCGACGCGAAGCTTCCCGAAGACTACTATACTATCATGGAATGGGCGGATAAATTCCGCGCACTTAAGGTGCGTACCAACGCAGATACTCCTGTAGACGCCGCAAAAGCTTTTTCATTCGGCGCGGAGGGCATAGGGCTTTGCAGAACGGAACACATGTTCTTTGCCGAAGATAGAATTCCTAGAATACGAGAAATGATTGTCGCAAAAACCACGGAACAACGCGAAAAAGCGCTTGCAGAGTTATTGCCGTTGCAAAAAGGAGATTTCATCGGGCTTTATAAGGAAATGCAAGGTTGTCCGGTTACAATCCGCTTCCTTGACCCTCCACTTCATGAGTTTTTGCCGAAGGAAGATGCCGATATCGCGGTGCTCGCCAATGAAATGAAGATAGACTTTAAGGATTTAAAGGAAACCGTTAAGGCTTTACACGAGGACAACCCGATGATGGGACACAGAGGCTGTCGCCTTGCGGTTACCTATCCTGAAATCGCCGCCATGCAGACCCGCGCGGTTATCGAAGCCGCCATAGAATGTAATGCAGAGGGCATGAACATCATACCCGAAATTATGATACCGCTCGTCGGAGAGGTTAAGGAGTTCAATTTTGTAAAGGATGTTGTCGACGCGACCGCCAAAGCCGTCATGGAGGAAAAAGGTGTTACGATTCAATACAAGGTCGGTACCATGATTGAAATTCCGCGCGCGGCGTTGACCGCCGGCACAATCGCCAAAAAAGCGGACTTCTTCTCGTTCGGTACCAACGATCTTACGCAAATGACGTTCGGCTTCTCCCGCGATGACTCACCCAAGTTCCTAGACTCTTATTACAAGAACGGTATTTTTGAAAGTGACCCGTTTGCAAAGCTTGACCAAACCGGCGTTGGCAAGCTCGTCGAAATGGCGTCAAAGGCGGGACGCGCAGTCAACGCAAACATCAAGTTGGGTATTTGCGGCGAACACGGCGGAGACCCCTCCAGCATTGAATTCTGCCACAACAAGGGATTGGATTACGTTTCCTGTTCGCCTTTCAGAGTGCCTATCGCACGTTTGGCGGCGGCGCAGGCGAACCTCAAAAACCCCAGAAAAAAATAAACCAAATCAAAAAGGCAAGCGGGCAACCGCTTGTTTTTTTAGCTAGAGATAAAACAGTTCGGCAAATCAAAAAGCTTCCCTATGCCGTGAAAGCATTGCATAGGGAAAGCTTTTTAGCCCGAACAAAATCATGGACGGGCGGGGGTTGTCCGCGTCCAAAAATTTTAAGCTTAGGGTGTGTGGACCGCTCACCCTGCAACGGAGACGTGAGTATGAGAGAAGACACCTATAAGCTGGAAGAATTGTATTTGTCGCAGTATGCCGTAAAGTCGAAGGATACAAAGGGAAGGGTGGTCGAAATCGAACCCTGTCCTTTGCGTACCGACTTTCAGCGCGACCGCGACCGAATCATTCATTCCAAATCCTTTCGGCGTTTAAAGCACAAAACGCAGGCGTTTATAGCGCCGGAGGGCGACCACTTCAGAACGCGTCTTACGCACACCTTAGAGGTGTCGCAAATTGCCAGAACCATTGCGCGCGCGCTGTTTCTAAACGAGGACCTGACGGAAGCTATAGCCATGGGACACGATTTAGGACATACGCCCTTCGGGCATACGGGGGAGCGCGTTCTTGCCGCGCTTACCGGCGGCGATTTTTCACACAACAAGCAGAGCTTGCGGGTTGTGGAGACGCTGGAGAACGACGGAGAGGGCTTGAACCTTACCTTTGAGGTGCGGGACGGCATTTTAAATCACCGCTTGTCCTGCACGCCTCTGACGGCGGAGGGCTTTACGGTAATGCTGGCGGATAAAATTGCCTACGTCAACCACGACATAGACGATGCCGTTACCGCGGGTATGATAACCGCGGCGGAGTTACCCGTAGGCGCATGCAAGCTATTGGGCTACAGCAAACGCGAACGCATAAATACGCTTGTGTACGACGCGGCGGCAAACGGCAAGGGTGGCAAGGTTCACTTGTCCGACGGCTGTCAAGCGGCGCTTTCGGAGCTGCGCGCGTTTATGTTTGAACGCGTGTACATGCCGAACGCGCGTTCGGAGGAGGAAGTGCGTGCGGAGGCACTTGTAGAGGCGTTGTTTAAGAAATTCACTAAAAATCCCGAAGAAATGCCGGAATTTTATTTGAAGCTTCTTGACAAATACAAAACCGAAACGGTAGTCTGCGATTATATAGCGGGTATGACCGACGGTTACGCAATGAAAATAAGCGGAAGTTATATAACACCGAAGTTTTAAAACGGGGGTTATAGCGCTGTTTGCCAATTCGAAGTTTTAAACAGTGGGTTATAGGCTCCGTTTAGCCAATCCGAAGCTTTCAGCCGGAATTATAGGCTTATTTAGCCAATTCGCTAAGGAAGCCGAAAGAAATTTCTTAGATAAAATGAAAATTTTTATGAACGGCTAGGAAAAAATGTAATTTATGTCGTATATTACATATGTTCGCAAAATATGACAATTTTATGCGTATAAAGAGGTTAGGTTGAAGGAAGTCGGGTTTTCAGAAGCATGGATGGAGGAGTTGAAATCCAAAAATAGGATTGTCGACGTGGTTTCCGGCTATATGGAATTAAATAAGAACGGCGGACGTTATTTCGGTTGCTGTCCCTTTCATCATGAAAAAACGGCTTCATTTTGCGTTAACGAGGGTGATGAATACTATCATTGCTTCGGGTGCGGCGCTTCGGGCGACGTGGTGCGCTTCATAAGAGAGATAGAAAACAAGTCCTTTATAGAGGCTATTCACTTTCTTGCGGACCGCGCCGGCATGGAAATGCCGGAGTTGAGCGGCGAATTCAAGGACGCTAAGGAAAAAAAGAAAAAACGGGAAATTCTCTATGAAATTACGCTGGCGACGGCGAAATTTTATCTTGATAACTTTTATAAGGAGGGCGGCGCCGCCGCGCGTAGCTACGTAGCCAAACGCGGTCTTAGCGAAAAAATCGCGGCGAATTACGGGTTGGGGTATTCTCCCGACCAAAATTCGCTGTCGGCGTATTTGAAATATAAGGCTTTCCCCGAAACACTCATAAAGGAAAGCGGCGCGGTGGAGCCTAACAGCGGACGCGACCCCATGGCGGGGCGGTTAATCGTGCCGATTATAAATCAGGACGGCAATATAATAGGCTTCGGCGGCAGAATATTGACCGACGCTAAGGATGTAGCTAAGTATAAAAATACCGCCGCTTCGGAATTATTTGACAAAGGACGAAGTTTGTTCGGGCTTAACGTCATAAAAAAAGAAAAGCAAGCCGGGAGGCTCAACCGCATTTTAGTGGTAGAGGGTTATATGGACGTAATTTCTCTTGCCAATGTCGGAATACATAACGCCGTCGCCGGTATGGGAACGGCTTTTACGCCTTATCAAGCGCGCGCGGTTTTAAAGTGGTGCGGCAACGTAAGTTTGATTTATGACGGAGACTCTGCCGGAAGAAAGGCGGCTTTAAAAACCATAGAGGTGTTTGCCGCGGAGGGCGTCAAGGTAAACGTTGTGGCGCTTCCGGACGGCATGGATCCGGACGACGCGGCGAAAAGCATGGGACGCGACGCGTTTCTAAGGCTTGTGGATACGGCGCCCGACCATATCGAATATAAATTATCGGTTATCGCCGAAAAACACGATTTGACCTCGTCGGGAGGACGCGCGGCATATGTGCGTGATGCGACTGCTATGCTTGCGGCTATTAAAAATCCGTCGGAACGTGAGGTTTATTTGCAAATAGTGCAAGAAAAAGCGCGTGTTTCGCTTGAAAGCTTGACGGAGCAGACAAAAAACAATGCTTCGCGCACCGATAAAAAAGTACCCGCTCCACAGGCTAACGACCCAAAAGCGGAAACGGAAGGTCGGGCTAAAAAGCCGGCTAAAGGGCTTGTTTCCGCAGAGGATTTTATTTTAAATTCCCTGCTGTTTCAAAGGTCGTACGCAAGCGTAGCCGATTTGCGTGTGGAATGGTTTTCGGAGCCTCTTGCGCGTTCGGTGTTTAAGTATGTTGCGGATTGTGCCGAAAAAGGGAAAAAACCGGTTCCCGGTTCGATTTTCGAATTTGCGGACGATACGGCGGCGGACGAAGCGGCAAGAGTTCTTCATGCGGTAACCGGCTTTAAAAGCGACGTTACGGCGCGGCAATTCTTTACCGACTCCGCGTTGACGCTTGCCAACGCTTATTTGGACGGGGAAACGGCAAGACTGTCGCGGTGTTACGAAAACGCGCAGGACGCGGAAGCCAAACGGGCGATTTTAACGGAGCTTGCAACGGTACAAAAAAGACGCGCCTCTAAGGATTTGGACGGCAAGTACTAAAAAACGCGCCTCTCAAGGATTTGAAAGGCAAGCGCTGAAAAAAAACAGAGAGTCAGAAAAAAAAGAAAGTTGATTTTAGCGGCGTGAGTCGCTGACGGAGGAGTATATATGGATGCACAGGAAAGGGCGGCGCTTTTAAAAGCCGAAATTGATAGAATTATCGAACAAAGTAAGCTGAAAGGGCAAGTCACGCAAGATGAGGTTATCGCAAGATTGGAGCATATGGTGGCTACCGCCGACGAAATGGAAATCGTATTCCAAGCTTTGGGTAAGGCGGGCGTGGCGTTTAAGGACGATACTCCGGTGGAAACGGAGGAGTTCATAGAAAAAATTATAAGCGAAGGCAATATTGACGACTCCGTTAAGATGTATTTAAAAGACATAGGCAGGGTTGAGTTGCTGTCCGCCGATAGGGAAATCGAGCTTGCAAAGCTTAAGGAAAAGGGCGACGACGTGGCAAGACAAGTGCTGTCGGAGGCTAACCTTCGTCTTGTCGTGTCAATAGCAAAGCGCTATGTGGGGCGCGGAATGCAGTTTTTGGATCTCATTCAAGAGGGAAATTTGGGGCTTTTAAAGGCGGTGGAAAAATTTGATTACCGCAAGGGCTTCAAATTTTCCACATACGCGACATGGTGGATACGGCAAGCCATAACGAGGGCTATAGCCGATCAAGCGCGCACTATAAGAATTCCCGTCCACATGGTGGAAACCATAAACAAGCAGGCGCGTGCGGCGCGTACGCTTATGCAAAAATTGGGGCGTGAGCCATTGCCGGAGGAAATTGCCGAGCATTTGGGCGTTTCGGAGGAGCGCGTACGCGAAATACAAAAAATAGCGCAAGACCCCGTTTCGTTGGAAACTCCAATAGGCGAGGAGGAGGACAGCCATTTGGGCGACTTCATAGAGGACAATAACGCGCAAGCGCCCTCCGATGTCGCGGAATCCAATATGCTCAAGGAACAGCTTATACAAGTACTCAACACGCTTACCCCGCGCGAGGAAAAGGTGTTGCGTTTGCGCTACGGTATCGACGACAGTCACCCGAAAACTTTGGAAGAGGTGGGGCGTGAGTTCAACGTTACGAGAGAGCGTATAAGGCAGATTGAGGCTAAGGCTTTGAGAAAACTGCGCCATCCCAACCGTATAAAAAGATTGAAAGATTTGGATTAATATGGATACGGTGAGGCTTGACGAGCGTCTGTCCGCAATATATTTAGAAATCCCGGCAGGCGGCGTAGTCGCCGACATAGGAACCGACCACGGAAAGCTTGCCGTTAGGTTGGCGTCGGACGGATTTAAGGTGATAGCGTCCGACGTGAGCGCGGCGTCGCTTGCAAAGGCAAGACGACTTGCGCGCGAAAACGGAGCGGAAAAGAGTATAGATTTCAGAGTAGGCGACGGGCTTAACGTTCTTGCTGACGGCGAAGCCGATACCGTGGTAATATCCGGTATGGGCGGACGTGAGATAATAAAAATTATCGCGGATAAAAGAATTCCGCTTTATGTTTTGGGGGCGCAACGCGACCAACCGCTGTTAAGGCGGTATTTGATAAGCGTTAACCGCACGATTTTGTCGGATAAAACGGTTAAATGCGCCGGTAGGTACTATAGCGTCATAGCGTCCGGGTTGGGCGTGGATAGGACGCTAAGCGAACTTGAAATAGAATTCGGCAAGGATTTTTATGACGACCCTCTTTTTAAGGAGCGCGCCGAAAAGGAAATAAAACGCTTGACGAGAATGTATGACACGCTTTTGCCGGAAAACACATGGGGACGCCAAGCCGCCGCAGCGGAAACGGAAAAATACAGGGAGGCGCTTAAAGCGTGCCGCCTACAATAAGAGCGTCGAAGACTACATGCCCGTCCGGCGAAAGTGATAAGGTCATATGAAGGTAAAAGATATTGCGGACATAATAGAGCGGTTTGCGCCGCTTGCGACGGCGGAAGGTTACGACAACACGGGTTTGATGTTGGGCGACTTTCTTGCAGACGTAAAAGGCGTTTTGATAAGCTTGGATTTGACGACGGGCGCCGTTAAAAAAGCTACGGCGGAGGGTTGCAATCTCATAATAACGCATCATCCCGCCATATTCAAACCGCTTAAAAATCTTAATCTGAACGGCGCATACGCGCACCTCTTCAGAGATGCGTTTATCGAGGGTATAAATATCTATTCCGCGCATACCAATGTCGACGCGGCAAAGGACGGAATTTCCTTTGAAACGGCGGGGCGCATAGGTCTTAAAAACGTACGCGCTTTTACGGAAACACCTTGTATGGGCGTGTACGGCGAATATGACGGCACCTTAGAGGGGCTTGCCGCAGAGGTGTCGGATAGACTGGGCGACCCCACCGTGACATATGCGGGCGAACCCGATATGCGCGTAAAAACCGTTGTGCTTTGCGGAGGCGCCGGCGGCAACGACAGAGAATTTGTCGGCGAAGCGCTGTCGCGCGCGGACGTACTTATTTCCGCCGAATTTAAACATAGCTTTTTCGTCGACGCGGCGGAGCTTAAAAAGGGCGCGGTGCAGTTTTCACACTACGCCGGTGAAATATGTTTTTTGGATATTATTTACAAGCTATTGAAGCCGTTGTGCGGCAAGCTAGAGCTTTTTAAATATAATCCGGGCGCCCCCTGCCGCGTGCCGCGGCGGACTAAATAAAGCGGACGAATATCTAGCGCGGGTACTTCGCACGATAACGGAAAATATTATGTACGGGATTACTCCGTGCGGTGATAAAAATATGCGCGGGATTACTCTGTGCGGCAATAAAAATATGCGCGGAGTTACTCCGCGCGACAACTTAAAAACAAAGCAATTCCGACGAAACACCCGTTTCGCCGGGAGGAGTGAGGACATATGCAATTTCAATCTATATTGGATTATCAAAATTTGGACACCGACCTTTTAAAGGTTGAGAGCGAAATAAAAGGCTCAAAGGAGTTCCAAAGCTATTATCAGACGAAAAACGGGCTTGACGCGGCTACTACGGCAATGGTTAAGCTTAATTCCGACGCCGGTGACGCCATTGTGGTTTATGAAAAGCTACGTGCTTCCGTGAACGAGGTGGAAGCCAAAATAAAGGATATTGTAGAGGCGGACATCGCCGCATTGGAGGACATCGGCGCGGCGGATTATTACGACCGTCAGGTTGCGCAGCTACTTGAGACGCTCAACCGGTTGGAACGCGACGCGCAAAGATGCCAAACAAGAATAGAAGAAATTAAAAATACCGCCTCCAAAACAATGGATCAAGGTAAGCTATTGCAGGTGAAGCTTCGTGACGCGGAGAAGACCTTTAGGGAATACCGCGCCGGCTTTGCCGAAAAAATAAGCGGCATTAATAAGGAAATGGCGGAGTTGGAAAAGAAGCTTCCGCCGAAATATTTGGAGTTGTATAAGTCGCTCAGGAAAAATAAGGTTATGCCGGCGTTCGTGGAGTACAAACAGCAAAGCAAACAGTGCGCGCGCTGTTATATGGATATTCCCGCCGGCATTCAGGAAAAATTAAAGAATGTCGGAGACTGGTGCGAATGTCCCAACTGCCGCCGTATTTTGTATATCCCGTGAGACGGCGCGTCTGTCAAATAAAGGCTTGAATAAAAAAATCATGCGGAGTAATTGCCGTATAAAGAATTTAAAGATAAGGGAGTGTAACTAGGTTCGGACAAAGACTTGGCGTGACGGGAGTCACGGGGGAAAGCCCCCGAACCGGGCGGAGTTTGCGACGCAGAAACCGCGCGACTACACTGATCGGGGTCCCCTATCGCCTTTCACTTAAGAAAAACTTTAATAAACTATATTGTGCGCCGAGAGGCGTATGGGGGTAAAAATGGAATCGAATTATCATCAAAGTATTGCCATAACAGGCGTTAATACCGAAAGACGGCACGGAGCAGGCTTCCCGAAAACTACGGAACTCGTCGATAAAACCGTGTCCTTAAACGGGGAGTGGTACTTCCGGTTTTCGGAAAATCCCGATACGGCGCGCGCCTATAAAAACGCGTCGGCGGAGCACTTCGATAGGATAACCGTACCGTCAAACTGGCAAATTCAGGGCTGGGGTACGCCTATTTACACCAATGTACGCTATCCGTATCCGCTTTCACGCAAAAAAATTCCCTCAATAGACGACAGCCGCAACCCGACCGGCGCGTACCTTAGGTACTTTGAAACGGAGGAGACCGGCGACAACGTATACATAAGCTTCGGCGGCGTCAACAGCGCGTTCGAGGTGTATGTAAACGACGTGTTTGCGGGTTATACAACCGATACCTTCGACGCGTCGGAGTTCGATATAACCGCGCTTATAAAGCCCGGACAAAACAAGCTTTTTGTTTTGGTTTACCAATTTTCGGTGGGGAGCTATTTGGAAGACCAAGATATGTGGAGGCTGTCCGGCATATTCCGCGACGTCAATTTAATATACCGTCCCGCCGTGTACATAGCCGACATATACGCGCGTTGTGAGCTTTACAACGATTATAAATCCGCCGTATTCAAGGTTACCGCGGAGCTTGCGGCGAAACGCGGAAAAATTAAAGGCGGCAAGGTCATTTATTCCTTGACGGATGCGGACGGTGCGGAAGCGCTGTCCGGAGAAACCGCCGCGCTTACGCTTTCGGACGGCGCGGTACTGTCTGCGGATTTGGCGGGCGACCTAAAAGAGGTTAAGCTTTGGAGCCATGAAAATCCCTATCTGTACGGGCTTACCGTGCAGCTTGTCGACGCGGACGGGCTTGCCGTAGATACGCGCACGCTTAAGTTCGGCTTCAGAAGCGTGGAGATTGTGCCGCTTAAGGACGGGCGCGGTCCGTTTATTCTTTTAAACGGAAAGCCGCTTAAAATCAAGGGCGTAAACCGGCATGAATTTCATCCGGAATACGGTCACGCCGTGCCGCGCGATTTGATTGAAGCGGATATTTTACTCTGTAGACGCAACAATATTACCTCTATAAGGACTTGCCACTACCCGAACAGCCGGGCGTTTTACGAGCTTTGCGACGAGTACGGTATCCTTGTAATGAGCGAAAATAATTTGGAAACACACGGGCTGGCGCACAAGCTTCCGCGCAGCAACACGCACTGGACGGAGCACTGCGTATATAGAATGCGCAACATGGTGAACACACATAAAAACCACGCCTGCATTATATTTTGGTCATTAGGAAACGAGTCGGGTACCGGCTCCGCGTTCGCCGCCATGAAAGCCGCCGCCCTTGAAATCGACGACACGCGTCCCATACACTACGAGTGCGACGGCGATTTGTCCGTGAGCGACATCATGTCGGAAATGTACACGGTGCAAACCAAAATGAAGAAAATTGCCGAAAATAAAACCGTGGTACACAGTCGTGCGCTTTGGGCGCCGGCGGGGCATACTCTTACTCCCGATAAGTACAAGAATAAGCCGTATATAGAGTGCGAATATTCCCATGCAATGGGCAACAGTTTGGGCAATTTCGCCGATTACTGGCGCGATTTTAAAGCCTATGACCGACTGGCGGGCGGCTATATTTGGGATTTTGCCGACCAGTCGATTAAGCGCGTTACCAAAGCCGGTGTCACACAGTGGACTTACGGCGGCGATTTCGGCGATAAGCCCAACGACGGGGTATTTGCCTTTAACGGCATAGTCCGTGCCGATCGTTCACCCAACCCGGCACTTTACGAGGTTAAACGCGTATATCAAAACGTTGATTTTGAATTAGAAGGGCAAACGCTTACCGTAAAAAACCGATTCATGTTCGGCGGCATCGATGCGTACGACATGGTTTTGGAGCTTGTGGTAAACGGTGCGGTGAGGGAAAGTGAAAACGTAGGCGCAGTGTCTGTGGCGGCGGGTGAGTCCGCATCGGTTACGGTGCCGTTCGATTTAGGCGGCGCTTTAGGAGAGGTTTACTTAAACGTAAGGCTTGCGACGAGAGAGGAGAACGCGGTCTATGCCGCCGGCTACGCCGTCGCCGAAGAGCAGTTTGTGATAAAGGGGTTCGCCCCGAAACCGCAACTCGATGTGAAGTCGGCGGAGGTTCGCGCCCATGAGGATAAAATAGCCGTTATCTCCGGCAATGTCGCCGCGGTGGCAAGCAAAATTACCGGAGGAGTTCAAATTATAAAGGACGGAAAACCGCTGTTTTCCTCACCTCTTTTGCCGCAACTTTGGCGCGCGACAACCAATAACGAATCAAATAAAAACCTGCCGGCGTTTCTGCACGGATTTTTAGGTGAGTTGTATTATAAGAAGACGGAGGACACCATGAAGCCCGCGTCGGTTTCCGCGGAGAAGGGCGTTTTAGTCATAAAGTGGAAGGCACGGCACACGGTGTCCATGGTTTCAAAATACTTTTTCACGGAGGGCGGATTGGTCGCGGAGTTGTCCGTGACGCCGCTTTTCTTTGGCTTGCCGCGCTACGGCTTCACCGCTACGCTGAAATCCGGATACGACCGTATGAGATTTTTAGGACGCGGTAAACATGAAAATTATTGCGACCGCAAAGCATCGGCTGATTTGGCGCTGTACGAGGGTGCACCGGCGGAATTTTTACACGACTATCTGTATCCGCAAGAGAACGGCAATCATACGGACACACGCTTCCTTGAGTTGTCGGGAAACGGACGCCTACGCTTCGAATGCGTGGATAAACCGATGGAGATAAGCGTCCACCCGTATACCAAATCCATGCTGTTTGAGGCGCAACATCTGCATGAGCTACCCACCCTTGATGAGCTTACCGTTAATCTAGACGGCGCACAACGCGGCGTGGGCGGCGATGCCCCCGCCATGGCGGTGCTTAAACAACCCTATAAGCTTCCCGCCTTCAAAAAATACACCTTCAAGGTTAAAGTGGTGTTCTAATACGCCGCTTACTAAGTCGTGTCAAGGAGTTTTTTTTAACACGCCTCATCGCAAATAGGGGAATTTATTTAACAGAAACAAAAAGCCGCCGGATTTTCCGGCGGCTTTTTTTGGGGTGGCGTTCGTGATTGGAATCGAACCAACGGCGTTTCACTTAGGAGGCGAACCCTCTATCCTACTGAGGTACACGAACAAAAATTAAGTTGTCAATAGCCGTCATGCCGGCAATTAAGATTTTCTTACTGCGTTAACCGTCAACCGGTTTATGAGTGTCGGGGATTGTCAATAGCCGTCATGCCGGCTTAATGTTTTTAGCACGCTAATCCGTTGACGGGCGGATAAAAGTCGGTAGTGCGGTATTTTGTATTATCGCTAACCGCACTTTGTGCATGTCGGAGGCGAGTTATCTTTACCGATAGTTGCATTCCTCTATAGGGGCAGGTCGGGACATTTTTTACCGATAACAGCATTTATTTATATGGGTAGGTCGGGGGAACAGTTCATGTTTTCCGAAAGCTTTTCGCCGCCCAATATGTGTATGTGCAGATGATTTACGGTTTGGCAAGCGTCCGCGCCCTTATTGCTGATTATGCGGAAACCGCCCGACAAGCCGAAGCCGTCGGCAAGCTTAGCAAAGGTTCTCAAACATCTTGCAAGGGTTGTCGCTTGCTTTGCCGTCATTTCCGCGATGTTGGGATAATGTTCTTTGGGTATTAGAAGCAAGTGCATGGGGGCTTGCGGATTGATGTCGCGAATGACTATCATTTTTTCGTCCTCATACAACCGTGGGGACGGAATTTCGCCCGCAATTATCCTGCAAAAAATACAATCGCTCATAAGAAAGCTCCTTAACTATGAATTATCCACCCATAAATGGCAATGAAGGAAATTACTTTTTAGTTTTTTTCTCTATGCAATCCGCCACGTCGCGAATGGTCTTTAAAGAAAGAACTTCCTCGTCGTCAACGGTGATTTTCCACATGCGCTCTACGGTCATCAGCATGTCCACGATATCCAAAGAATCGGCGCCGATGTCTTTTATAATGTTTGTTTCCGCCGAAAGCGTTGATGCGTCGATGTTGAGTTGGTCGGCGACGATTTCAATCAATTTTTTTACTATCATAATTGTTCTCCGGGTTCCTATTTGCCGCAGAAGCGTAAAGCTAAAACGCATATGCTTTTATACGGCGGTGCCGATTGAGCGACACTTAGTAGGTATAGAGATATTATAATGCTTATTTATAAAATTAGTCAAGCGCAAAGCCGTGCTTGCGGAATAAGGGGTTATGTTGACGCATTTTGATGTACTTGCCTCAATTGTTTAGGCAGACGGGAATGCAGTTTAGGAATGGGACATAAAGAAAATGAAAGGCGATAAGTTAGGAGTTTAACATTTAATAAATTGAAAAGTGCGGTTTCGAAAACGAAACATAAAGAAAATGAAATACGATAAGAGGGGGATTAACACTGAATAAATTTAAAAACGCGGTTGACGCTAAGGATATAATCCTGCGTCAACCGCGTTTTTCAAGTAATCAGTGTCAAGCTTCAAGCTTGCGGTTTCTTTGGTTCTTTCTTGCACGTGCAAGAAAGAACACTAATTTACACCCCTTACAATATTTCGCCGGTAAAGACGTTAAAGCGGAGGGTATCGGCTTTGCCGGAGCCGTCGGCGTAATCGACGGTATAGACGCCGTTTTTAAAGGTCACGTTTTTAACCGTCCATTTCTCGTCGGAGAGGATAAAATCGAACACTTCTTTTTGTTCGGGGCTATAGCGCGACACGTCGTCGGAGGTAAAAAGCACGCCGCCGGTCATTTTTATCACCTTACCTAAGATGGTCTTTTGGGTCATGGAGAAGTTCAGGTGATAATCGCGGAGGAGAAAGACATCGGGGTCGTTTAAGAAAGCGCGTCCGTTCAGGTGGCGTCGGGTAAGGCTGTTGTGCAGTGCATGTACGGTGCTTACGTCTTCGCGGTGGGTGAGGTGTTTCTGATAGAAGTTAGACTTCCACGAAAGCCCCATATCACTGCCTATGCGCATATATTCCACCTTGTTGAAGCAGGGGAAGAGGGGAACGCCGCAACCGAGGATTTGGTTTTCGCCGACGCATTCGCGTATAAAATCCATAGCCTCGTGCATAACCTCGGCGCGGCTTTTGCCGTGTTGGGGAATGATTGCCGCTCCGAAAAGGAAGTCCAATTTAACGAGTTTAAAGCCCCAAATGTTCAGAACGGTATTGAACACATTTTTTATGTAAGTGCGCACTTCGGGATTATAAAAATCCAAGGCATAGTAACCGCCCCAGTTACCGCCTAAGCGGCACATTTTACCCTTGCCGTCATCATAGCGTAAAATCCAATCGGGGTGTTCCTTGATGAGCTTAGAGCTTTGTTGAGTGACATAGGGAGCAAGCCAAATACCCGGTTTAAGACCGTAAGACGTTATCGCGTCCGCCATGGGTTTCATACCGTTGGGGAACTTTTCGGCGTTTATACTGAGCCAATCACCGACGGCGGTTTGGTAGCCGTCGTCTATTTGAAAGGTATTTATTTGCTTTGTGGCGGCGGTCAGGGCGGTCAAGTCGTTTAGTATAATTTTATCGGATATGGACTGATAGTGATTATACCACGACGTGTAGCCCTTTAAGGCTTTATCCGTCATGGGCTTGACGCCGAGCTTGTCGAAGTAGCGGTCGAATACGTTTTCGTAGGCACCGTCGATTATGTACAGAGAAACCGCCGTCTTTTCGCCGGAAATTAAAACGCCCTCAAAATCCTTCTCAACGCGCACGGTTCCGGCTTTCATGTCGGCATAAATGAATGTATAACCGGCGTTTTCGTTAAGAGAACCGATTACGCGGTAGTTATCGCCGTTGCGTACGTACGCGTAGCTAACGGCGTGGACCCAACCGCGCTTCTTTTTGTATTTGGAAAAATCATAGTCGCCGCTACGGGATAGACCGGAGGAGGGGGCAGTTCTAGCCAAAAAGCCGCGGTCGCGCATCTTGTCCGTAATAGCATATTCGCGCGTGTCCGTCCAAGACTGAAAGCCGTTCGCCCAAAACACGGTGTCCTTGCTGAAATCTTGTGTGAACAGTGCGGCAATTTCCTTAATGTATATGGGCTTTGATGTGTTCAACTTCAACTCAAACCCGTCCGCGGAGCGTGCCGCCGTAACCTTAACCGTGTTGTCACTTGCGGCAACCGTCTTTGTAATCCCGTCCGCAACATACGTCAAACTAAAACCTTGATATTTCATTGTATCCGTCCTTGAAAGTTATTTTATGCACAATCCGCTACTTACGGATTGATAGCACTTAATTATAAGTATATACCATACATAGGGCGATGATGTTTTCCATCGCGCAGATTGATAGCATATAATTATAGATATAATATCATAGTTCCCGCTCCATTGCAAGCTGTATACAGTAGATGAGGTATATTTTTCGGCAGATTTTCGGGTATCATCACATTGTATTCGGGCGGCGTTGTCACATTGAGTGGAGTGTATATTAGACTTTGCGGGGTACGGCAAGGTGTGAGTGAACGTAACTTGCGCGCAAACTGTCATATTGAGCCGGAAGCGTTGAGGCGATAACCGAAACGGTTCCGTGTCGAAATATCCCATATCTTTAAAATAGATACATTTACGTCTACGGCGAAGCCCCCGCAGTTTGGACGGCAAATTCCGACGGCGGCCATGCTTTATGCGCGTTGCATGGAGAAGTGGCGTAAGAGGGTAGGCACCTATTCCGGGGACCTTTCCCTCGCCTCTCTGCACTTATCTCCGCTAACACTCCGATAAGTGCGTAAATTGCGTTCGCAATTTAGAGGCTCGGTTCGACTGCGCGCGGCATGCCGCGCTCCGCTCAAGGTTACACGTGGGGAAAATCACTCACCTATTGAAGTGATGATATGGCGCAATTCCGCCCCTTACTCCGGATTGGGTGGAAAACCACGAGTTTATTAAAGTGATGATGCGGTAACGTCATATATCAAAGTGACAGTTGGGGGAACCCGCTCCCATTGGGGTAGCAGTTAGTACGAAATTGTGAACTGCGCAAAGTAATCAAAGAACGGGAAGAAGATGATTGACACTGAATAAATTTAAAAGCGCGGAATGCGACAAGGGTTACCTTGCGTATTCCGCGCTTTTGGGTTATCAGGGTCAAGCGTCACGCTTGCACGTTTTTTGGTTCTTTTTGACGTGTGTCAAAAAGAACAGAGGCATTACTCTGCGGAGAGGGCGAGGTTACGTTTAGCGGTGCGGTAGCGAGCGGTGGCTTTGGGGTTAAAGTTAACGAGTTCGATTTTAAGTTCGTTGGCTTCGGAGAACTCCTTAAATTTCATGAGCTTTTCAAGGGCGGTGGCGTCGACGCTGTGTACCTCCGACATATCGAGGACGATTTCGGGAGTATCCGCACATTGCTTTTTCACGAAGTCGATAAGCTTCACGACGCTGATGAAATAGAGCGCGCCGGACACGCGGAAGCACTTCTCACCGGGCAACTCCGGCACGGGGTTACCTTCGACGTCGAGGGCTTCGGTTACCGCCGCAAAGGCATCTTTAACCTCTTCGACGGTTATCTTTAAGCCGCGTTTCATATTTTTGATGTTGAGGATAATCGCCAACGCAAGCCCGACAAGCACGCCGTAGATGAGGCTTAGGAATATCGTGAGGAAGAAGGACACCGCGATTATAGCCGCGTCGCGTTTGCTGAACTTGACGAATTTGGCAAGAAGCGGGAAGCGGCTCATACCGATTGCGACCTTGATTAAGACCGCCGCAAGGACGGGGAAGGGAATAAACTTCATGACCGGCATAAGGGCGAAGTACATGACGAGCAATAGCACGCTGTGGAACATGCCGGCTACGGGAGTTTTGCCGCCGCTGAAGATGTTGACGGAGGTGCGTGCGATGACTCCGGTCACGGGCAAGCCGCCCAAAAGACCGGAACCGATGTTCGCCAAGCCGTGTCCCACAAGCTCCATATTGGCGTCGTAGGCTTTTTTAGTCATACCCTCCGCGACGGTAGCGGACATCAAGCCTTCCAAAGCGGACAGGAGCGAAATAACGATTGCCGGCAATATGAGGGAGCCGAACTGCACGGAGGAAAAATCGAAAGCGCTTATAAAGGTGAATTCGGTTTTGATGTCGCCGTAGGCGGAGCCGATTGTGGATATATGTATTTTGTCGCCGAAGATTGCGCCCGCCGCGACGGTAAGACCGGTCATGGCGACGATTGCGATTATTACGCCGGGGATTTTCTTGTTGATTTTTTGCAGACCGTATATTATGGCAAGGGTAACCGCGCCTACGCCTAAGGAGTAGAAGTTAACCGAGCCGATGTTGCGTCCGTATTCGCTTAGTTTGGGAATAAAATCGGCGGGGTTTCCGTTGGGGAGTGTAAGCCCCAAAAAGTCCTTGAGTTGCCCGAACAACAGAACAAAGCCGATACCGGCGGTGAAGCCCAAAATAATCGGGAAGGGGACGTATTTCAAAAGCCGTCCGACCTTGAGTAGCCCCATGAGTATGAGGAGTACGCCGGACATCAGCACGATGATAAGCATGCCGGGAAGACCGATTCCCGGAGTGCTTATGTAGCCCGCAGTGATGACGATGAACGCCGCCGCGGGTCCGCCTATTGAGAAGCGTGTGCCGCCGAAAGCGGATATACAAAAGCCGCCGATGATGGCAGTTATAAGCCCCGCTTGCAGTGTGGAACCGGATTGTATACCGAACGCAATGGAAAGCGGCAACGCCACAATTGCGACGAGCAAGCCCGCCGTCAAATCGGATATTAAGCTTTTCTTTTGGTAACCCTTTAAACAGTTGATCATTTCCGGCTTCATGCCAAGGCTGAAGCGCTTTTTCTTTGTCGACATACTTTAAGTTTTATCTTACGCGGTTCCTCCGCGCCTCCCGTGGTCCGGACGGACGCGCCGCTTCTTTTGGAGCCGCTATTTCCCGGACATTTCATAGACTAACGAAGAGTTTAAAATCTAAGAAACGTACGCATTATAGCACTTGAGATTTAAAAGTAAAGCGAATTGAGGGGGGTTTTAAAATATTTTTTTATAGACAATAAAAATTTTAATTGATAGCAGATTGAGGGGAAACTCTATGCACAATTTATTATTGCTTTTTTTGTCGAATTATGTTAAAATGATTACACCTTAAGAAAGGCGGTGAAGATTCAATATGTCCCAAAAAGAACAAAGATGGAACAAAAGCAAGGGCGCAGTTTGTTTTCTATTAAGTGTGATGGTCAGCCTTTTTTTGGTTGTCCTTTTGGCAAGTTGTAAGCCCGATACGGATCCCGATACAGATCCCGATATGACTCCAAAGCCGACTACTATACAGGAGTATATGGATAAAAATTATAAAGCGGAACCCTTGAAGAATTTAGCCGGACTTACGTTTTTGGGAAACGGGGAATATGTGCTTACATATAGAATAGGCAAAATTAAGCAAGGGTTGCTCGGCATTGTTTCGCCTATTGTCAATTCAAAAGGATGTACTATTTCTATAAGCGAGGACAAGCTTTATCAGACTACCCAAACGGATGGTTATTCCAATCGTTTGGGCGGGGCAATTAGAGTTGGTATGGAAATTGGAGCAGGAGTTGACATAGGGATACAAGCGAAAGCAACATTTGAAATTGAAGTATCATACGAGCATGAATGGACGCATGAAACTAGTATTACGGAAGGTTGGACAAAGGGATATAATATTACTTATGATTTAAGCAACTTCCCGGAAGGAAAATACGCGATTGCTCTATTTGTTGATGCGTCGGTCTATCAACAATTTAAATACAACACAAAAACAGGGCGAGCCGTACCTACTGATAATAATTCACTTTTTGTATTAACATCATCAGATAGGCCGTATTATGATGTATTTGAAATAACAGAAGATGATTATTTAAGTGATGACTACGAACCCGAACTTAAATCTAGAGTAGATAAACTATCAGCATTTGATTTTAACCCGTCGGAACTGTTTGGAAAGGGAAGCGGAACACCCTCGTCACCTTATCAAATAGGGGGCATTGCACAAATGACGGCGATTGCTCTTATGCCGGATAAAAGTTATATCTTAATGAAAGATATCGATTACAACGGACAAGCGTTTGAAACGGCTATAATTGATATTGATTTCAGGGGCGTTTTTGACGGGGCTGATCATGGAATAAAGAACTTTAATATTGTACGCTCGGGAAAAGCTATCGACAAAGACATTTATTTAGGCTTATTTGCACGGAATAGCGGAACGTTGAAAAACGCTCATTTTGTGGGTTGTACTATTAATGTTGGGTCACAGCACAGCGGGGACGGTAATATTTATGCGGGAATAGCTTCCGGAACAAACCAAGGAGAGATATCCAATGTAACGGTTGAAAGTGCCGATATAGATGTTATGAGGTCGCGATCAGCTATCGGAGGAATTGTAGGAGCAAGTAATGGCGGACTTATTTCGAATTGCAAAATAATGAATATAAACATCGGAAGAAACGGTGATACGGGTGGTTTTGTAGGGCGTTTGCTTGAAGGCGCAAAAATTGAAGAGTGTACTATTAAAGGTGGTACAATTACACATTATTCTACGGAACAATCACGCTCGGCAGGGGGAATTATAGGGTGGTGTTATAAAAGTGAGATTTATCATTGTTTTATCGACGGTGTGTATTTTATGCTTACTAGTTTGGAAAAAAGCCCGTCGGTGGGAGTCATAGTCGGTTCTCTTGATAATGGTACTTTAACTAGATGCGGCATTTCAGATAAGGCGATTACTTCTTGGGCTAGTTATGTAAATTCTTTTTCAAACCCTTATTATTTGCTTATTGGTGACGACATATTTAAAGTTTCTGATGGCGCAGTAGGTAAGAAATACGGTAAATGTTCTATTTCGTGAACCTAGTTGAAATTATAAAATATTAGGCGGTAGGTGCCATTGCGATTAATATAAATGGTGTCGTCCAAAACACACAAAGCCTTTCCTATTTATCAAAAGAGGAAAGGCTTTGTGTATGGATTATTATCTATTTTAACTTATCAAGTTGTAGAATGTTAAATCCGTGCGATTATTTCGCGGGTCATTTGTTCGGTTGACAGGGGAGTATGGGTTTTTCCGGCGACGTCCTTTGTGCGGCAACCATCGGAAATGGCTTTTGCGACGGCGTTTTCCACGGCGGCGGCTTCGGCGTTCAGGTTGAAGGAGAGGCGGAGCATCATAGCGGCGGACATTATTGTGGCGACGGGATTAACCGTGCCGGTGCCGGCAATGTCGGGGGCGGAACCGTGAATCGGCTCAAACAGGGCGGGGTTGGCGACGCCGAAGCTGGCGGAGGGCATAAGCCCGATACTACCCACGAGGGCGGACGCTAGGTCGGAGAGAATGTCGCCGAACATGTTTGAGGTGAGTACCACGTCGAAGTCGGAGGGACGGCGGATAAGCTGCATTGCGGCGTTGTCCACGTACATGTCGTCTAAGACCACCGTAGGATAATCCTCCGCGACGTCGTGAACCACCTTGCGCCAAAGCTTTGAGGACAACAGGACGTTTGCCTTGTCGACGGAGAGCAGGCGCTTGTTGCGTTTTTCCGCAAGTTCAAAAGCCGTGCGCGCAATTCTTTCTATTTCGATTTCGCCGTAGGCTTCCACGTCGTAGGCTTCTCTGCCGTACGCGCCGTTACGGTAACCCTTTTCGCCGAAGTAAATGCCTCCGGTAAGCTCACGCACTATCACGAAGTCTATACCGTTTTCACGAACGCGTTCGGCAAGGGGAGATGCGTCTGCAAGCTCCTTATACAGCTTGACGGGGCGAAGGTTGGCAAACAAGCCCAAAGCCTTGCGTATGCCTAGAAGCGCTTCTTCGGGGCGCTTCGGCGCGTAGTCCCATTTGGGACCGCCCACGGCGCCCAACAGTACGCTGTCGCTGGCTTTTGCGGTATCGACGGAGGACTGCGGGAGGGGTTCGCCGAACTTGTCGATGGCGCAACCGCCCATGGGTGCGTCGGCAAAGGTAAAGGTGTGCTTGAAGCGTTTGCCTACGGCGGCAAGTACATCCTTTGCGGCGGCTACTATTTCGGGACCTACTCCGTCCCCTTCCACTACTGCAATCTTATAATTCATGATTGGACCCTCCTTATTTTGGGTGTATCCTCGTTGACGACTTGCCGGCTAAGAAAATATTTTGTCACCGTGAATTGTCACCACCTTAAAAAGCTAAAACGGCGGCGCGGAACAATGTAAGCGCCGCGACCGCCGGTATCAACCTTTATTTTTGTCTATGGTGTTGAGCAAGCCTCCGGCGGCGATTATTTTTTTCAGGAACAGAGGCGCCGGGGGAATATCGTAGGTTTTTCCGGTGGTGAGGTTTTTAACCAAACCGTTTTCAAAATCGACGGTAAGCGCGTCGCCGGCGGAAATCCCATCGGCTAGTTGTACGTTTTCAATCAGCGGTAAGCCGATGTTTATGGAGTTTCTGAAGAAAATCCGCGCAAAGGATTTGGCAATTACCGCGGTTATTCCGGAGGCTTTTATGGCAAGCGGAGCGTGTTCGCGTGAACTTCCGCAGCCGAAGTTTTGACCGCCTACGATAAAATCTCCGGCGGAAACGGTTTTGGAGAAATCCGCGTCTATGTCCTCCATGCAGTGTGCCTTTAGGGTGGCGTCGTCGGAAGCGGTGAGATAGCGCGCGGGTATGATGACGTCGGTGTCCACGTTATCGCCGTATTTAAATACCTTGTTCATAAAAAAGTCCTCCTTAATTTGGGTTGTACAATTTGTGGTGACGGCTTGCCTGCCAATAAAATATTTTGTCACCGTGAATTGCCCCATTATTTTAACAGCTCGGACGGGTGAGAGATTTTGCCGGTGACCGCGCTTGCCGCGGCTACGTAAGGCGATGCAAGATATACCTCCGAAGCCGGGTCGCCCATTCTGCCCACGAAGTTGCGGTTTGTGGTTGATACGGCGCGTTCGCCGGCTGCCAGTATGCCCATGTGACCGCCTAAGCAGGGTCCGCAGGTGGGCGCGCTTATGATGCACCCGGCGTCTGCGAAAATCTGCATAAGCCCCTCGGATAAGCATTGCTTGTAAACCTCCGGCGTGGCGGGTATTATGATTGCACGCACGCCCTTTGCTACCTTGCGGTCTTTAAGTATTTCCGCCGCCTGCCGCATGTCGGAAATGCGCCCGTTGGTACAGCTCCCTATCACCACTTGGTCGATTTTGACGTTGCCGAACTCCGAAAAGGTTTTTCCGTTGTCCGGGAGGTGGGGAAACGCCACGATAGGCTCAAGACTCTTGAGGTCGATTGTGATTTCACGGGCGTATACCGCGTCGTCGTCCGGTTCGTACACTGTAAAACCGCGTGCGACGCGTCGTCCGTTAAGGTATGCAAGCGTGATTTTGTCCGTCGGAAAAACGGCGTTTTTGGCGCCGCATTCGATTGCCATATTCGCGACGGTGAAGCGGTCGTCTACAGAAAGCGCGGCTATGTCGCCGGAGAATTCCAATGACTTGTAGAGCGCGCCGTCCACGCTTAAAATTTTTATAAGCGTCAGCATGACGTCCTTGCCGGTTACAAAGCGCGGGAGCCTCTTGCCCTTGAGCGTAACCTTGACGGCTTCGGGAACCTTTAACCACGTCTTGCCGGTAACCGTTGCGTAGGCTATGTCGGTGCTGCCCATGCCGGTGGAAAACGCCCCTAAAGCGCCGTAAGTACATGTGTGGGAGTCCGCGCCGATTATGATTTCTCCGGGCGCGGCAAGACCCTTTTCCGGAAGAAGCGCGTGTTCCACGCCGGCTTCTCCGCCCTCGTAGAAGTGTGTTATACAGTTTTCACAAGCGAATTCGCGCACGTATTTTGAGTTCGCGGCGGACTTTATGTCCTTGTTCGGGGTGAAGTGGTCCAACACAAGCGCAATTTTATCCTTGTCAAATACGCCGCTTAAGCCGGCTTTCCGCAATTCGTTTATGGAAACGGGCGCGGTTACGTCGTTTGCAAGCACCAAATCTACGCGGACGGATAAGAGTTCGCCGGGCTTAACCGCATTCACTCCGGCGTGAGCGGCTATGATTTTTTGAGTTATTGTCATTGACATTTAGGTGCCTCCGAGGTTTTTCGGTTCCGCCTTAGATAAAGCGGTTCATTTTATTTTATTTTTTCTTTCTGTTTGGAGAAGGAAGTATTCAAAGGAGTCCAAAAGGGCTATTTTGCTTGCCTCTATGATGTCGGTTGATACGCCTATAGTACTCCACGTGTCGTCGCCGTCGGAGGAGGTTATGAGAACCCGAACGAACGCCGCCGTGGCGGAACCGGAGTCGATAACCCTTACCTTGTAGTCGGTCAGGCTTACGGAGTTTATTTCGGGTACGATGCCGCCGAGAGCGGAGCGCAGGGCGGTGTCCAACGCGTTAACGGGACCGTTGCCGTCCGCACTGCCGGCGGCTGCTGCACCGCGTGCTTCCAGCACTAGCTTTGCGCGCGACATGCGCTCGTTTAAATCAGTGTCGACGTCGGCGGCTACCACGCGTATCACGCGTTCACGGTTTTCGGCAACGCTTGCCGCCAGCAAAAGAAAGCTTGCTTCCGCGCCCTCGAACTGATAGCCGGCATTTTCGGCTGTTTTTACCGCCGCCAGTACCGCCGCCGCAACCGGGCTATCCTTTTTTATGCCCGGCAAAAGAGCATTGAGCTTTTCCGCGACCGCCGCGCGTCCGGAGATTTCGGAGAGCAAAATACGTCTGTCGTTGCCAACGGTTTCCGGCGGTACATGCTCAAAGGAGAACGGGCTTTTAAGTACGCCGTCGCTGTGCATACCCGCCTTGTGCGAAAAAGCCGCGCGTCCCACGTAGGGCATGTCGCCCGCAAGCGGAATGTTGGCTATTTCGGCTATGCGCCGCGCGCTCCACGTGAGGGCAGTTAGCTTTATATTTAACGCAAAGCCCAATTTAAGCTGTAAATTTGCCGCGATAACCGCCAGATTAGCGTTTCCGCACCGTTCACCGAAGCCTATAAGGGTTCCTTGAACGTGGCGCGCACCGGCTTGTACGGCGGCTATGGAGTTGGCTACGGCAAGCCCCGTATCGTCGTGGCAGTGTATGCCGATTATCTTATCGGGAAAGGCTTTAACGGCGGCGGCGGTTGCCCGCGCTATGTCCTCCGGGAAGCTTCCGCCGTTGGTGTCGCATAGAACAAGACGTTCGGCGCCTTGAACCGCCGCCGCCTTCAACGCGGCAAGCGCGTATTTTTTATCAATGCGAAATGCGTCGAAGAAATGCTCCGCGTCAAAGATGACGGATTTTCCGTGTGCCTTTAAAAAGCGTACGCTGTCGCCTATTATGGATAGGTTTTCCTCTCCGCTTATGTTGAGAACTGCGCGGGCGTGTTCGGCGCCGCACTTGCCGAAAATGCAAACGGTTTCCGTTTTCGCGTCTAAAAGTCCGGAAAGAGAGGAGTCGTTTTCCGGCGCGGAGCCGTATTTTTTGGTGGAGGAAAAAGCCGTCAGCCGCGTACCGTAACCGGTTGCCGCCGCCTTAATGAAAAACTCCGCGTCCTTAGGGTTGGAGGACGGAATTCCGCCCTCAATCATGTCTATTCCCAGTTCCGACAGTATTTGTAGGATGGCAAGCTTATCCGCTGCGGAAAATGAAATACCCTCCGCGCCGGCTCCGTCGCGTAGAGTTGTGTCGTAGAGTTCGATTTTTTGTATGTTCAGAGGCATATTTTTTTATGTTAGGGTAACTGTTCAAGGCAGATTTGATGAATTGTCCACACCCGGTGAATTTAAAATTTCATCAAAACCGTTAAGGTACACCCTATGAATTCCCCTTTTGTTCGCTGATTATTTTGTTTGCGGCGTTGATGTACGCCTTTATAGAGGCTTCCAAAACGTCCGTAGAGTGTCCCTTTCCGGTGCGGGTATTGCCGTTTAAGCTGAGCTTGACGACGGCTTCGCCCAAAGCGTCCTTGCCCTCCGAAACGGCGTGTACCGCGTAGTCGACAAGCGCGAAATCATATCCGGTAATAGAGTTTACCGCAAGGAACGCCGCGTCCACCGGACCGTCGCCGCTCATCTTTTCGGATATGGTTTTTCCTTCGCTCATCAAGGTAATATCCGCCGACGCCCCTCCCTTGTAGGAATTTATGTCGAAGCCCTCAAGCGCGTATACGCGTTCGGAGCGGCGTCTGCCCGCCTGTAACAGCAACGCCTCTATGTCCTTTCTAGAAACGGTTTTTTTCTTATCCGCAAGTTCCTTGAAGTTTTGGAAGTACACCGCAAGCTGCGCGTCCTCAAAGCTGTAACCCATCTCCTCCAAAACCTCTCTGAAGGCGTGCTTGCCGCTGTGCTTACCCAGTTGAAGCTTAGTTTGCGCAAGACCGATGTCTTCGGGATTCATAATCTCATAGGTGCTTCTCTCCGCCAGTATTCCGTGCTGATGAATGCCCGAAGCGTGAACAAAGGCGTTGGCGCCGATAATAGCCTTGTTAGGCGGAATACGTATGCCGGTGATTGCCGAAACCAACTTAGACGCATTGTAAAGCTCCTTAGTGTTGATTCCGGTGTACGCGCCGAAGAACTCTTTACGTGTTCTTATAGCCATTATAACCTCTTCTAATGCCGCGTTTCCGGCACGTTCGCCGATACCGTTTATGGTACCCTCCACCTGCCGCGCGCCAGCTTTCACCGCCGCTAAGGAGTTTGCAACCGCCATTCCTAAATCGTCGTGGACGTGCGCGGAAAAGGTTACCTTGTCGGCGCCCTTTGCGTTTGCGATTACGTGGGAGAACATTTCCGTGATTTCCTGCGGCATGCAGTAGCCGACGGTATCCGGCAGGTTTATGGTGGACGCTCCGCCGGCTATAGCGGTTTCCGTCGCAAGCGTGAGGAAAGGCAGAGGCGTGCGCGTGGCGTCCTCAAAGGAAAACTCTATATCCGAAAACATGGTGCGCGCATAGGCAAGATTTTCGCGGATTGCAGTTAACACCTGTTCCTCCGTCATGCGCAGCTTGTATTTAAGATGCACCGGGGAGGTGGCTATAAATAGGTGCAGGCGCGGCGATACGGCGTTTTTAAGCGCGCCATAGGTGGCGTCTATGTCGTTCTTTACCAAGCGCGACAAGCCCGCGACAACGGAGGTTTTGACTAACGCGGCTATCTCCGAAACGGCGCGGAAGTCGCCGGGAGAGGCGGCGGGAAAGCCCGCTTCGATTACGTCGATGCGCAAGCGCTCCAACGCTTCCGCGATGTCCAACTTCTCGTGAAGCGTCATACTGCAACCGGGAGATTGTTCTCCGTCGCGCAGGGTAGTGTCAAAAATTTTCACAAAGTCCGTATTCATATTAGATTATCTCCGCCGTTGCCGATAAAAATTCTTCTACCGCGCACCGTTTTAAGCTGTTTGTGCCATACTTTAGTTATTTGTTACCGGTACCGATAAAAATTCTTTTACCGCGCACCGTTTTAAATTTTAAAAGCCCCGCTGCAACCGCAACGGGGCTTTTTTCAATCGGTTTGTTTTGTTTTTCCGACTTAACCCTTTTGCAATTGCCAAGCATTACTCCCGCATATAAGCGCGGTAAGCAATAAAATGCTAAGAATTAAGGCTAGAGAGAAAACATTCAACATGTGTTCGTTCTCCTAAGAGGGGTTATGTTTTATACATCTTAACAGCGCGGACGCTGTTTGTCAAACGATTTATAAGGCTTTGATAAAAAACTGTCGCACTGTGTAGATTGTAGAATAAAGTGTCGCATAAAACGAACTCCGCTTTTAAGAAAACACGCGAAATATAGCCCGCAAAACAAAACACAAAAAAAATGACATCAAAATTTGCTTTTTCCATATTTCCGTGATAGTATATTCACATAGGGAGCGCGGTCGCCGCAAATAGGGAATGCGGTAGCCGCAATCAAGTGGCAAACAGTGGGTACGGTCGCGGCAAATAGGGAATGCGGTAACCGCCAAACAAGGGGCAAATAGTTGGAGCGGTCGCTACCAATCAAGTGGCAAAGCGGTATTTCTGTTCACGCAGAAAAAGGAGCGGGGCAATGGGTAACGTTAAAAAGTATTGGGCAAGGCAGTTTGGAAATCCAACGGGCGTAGGGGGCAAAATTGCCGCGTTCATTATGAATCGCATGAATAAGGAAATGTACAGGTCGGTTGTTGCCAGTGCGCCGCAAAACGGAAGAATACTTGATGTCGGTTTCGGGAACGGCGCGCTACTGAAACGCCTTTCAAGGGCTACGGATGCGGATTTATTTGGAATAGACATCTCCGATGATATGGTTGATCTTGCCGCAAAGCGTAACAGAAAAGCCGTTGAAAACGGCAAACTGACGCTTGCCAAGGGTTCGGCGGACAATATCGTATTTGATGGGCAATTCGACTTCGTTTATACCGTGAATACGGTTTACTTTTGGCAAAATCTCGAAGAGGGGCTTGCGGCGATAAAAGACAAGCTCTCCGACGGCGGTAAGTTTATAAACGTTGTTTACACAAAGGAGTGGCTTGATAAACTAAGCTATACGCGTTATGGGTTCGCAAAATATGCGCCCGACGAGCTTGTCGCCGCCGTCGTAAAAATAGGGCTTAAAGCCGAAATAATTGAGATTAATAGGGGCAAGTCCTTTTGTGTCTGCGCTACACGAGCCGACGGAGATAAGGTTTGAAAAAAACTTGAAACTGGGCAATGGGGCAAGTCCGGAGAAAAATTTTAATAAATTATTTGTGCGCTGAAGGGCGTAAGGGGGTAAGTGATGAGTAAATTTTTAATCGTCATAGACATGCAAAACGATTTCATCGACGGCGCGCTAGGGACGCCGGAAGCGGTGACAATTGTGCCTAATGTGGCGGAGAAAATAAGGTCGTTTAAGGGAGATGGCATTATTTTTACGTTGGACACGCACGGCGCGGATTATCTTGATACGGCGGAGGGGAAAGGGTTACCCGTTCCGCATTGCATAAGAGGTACGACGGGTCACAGCTTACCCTCGGCGATTGATACGCTTGCCACCCGCAAGGGCAACAAAAAAATTATTTTAAAGGACGCATTTGGGACGTTCGAGTGGAAAAATACCGACATAAGGGACGGCGACGATTTGGAAATATGCGGTCTTTGCACGGATATTTGCATAATTGCCAATGCGGTTATTTTGCGAACAATGTTCCCGAATTCCGCGATAAGGGCGGACGCGTCTTGCTGTGCGGGCGTAACTCCGCAAAAACACCTCGCCGCGCTTGAGGTAATGCGGTCGCTGCAAATAGACGTGGTAAACGACTAAAATAAAACCGCGTGTAAAGAGCCGTAGTCGGGTGTTTGCCCGTGCCAAATCGAAAGCCTTGCGTAACGTCGTAGTGGTTTTAGCGGTTATTCCGTCGAACGGGTTATCTTGTAAAGCGGCTACAAGCTAAAACTCAATGAAGTCGGCGGAGAGAAAACTTGTCCGCCTCAAGAAGTCGCGCAAAGAATCTCTGCGCTTCTTCAAAGGTATAAGGCAATAGAAAACAAGACGATAATCGACATTATTGAATTTCACAAGGAGTTTGAGTGTATCCACCCGTTTCAAGACGGCAATGGGCGCGTGGGTAGACTGGTAATGTTCAAGGAATGCCTTGCAAATGACGTAGTTCCGCTTATAATTGATGAATTTCATCGTTCGTTCTATTACCGCGGTTTGAAGGAATTGGATAAGACGCAGGGATTTCTTCTCGAAACGTGTCTTTCCGCACAATACAAATTCAAAGAGATTTTGCGCTACTTTGACATTCGGGAGAATTTATGAGCAAAAAAATAACGCAATTATAAAGGTTTTTGTTGCTCAAACAGCCAGTTCCAAACGGCGGCGTCGGAATAGAAAAGACTGTCGATGTTGTGTCCATTGCCGGAATATTCCGTGTAGTACGCTTTTGAACCTCCGAGCGCCGTGATTGCGTTATAGAGGTCTTTGCCGTAATGCGTCGGGACTACCTTGTCGTTTGAGCCGTGCGCTATCCATAGGGGGAGGTCAAGCCAATTCTCAAGATGTGTATCGTCGTTTCCTCCGCTCACTATTATTGCCGCGGCAAACCTGCCGTAATTCAGCATAATTTGGTGCGACACACCCCAACCGCCCATGGAAAAACCGGTTATGTATATGCGGCTTAGGTCTATCGGATACTGCTCAATAATGGCGTTAAAGCAAGCGTTTAGCATGTATGAATAATCTATTTTGCCGTAGTCGTCCCAACGGCTGCCGGGAGCGGCTTGCGGTAAAAGCACGTAGCAATCGGAGGTATTGTTAGCGATACCGTTTATCAAGGCGGAATTAAGTTGGCGGAAATTATCCTTGCCTTGTCCGCCGTCGCCGTGCAAGTATATCACTAAAGGATAAACGGCGCCGTCTTCAAGGTTTTGCGGGCTTTTCAAACGCAACGGCATAATCTCTCCGTCTTTTTTAAAAAGTAGGGCGGCGTAGTCGTCGAATTTGTCGACACCGAACCGGTTATCCGTGTTGAAACCATCGCTTATATCGGACGGTATAAACAGAAATCTATATGCCGTCAAGGAACCGGCGACAACCAAAAGCACCGCGGATATTATTATTGCTACGACTAGGAGTTTTTTATTTTTACGGCGCTTCATGCAGACTTTCCTTGCGGGAGGTGCGGTTTATACCTAATTCCCGATACATCTTATAATACCTACACAAAAAAATCAATTGTTTTCCCGGCACTGGCGGAAAAAAATGAGTTCTTTTTTAATTTTCTTCTTGACATAAATTAAATTAAAGGTGATACTTATATATAAGATATGCGCGGGGAACTAAAAGGGAACATATGGGGACTCATTTTGGAAATAGGTGTAAGCTTGTTAAGAAATTGTTAGAAGTCTGTGTGACCCGTTTTAGGGGCGCGGCGGGCGGGCGTAATTTGGGTTGCGGCGTGTAAATAGTAAGGGGCGAGCGTCTAGCGAAAGCGTGTGTACGGAAAGCTTGGTTGCGGTTGTCCGCAATCGGGGCGGAGAGGGTATTAAATGAGTATTATTCCCGACGATAGAAAGGTATCGCTTACCCCGTCGGAGCTTGCAAGGTACGGCAGACATTTGCTGTTGCCGGAGATAGGCTTGGAAGGGCAGAAGCGGTTAAAAGCGGCGCGCGTACTGGTGGCAGGTGCGGGCGGCTTAGGTGCGCCGATAGCCATGTATTTGGCGGCGGCGGGCGTGGGGACGTTGGGAATTTTAGACTGTGACAGCGTGGACGCTTCCAATTTGCAGCGGCAGATAATCCACGGCACGGGTGACATAGGAAGGTTCAAGACCGCGGCGGCGAAAGCGCGGATTTTTGATATTAACCCTTTCGTCAACGTGGTTCAGCATAATGTTTTGCTTGACCGGGAGAACGCGCTTGAGATAATCGGCGCTTATGATTTAGTTTGCGACGGTACGGATAATTTCCCTACGCGCTATCTTATAAACGACGTGTGTGCTATGCTGGGAAAGCCGGACGTATACGGCGCGGTGTTCCGCACGGAGGGGCAAGCGTCGGTGTTTTACGCGCGGCAGGGCGCGTGTTATCGTTGCCTTTATCCCTCTCCTCCTCCGCCGGAGCATGCACCGTCTTGCGCCGACGCGGGCGTGCTAGGGGCGCTTACCGGCATTATAGGCACGGTACAGGCGACGGAAGCGGTAAAGCTTATAACGGGTGGCGGCAAGCCGCTTATCGGGCGGCTGTTGGTTTTGGATGCGTGGCAGATGACCTTCCGCGAATTCGAAATAAATAAAAACAAGGCGTGTCCGCTGTGCGGTGAAAATCCTACGGTGACGGAGCTTCCCGATTACGGGGAATTTTGCGGAATTAATAAAAGAGAAGCTCTTGAATACGGCATAAGCTTGACGGAGCTTAAAGCGCGGATTGCCGCCGGAGAGAAATTCCGCATAATTGATACGGAAACGCGTGCGCGCACCTTAAAGGATTTTCCGGACGCGGAATTCATGACGGAGAGGGAAATTATTTCACGTGCGGAAACCTTTTCTAAGGACATACCCGTCGCGGTGATTTGCTTAGGCGGTAAGCGAAGCGCGGAAATAATTTTGCGATTGAAGGACGCCGGGTATCCGGGAGAGCTGTACAGCCTTATCGGAGGGTTGAAAGCCTAAGCGGGCGGCGCTTAAAACCGCATTACAATAAAAAAACAAGACGGATTTGCGTTTTATTAAGATAAGGGAGCGCATTTCCGTATTTATATGTTTTAGGAGGAAAATTATGAATTCAAAGTATGACGTATTAGTCGTAGGCAGCGGTACCGCGGGTATTTACTTCGCGCGTAACATGGCGGAACAGGGCTATAAGGTATTGGTTATAGACGCCGCGACGGAGGAAAAACTCGGCAATAGGCTGAATATTTTCCATACGGATAAGGAGCGTTTTGCCTCCTACGGCGTACCCGAACCGAAGCCGGGAGATGAGGATTACGTGACGGAATTTGATTACGGCACCTATTATTCGCCGTCCAGCAAGTACGTAAAGCGTGCGGATTATCCGTTTACGGTCGCATTATTGCCGCCGTTTTTGCGGCGTATGCGCAAATGGGCTAAGGATTCCGGCGTGGAATTTTTATATGAAGCGGCATTTCAAAATTTCATCTACGGCGACGACGGCAGGATAAACGGCGCCGAAGTGCTGATAGACGGAGAGGTCGTTAAAATCGGCGCACGTCTTGTGGCGGATTGCTCCGGCATACCCGCGGTGGCGCGCCGCAAGCTGAAAAAGGGCGTCAAGGTTGAGGACTTCGAGGTAAGTCCGCGTGATAAATTTTACGTGGTCTTACGCTACGTCAGGCTTAAAAATCCCGAACGCGACAAAGTGGTGCGCGCAGAGCATTGGGCTTATTACAAGGGGTGGATGGCTCCGTCGGAGACGCCGGATACCATCGTTTTAGGTACGGGCGCCAACCTCTCCTACGAGTATGCGGAAACCTGCTTCGAAAGATTTGCCGCCGCGGTGAAATTCCCGGAACACGAATTTATACGCACCGAACGCGGAGTTACGCCGTACCGCCGCGCACCGTATTCGCTTGTCGCGGACGGGTTTGTTTGCTTGGGCGACGCCGCGTGTATGACTAAATCGTATACGGGAGAAGGCATTACCTCTGGCTGGGTAGGCTGCCGCATAGCGGCGGAGGTCGCGGGTGTAGCCATGAAGAACGGCGCATATCCGACGGAAAGCGCGCTTTGGAATATCAATGTAAAATACAACTCGACGCAAGCCGCCGATTTTGCGTACATAATGGCCACTCTCATAAACGCGGTGGAGTGTACCGCCGACGAGATGGAATACGAATTTAAAAAGGACATAGTTTTTACGACGAAGGCATTGACGCGTATGAACCGCCGCTTCAATGCGGAAATGCCGCTTGACGAGATTATCGGATTGGTGTTTAAGGTGTTGGGAGGAGTGCTTACCGGTAAGATAAGCATGGCGTCCGTGAAAAACCTTTTGCGCGGCATTATGTACGCGGGCAAGCTTAAATCACATTATAAAAAATTTCCTCAAAATCCCGACAAATTCGATGCATGGAAGAAAAAAGCCGATATTCTTTGGGAGAATACCGGTTCAATGGCGGATGTTACCGAAAGCATTGAGGCAAAAATAAAAGAAAAAGAAGCTAAAATTTAGGCGCGGTGCCGCGCCGCAGTGCAGTCCGCAAAAACTAAGATGCGGCGCGCGGCGGTGCGGCTTTCTTATTCAAAGAAGCTTCGGCGGCGGGTATTCCTTTGATTGACGGGGCTTTACGCTAAGGTGAGGCGGATAAAATCGTTCGCGGTTTGAAGTCTGTGTTCCTTGTTGACGGGGCTTTACGCTAAAGTGAGGCGGATAAAATCGTTCGCGGTTTGAAGTCTGTGTTCCTTTGATTGACGGGGCTTTACGCTAAACGGTAATCAAACGCTTTTTTACGGCAACTCCGTTTGGGCGGGCGGCGAAAGATAACGGATGGACAATTTGCGGCGACAAAATATTTTTTTAGCAGGCAAGTCGTCGCCGTGGATTGGCAATACCCAAAAAATATATTAGGGGAATTATATGAGCATTAGTGCGAAAAATAAAGAGGCGGGTATACCGTTTGCCGATACTCTAAGTCCGAGGAGTAAATGGAGCTATTGCTTCGGCGGCGTCGGGCGCGATATGGCGTACGCGCTTTTCAGCGGTTCGATTTTAACCTTTATACTTTTTACTAAGTCGATTACGGACGCGCAGTTTGCCGTACTCAGTATAATAATCGTCGCCTGCCGCATTTGGGACGGGTTCAACGACCCTATCATGGGCGGAATAATCGAAAATACGCGCGGACGGTTGGGCAAATTTAAACCGTGGCTGGCAATAGGCGCGTTGACAAACGCCGTCGTGCTGGTACTCATCTTCGTGGTGCCGCTGTCCGGGTGGGCGTATATAATCTTCTTCGGGTTCATGTACCTCTTGTGGGATATAACCTACACCATGAACGACATTGCCTATTGGTCCATGCTTCCCGCGCTCACAAGCAACGCCAAACAGAGAAATTCTATTACGTCGCTTGCTATTTTCTTCGCCGGCGGGGGCGGCGCGATTGCCGGACTCATCATACCCATGTTCACGGTGGGCAATCTGGCGATAGGCGGAAACGCGGTAACCGCTTACGCCGTGATCGCCGTCATTATCAGCATCGCATTTTTGGCAAGTACCGCGCTTACCTTCTTCGGAGTTAAAGAAAAAAGCATAACGGACAGTTCAAACAACGAAAAGATAGGCGTAAAGCGCATGATTAAAATTCTTTTCAAGAACGACCAACTGCTTTGGACGGCGCTTATCTTCCTTTTATACAACGTCGGCAATACCGTTATCGGCGGCATGCTGTCGATGTATATATACTTTGAATTCGGCTATAACGGTACGCTTGCCGTGATTTTCGGCATAATATCGGGCGCGGTGGGGGTTGTGGCACAGCTACTTTTTCCCATGATTGCCGCCAAATTTACCAGACAACAAATTACCGCGTTCGCAATGATGCTGGCAATAGTCGGCTATATAGCCTTCTTTTTAACCGGTATTGCGTGGACTATGAACTTCTACGTGCTTGCCGTAACGGCGATATTCTTCAGCTTGGGACACACGCTTTATTATATGGTTCTTACCATAAGCACCGCCAACACCGTCGAATACAACGAGTGGAAAACGGGTTCCCGCGACGAGGGTATCATCTATTCCGTGCGTCCGTTCATGGCTAAGATGGGTAGCGCGCTGCAACAGTTGGTTATCATGCTCGTGTATCTTGCGATAGGCGTAACCGTGTTTACTAATGGCATATCGGAGGCGGAACGCTCTGCCAATTTGGGCGCGATAAGCGAAGCCGTGCGGGACGCGCGGATTGCCGAGGTAATAGCCAGCGTGCCGGATTCCGCAAAGCTTGCCATGCGCGCGTGCATGTGCTTTATTTCGTTGGGGCTTGTGCTGATTTCCGGCTTGATATACAAGCGCAAGGTCAAGCTTGACGAAAAAACTTATGCCGCCATGGTAGCGGAAATCAACGAAAGAAAAGCGGCGGCGAACGGAAATCAGTCGGAAGCCGACGGCACCGAAACCGAACCCGCCGAGGACGGAGAGGCTTTGTCGGAAGGTGAAAATACTCCCGAAACGGAAGTCGCCGAAAATGACGCTTCGGAAACGGAAGATACGGATACCGGCGCGGCGGAGTAACCTAAATTGGGATAGCCTAAACGTGAATAGCCCAAATGGATTCGGTGGATATCGGCGCGGCGAAGCAACCTAAATAGAAATAATCTAAATCCGCAAAGCCGTAAGGCGGGTTGAAATTTTGTTCGCCCGAAAGGACGGCGCAAAATAAAACCGGCGGAAGCGGAACGGCTACGGCAAAAAATATGAAAGTAGCGATAATTTTAGGAAATAAACTGTTGCCGGACGGAAAACCCTCCGCGCTAATGTTAAAGCGTGCTGAGCTTGCCGCAAGCCTTTACCGTGAGCTTTCGCCGGATAAAATTATACTTTCCGGAGGCGCTACGGAGCGCAGCGTGCCTTTGACGGAAGCCGAAGTTTTATTCGGGCTTTTGACGGAAAAAGGCGTGCCGCCGGAGGTTTTGATTACGGAAACCGAAGCCGTCACCACGGCGGGAAACGCACGCAAGACCGTGCCGATTGCGATGGAATTAGGCGCCGGAGAAATAATAATCTGCTCAAGCGCCGAACATATAAGCCGCCGATATTTAAATCCCGTTAAACTTTTTATGCGCGCGCTTAAACGCACGGGAGTTAATAAGGATACCGCACTTTCCGTCTACACGGACGACCCGACAAGCGGAGAAACTAAGTACGTAAGAGTTAAGTGAGCGGACGGCACCGCTAAGAAATAAAAACAAAAGGTCGGCGACGGCTTAAATAAAGGGAGAAAAACATATGTCAAAATATTCTACTTGGTTTGTAAAAAAACTGTTCGACATCGTGGACGTCGTTTACCGTCCCATGCAGAACCCAAAAAAGCGTTTGAACGCGGACGGTATCATTGTGGAAAAGGATATTTGCTACGACGCGTCCCTGCCGGAAGAATGCTGCCTTAACGTTTATTATAAGCCTAAAGAGGACGGCGCAAAATATCCGGTGTTCATATACATACACGGGGGCGGCTTTGTCGCGGGAGATAAGGAGTTTAGGACGGCTCATGCGCTGTGGCTTGCCAATCAAGGCTTTTTCGTGGTGAATGTCAACTACGGCTTTTGCCCGAAATACAGATTGCCGCAGCTGATTGTGCAGGTTGTCGGCGCGCTTAACACGGTCTATGACGCGACCGAAAAATATAACCTTGATTTGGATAAGGTTGTGATAAGCGGCGACAGTGCTGGCGCGTACTTCTCTTCGGAGCTTATCGCGATTTCCACAAACGACGGCTTGGCGGAACGGTTGGGCGCTCCGGAGCTTAAAATCAAATTCGCCGGCGCCGTGCTAAATTGCGGTATCTACGACCTGGAGCGCGCCTTAGGCAAACGCGTAGCCTTTAATTTGGGCGAAAAGCTACTGGACGACTTGGTGGGCATAAAAGTGGACGAGATGAAGGATTATCCGCTCAGAAACGAACTTAATCCCATATATAACGTCAATGAGAAATTTCCGCCTAGCTTTATTACCTCCGCTGGTAAGGACATTTTCTGCGGCGGTCAAGCGGAAAGCCTTCAGGAAAAATTGGCGGCTCAAGGCTCATATTTCGAAAGCTTTGTAAGCAAAAAATTTGCCGACAACCACTGCTTCTCGCTCAACTGGAAAAGCAAGGCGGCACGGGAAAACAACGAACTTACCGAAAAGTTCTTGAAGCGGTTTTTGTAGTGCGTGGATGGCTCCCGCCACATGAGGATGCAATTCCGCTTTGGCGTATAAACACGGAAACGGTATTATAGTGCGGGTGAACCTCCGCTATGTAAGGATGCCGTATATGCGGCGCTAATTTCAATGAGCTAAAAAATGCTAAACTATCGGTTTCATTGGAGGAGGGGGGCATTGCTGTCGCCGTTCAAAAGGTAAAAGGCGTTTTAGTTCGGAAAACAAAAAAGGACTGAAGGCACAACGAAATCATTCACAAGGAAATTTACCGTGCGAATGGTGGAAACCATGTGGGACTCGTATAATGTAAGAAGTAACACAATTACTGTTCACGACTATCTAGTCAAAGCCGCGCCGCGAGAAACAAAAGAGTGAGGTTCCGATATGCAAATAGCTTATGACAAGCGGGCAATAAATTCGAAAAATAGGGCAGAGTGTGATTCGTCTGCGCGAGAACTGACGCGGTCAAAACACAAGTCGAAGGAGTCGGAGAGCGGCAAATCAAATCAAAAGACCCCGTAAAAAAGCAAAAACAGATATTCGGGATAATTATAATTTGCCTTTTGGCGGCATTGGTTGCGGTTATTATAACGGTCACCGTAAAAGTATATTCGCCTATTAAATTGTCGGTACCTGCCGGAATTGTAAAAAATGGAGAGGTGATTGAATGGGATAAGTCGGACGGTGCCGAACGCTATTTGGTGGAAATAAACGGTGAAGAATATGATTGGAGGAAAATCGTTTTGATATAAGCGGCTTACTTTTGGCGGAATATACGGTAAAAATTAAAGCGTTAGCTAATGGAGATAGACAGAATAATTCCGAATTCTCAGATATTTTTACTTTCAGCGTACTCAAACAGACATTGACAGTTGCGCCTATAGCAGATGCTTTCTTCATGAAAGCTTATGACGGGACGGCGGATTTATCCATTGGCTACAAAAAAACTTTCATCAAATTTACGAAACCTATTGATTTATACAATTTATCGTGTTACAATACTACTTAATATTAGATAATTAACACTGTTGCAACTATGCTACAGGAGAAGATTGCGGTCGGCAAGACGGCAAGTATTATTTAAGTATTAATATATGTTGCAATGTGTTGAAGAGAGACTGAAAGCGGTATTGCATTCTAACTCTATAGCGGTTATAACATACAAATACGC
>JAITPR010000001.1 GCA_031289315.1 Clostridiaceae bacterium | reverse complement strand
GAATAATTGTTAGCTTAGCTTTATGCGCGTTGCATGGGGAAGTGGCGGAAGAGGCTAGGCACCTATTCCGGGGACCTTTCGACTACGTGCTTACACACTCCGCTCAAGGTGACAGTCTACAAAAACACGCTCCCATAAGGGGTGACAGTCTAAATAACCCGCTCCCGTGCGCTCAAGGTGACAGTCTAAAAAAAACACGCTCCTATAAGGGGTGACAGTCTAAAGAACCCTTTCCCATTCGGGTGACAGTCGGGATAAGTTATTTTGATTAGGGTGACGGAGGGGTAACGTTATGCGCATATCAAGTGACAATTGGTGCGGAAGGTGGGGCATGTTCCGCATTTAATAAAGCAACTAAAGAACAGAGGATATATCAAATCAAGGCTATAGAGATAGCGAAGAGGGCTTGAGCGATGTAGTAGAGGATGAAAACGGGGTAATTGAGGTAGGGTTTAAGTTTGAAGTTCACGGAGGAGAAGCCGTTTATTGCCAGTGAGGTATCGGAGAGGATAAAGAGTACGGACGCGGCAAGCACGACGGAACCGGCTACGGAGTTCAGGTGAAGATATGCGTTGAGTGCGGAGGACAGTAGTAAGCCTAGTATCAACGCGTAGATTAAGAAGGGGATAAGAAGCTTGCCTGCGCCTAGAATGGGGACGCGTTTGCCGTCCTCCGTTTTGATAACAGGCACGAGGGCAAGAGCCAAAAACATTGCCGGCACGACTAGCGCAAGCAAAAAAACAAGCGGAATTATCGGTGCAAGGATAAAGAAAATGACGATATAAAAGAGATGTCCGGTCAAAAAACACGCGCCGCCGAAAATCAAAAACACGGAAGACGTCTTTTTATCGGAGCATAACGCTTCCGCCGCAAGGAAAATATCCCCCGTAAGCCCCAGTATCAACGCAAGCGCGATGGAAGCCGCATACACGGGTGAGTCCGTTGAAGAACGCAAGAACGCCGCCAAAGCCGCAATGCAAAACAACAGCGACGCCGCGGTTTTAACCAAAAGTTTAGGAAGATGGGATTCATTTTTGCCAAAGTACGCCGCAACTCCGCCTAGCAACACGGAAAATCCCGCAAGCACATACACCGCCGTCATAAATTAATATCCTCCCGCTACTTTTTCCACTTTTATTTAATTATATCTCCGGTTTCGTAAGTTGTCAATGCGGGCGCGGTGTGTTATACTAAATAAAGTAAATAAATATGGATTATCCACACCCAATTATAAAGTGCGGGAGAAAAAAGTTAAACCGATATGAGCAGAAACGAAAAGGAACTTAATGAGAAACAGCGTGAGGCGGTAGAGTTCGGCGACGGACCCTTACTGGTGCTTGCGGGCGCCGGGAGCGGCAAGACACGCGTGCTTACGGAGCGGATAGCGCGGCTTATAGAGAGCGGCGTTTCGCCGTACTCCATACTTGCCATCACGTTTACCAACAAGGCGGCGGGAGAGATGAAGAACCGTATCGCCGGATTTACGGAGGGGGAATGCCGCGTAACCGCGTCGACGTTCCACAGCTTTGCGGCGCGGCTTTTGCGCGTAGAGGGGCATTTGTTGGGGTATGAAACGGCTTTTTCGATTTACGACGAGAGCGACTCGGCGCGCGTGATAAAGCGGCTTTTGGACGCGCGCGGAATTGAGGATAAAAAGCTTAGGAGTTCGGTAGAGTTCAATATAAACAATTCGAAAAACTTCGGCATGACGCCGGAGGAATTTCTTGCCGACAACGACAAGACGTTGGACAAGGCGCGGGTGATATACGATATTTTCAAGGAGTACAGAAGGGAGCTTAGAAGCGCGAACGCGTTGGATTTCGACGACCTGCTTTCGGAGACGGCGCGGTTATTTGCGGAGTTCCCGGAGGTGTTGCAAAAATATCAGAAGCGTTACCGTTACATATTGGTGGACGAATTTCAGGACACAAATAAGGTTCAGTACGAGATAGTAAAGCAGTTGTCGGGAGAATACAAAAACGTGTTTGTCGTGGGCGACGAGGACCAGAGCATTTACAGTTGGCGCGGCGCGGTTATCGAAAACATTTTGAATTTCCCAAAGGATTTCCCCGGCGCAAGGGTGATAAAGCTTGAGACGAATTACCGCAGTGCCGGCAACATATTGACGGCGGCGAACACGGTTATAAAAAATAACAGCACGCGGTACGGCAAGGTACTTATCCCCAACCGCGGCACGGGGGAGAGGATTGAGGTATACACCGCGTCGACGGATAGAGATGAAGCCGATTACGTGGTGAAAAACCTCTACGGGCTTATAAAGAAAAATGGTTGTGAGTACCGCGATTTCGCGGTACTCATGCGCGCCAACTCACTTTCGCGTTCGTTTGAAGAGCGGTTCAACGCTCATGGCATACCGTACAAGGTTTTTGGCGGCTTTAAATTTTTTGAGCGCAAGGAAATAAAGGACTTGACGGCGTATCTCCGCGCGGCGGTTAATCCGCGTGACAACGAGTCCGTGCTGCGCATTATCAACGTACCTAAGCGCGGCATAGGTGAGAGTACCGTCGCAGAGCTTGTTTCCGTAGCCGGTGAGCGCATAATAACGGAAACGCTTAAGGATATTGATAACACGGGTTTTTCCGGTAGCGTCAAGCAAAAATTGAAGACCTTTTCGGCGATTTTGCAGGACATAGAATGCGCGCGGCAGACCATGACCGCATCGGATTTTGTCACATTCGCGGTGGAGCGTTCGGGGCTAAAGAACGCCTACGAGAACGGTTCGCAGGAGGAGAAAATGCGGCTTGAGAACATCGGCGAATTCATATCCTCCGTGAGCGAATTCGAGGAGGAAAATCCGGAGGGAACCATAGACGGCTACCTGCAGAGCTTGGCGCTTATAAGCGCCGGCGACGAGGTGAAGGACGGAAATTATGTGACCGTTGCAACGGTACACGCCGTCAAGGGTATGGAATTTCCGGTAGTCTTCATAATCGGCGCGGAGGAAGGCATTTTCCCTATACTGCGGTCGATACGGGAAGGCGACATCGAAGAGGAGCGGAGGCTTATGTATGTCGCGATTACCCGCGCTAAAGATAGGCTTTTTATCACGTCTGCGTTTTCGCGGTATAGGTTCGGTAAAACGGAAAACAATAGCAGAAGCCGTTTTCTGTTGGAAATGGGTTGCACGGAGCAACCGCGTCCGACACCGCAATCGGGGTACGGCGCGGAGAGAGAATTTAATTCGCGTTACGGCGGCGGAAACAGCTATGGCGGCGGCGGAAGCGGCTACGGCGGCGGTTACGGGAGGAGCGTCAATAGCAGCACGGACGACGATGGGGGCGGCTACGGCGGCGGAAGCGTGGCGTATACGCCCGTTAAGGGAAATAATTCCGGCTATACCGCTAAACGCGGCACCTACGGTGGTGGACAGCCTCCCGTACATAAACCGTTTGAATCGCCAAATAGCACCTTTAACGCACAAACAGAAGGCTTTAAACCGGGCGCAGAGGTAATTCACGACAAATTCGGCAAGGGCATAATTACGGCGGTAGCCGGCTTTGGCGCCGACGCTAAAATCACCATAGCCTTTCAGGGCTTGGGAATAAAGACCTTTATTGCCGCGATAGTCGCTACGCATTTGAAGCTTGTGTAGACAAGTTTATCAGAGTTTTGCCTTGCATGAGGCGCGGTACGAAAAAATATAGGTGTGGACAATCCGCTTGCCGCACCCAAAATATCACTTAATTTTATTAGCAAGGGAAATGCCGCTTGCAAGGGGTTTGCATGGATAAAATGAAAGAACTGGTTGAAAGGTTAAACCGATACGCGTATCTCTACTACGTCAAGGACGAGCCGACAATATCCGACGCGGAGTACGACAAGCTTTACGATGAGTTGTTGAAAATGGAGAGCGACACCGGCGTTGTTTTGCCGGATTCGCCGTCGCGGCGGGTAGGGGGAGCCACGCTTCCCGGCTTCGAAACGCTTAAGCACGCGGAAAGGTTGTACAGCCTTGACAAGTGCCAAAGCAAGGAGGAGCTTGCGGCGTGGTGTGTCCGTGTCGTCAAGGAGACCGGAATTCTGCCGGAATTGACCGTGGAATACAAATTCGACGGGCTTACGCTTGTGCTTATTTACCGTAACGGCGCGCTGGATACGGCTGTTACGCGCGGCGACGGGGTGACTGGAGAGGTAGTGACGGAGCAGGTGAAGACGATTAAATCGGTGCCGCTGTCCATTCCGTTTAAGGGAACCGTAGCGGTTCAGGGCGAAGTCATAATGAGGCTTTCGGCGCTAGAAAAGTACAACAAAAGCACCGAAGAACCGCTTAAAAATGCCCGGAACGGCGCGGCAGGAGCTATCCGCAACCTAAATCCGAAGGTTACCGCATCACGCAATTTAGATTTTTTCGCGTACGCGGTGCCGTACGGCGACGTCGAACTGGAAAGCCAGACGGAAACGCATGGATTTTTAAAGGAAAACCGCTTCCTTACGGTGGGCGGCGCGGAAATAGCCGACGGATTTGAGGCGGCATCGCGGCTTGTGGACGGCGTAGAAGCCGAACGCGGCACGTTGGATTTTTTGATAGACGGCGCGGTAATCAAGGTGAATGCCTTTGCCGTAAGGGGGGAACTCGGCGCTACGGAAAAATTCCCGCGTTGGGCGGTAGCCTACAAATTCAAGGCGGAGGAGGCGACTACGGAGCTTCTAGACGTCAAATGGCAGGTGTCGCGGACGGGCAAGCTTAACCCGCTGGCAATATTGGAGCCTACAGACATCGGCGGAGTTACGGTAAAGCGCGCCACGCTCAACAACTATCAGGACATGGAACGGAAAAAAATTAAGATAGGCGCGCGCGTGTTCATAAGGCGTTCAAACGACGTGATACCGGAGATAACCGGCGTCTCCGAATACGGCGATAACGCGCGTGACATCGAAAAACCGGAGACCTGCCCCGCGTGCGGAAGTGCGGCGGTTGAGCGCGGCGCCTTTTTGTACTGCTCCGGCGAAAGACCCTGTGCGCCTAAGGTTGTGGCAATGTTCGAACACTTTGCGTCGCGCGGCGCCATGGATATAGAGGGCTTTAGCGAGAAGACGGCGGAACAGCTTTACAACGAAAAGGGGCTTAAAAGCTTGCCGGAACTCTATCGGGCGGACACCGATTTCTTTAGAGGAGAGGACGGAAAATTTTTTGACGGCTTCGGCGAAAAGAAGGTATCCAATCTTTTGGCGGCGATAGAGAAAAGCAAGGATACCACCTTTGAAAGATTTTTATATGCGTTGGGCATTCCGGGAATAGGACAAAAGGCGGCAAAGCAGCTTGCCGGAGCCTTCAAAACGACGGATAATTTAAGGTGCGCCATGCTTGAAGAACTCATCGCCTTAGACGATTTCGGCGGCATTCTTGCCGGCAATGTCGTCGGATGGTTTTCTCAAGAAGAGAACTTAAATATGATAGAAGAGTTGCTTCAACTTGGCATTACGTTCAAAGAAGAAGAGGTAAAGAGCGGAAACTTCAGCGGAAAGAACGTGGTTTTGACGGGTTCGCTTGAGCGATATAAGCGCGGCGAAGCGTCGGCACTTATACGTGAGCGCGGCGGAGAGGTGTCCGACTCCGTGAGCAAAAACGTCAACCTCGTGGTAGCCGGAAGCGACGCCGGAAGTAAGCTTGAAAAGGCTAAAAAGCTTGCCATTGAGATAATCGACGAAGCGGAATTTTTAAGAAGACTTTAATATAAGTAATGTAGCCCGTAGAGGGCGGGGAAGCCGGCAAGTGCGGCAATGTCCTCACATTCAATACCCTTTTCACTATTTCGTATAGAGGTTCATAAAATCGTCGAAAGCGGCTTCGCCTTCGGGGGTGTTTTTGAATACGGCGGTGGTGTCAAGAATTTTTTCACAGGTGTCGTTGATGTAGTTCTTTACGGCGTCGGAGGCTTCGCCGGGCTTCAGGGTTGAGCCGTAGTCGTTGACGAGTTGCATTATCATGCCGAGGTGCTTCGAAAGCGGATTTTTTTCATCGGCGATAGCGGCAAAATCAAGGCGGAGCTCTCCTGTTAAATACTTCATAATTTCGCGCGTTTCGCTCTCCAGTCGCCCGGGGAGAATGAACAGTCCCATTGCTTCTATCAAGCCGATACTTTCTTTTTTTATGTTGTGTAGTTCTTCTGCGGGGTGAAAAATGCCGAACGGGTGTTTTGAGTCGGTGCGGTTATTTCGCAGTATCAAATCGAAGCAGATGTCGCGGTCGTTCATGCGCGCTATGGGTGTTATGGTATTGTGCTGTTTTTCGCGCCCGTCAACGGGGTCGATTGAGGAGCTTATTATGTCGACTTCGGGAGCGTTGTAGGTAGACCAAACGTTGAGAAGCGCTCCCGCCGCGCTCACCGCTTGTGTGATGTTGCGCGACTCTAGACGGATTACGGAGTTATACCAGTTTACGACGGAGACCTTGACGTCGGGAAGTGTGGAAAATTGATAGTGCTTCCGCGCCGGCGCAGAGAATACCGGCAACACCTTGCTACCGCCCTGATAGTGGTCGTGGGACAAAATTGAACCGCCTACGATAGGCAGGGGAGCGTTCGCGCCTAAGAAATAATGGGGCGTGTTATATACGAATTCCGCCATGCGCTCGAACGACTTTAAGTTAAGCTCCATGGGGCGGTGTTCCTGTGAAAACACGATTAGGTGTTGGTCGTAGTAGACGTAGGGCGAAAATTGCATGTACCACGGCTCGTCCGTTAGGCTTACCGGGATTATCCGCAGGGTCTGACGCGCGGCGCGCTTAAGGTTGCCGGCAAAGCCCACGTTCTCCGGGCATAGTGCGCATCTAGGATAGTTAGCCGTAGGCGTTTTGCTCTCCAATAAGACTTGCTTCGCGTCCTTTTCCGGCTTCGCGGTATTTATGGTTATCTGAATATTGCCGCGTTGATTTTCCGCCGTCCACTTGACGTTCTTTTTGATGTCGGGCATTCTGATGTAGTTGTTGGCTTTCGACAGCGAAAACAGCCACGAACACGCCTCCTCGATACTCTTATCCGCCGCAACATTGTCGAATTGTTCGGTTATGGCGGAGGGCGGGGGGGTGAGCATACCGAAGATTTCCGTTTCAAAGAAAAGCTCTTCGCCCGGGTCGATTATCTTTTTATTTACCGCGTACGCGACTATGCGCGCGATCGAATCTTGAAAATCGTAATCAAGCTTGAACGGCTCGTCGAAAGGTTCTTCAAGCTTAAGACGGCTTAAAAGAAGATTGCGGACGTATATGACGTCCTCTTGCGGCAGAGATATGTTTTCGACGGCATGGTCTAAAAGTTGCTCTACGCATTCGGCTATAATATCGGTTGTTTTTCTTCTTGACATGGTTTTTTTTCCGTAGAATGGGGATTTATTTATATATGTTGTGTTATATATCTAAATAGGAGGGTGTGGGCAATTCGCGGTGATAAAATATTTTTTTGCCTAGCAAGTCGCCGCCGAGGATTGTCCACACCCAAATAGGAAAGGAGTGAGGTAAATTCCGACGGGCTTTCAAATAGCCTTAAATCGAAACTTATCCGTACGCGGTGCAAAGGAAAAAAGCGTAGGAGCAAAAAAATTTAAGCCCGTAGCGGCACAGTTTGTCCCTCTAATCGCGTTAAGCGCATCAAAATGCATATGCTGAGATATTCAAGCAACATGGCATGCCTTGCCGCTTGCGTTTTGCATATGGTTATGATAATATTATATATATGCGGGAACGAGGGTTAATTCGCAAGGTTTCCTCCGGCGGTTTTCGTTAATACAAGTATATTATAATTGAGAGAGGCAAGAATGGCAAGCATTAACACACTTCAAAATGCCGTAAATGGTAAAAATTTTGAGAATATATCGTTAAGACTGTACGGTTTCACCCCGTTCTTCAATACGCGCAAGCGTTTTTTGGAGTTACTCAGTGAGCATACGGCGCGTTATGCCGCAAAGGAGGCGTTGTTTTTTTCGTCGCCGGGGCGCATAGAAATAGCCGGGAACCATACCGACCACAATCTAGGCAAGGTCGTAGCCGCGGCGATTTCCATTGATACGCTTGCCGTCGTTACCAAAACCGACAACGGCGTTATACGGGTAAGCTCCGCGGGCTTTAAGGATTGCGTGGTCAATACCGCCGCGATAGGCGAACCCGATAAATCCGGTTACGGCGATGCCGCGTCCATAATACGCGGAGTTTGCCGTTACTTTGCGGACAATGGCTTGAAGGTCGGCGGCTTCGATGCGACAACCGTTTCAAACGTGTTTAAGGGGGCGGGCGTTTCCTCATCGTCGGCGTTCGAGCTGTTGATTGCAGAGATTTTAAACGTGCTTTACAACGACTCCAAAATAGACAACCTGACTAAGGCGATAGCATCAAGATACGCGGAGAACGTGTACTTCGGCAAGCCGTCCGGGCTTATGGACCAAACCGCGATAGCTTTGGGCGGCATCAATATGATTGACTTCGAAAGCGAAATACCCACATACCGCCACATGACGTGGAACTTCCAAAATTTGGATATTTACATAGTCAACACCGGCGGCGACCACTCCGACCTAACTCCGGACTACGCGGCAATACGCAAGGAGATGAACTCTGTAGCGGAATTTTTAGGGAAAAAGGTGTTGAGAGAGGTGGACGCTAAGGAGTTTTGGAAGGCGATGCCGGAGCTTAAGGAAAAGCTTTCGGGGCGCGCGGTGCTTAGGGCATTGCACTTCTTTGAGGAAAACGCACGCGTGGAGAAACTGGAACGCGCCGTGGAAAGCGTGGATGAAGCGCTGTTTTTATCTATGATTAGCGCCTCCGGGTTAAGCTCACAAACTCTTCTTCAAAACCTGCATTCGCCTAAGGACGCTTTGCAACCCGTTGATTTGGGGGTGGAGCTTACAAAGCGTGTGCAAGGCGTTAAAGCGGTGCGCGTACACGGCGGAGGATTTGCCGGCACAATCCTAGCATTTGTCGACAAGCGCTATTCAAAGAACTATTACGGGTACGTAAAATCAATATTCGGCGAAAAGAACGTGTTCAACGTATCTATACGTAACGACGGCGCAACCCTGTTACCTTTGTGGTAATAGGTGCGTACAATCCGCGATGGCGACTTGCTACTTCTAAATAATAATGTGCGCGCTTGCGCAAGGAGAAAATATGCCAACATACTATTTAATGCCCGAAGTGGCGTTTAAAATAGGTTCGCTAACCGTACAATGGTACGGAATCATTTTGACGTGCGCGCTTTTAATTGCGCTTGTCTACTGTTTGCGCGAATCAAAACAAATCAAGCTCACCTCCGACGATATGATAGAGCTTTTCTTGTGGGTCGTGCCGCTTGCGGTAATAATGGCGCGGCTGATTTACGTGATTGTGCGTCCCGACCAGTACCTACCCATAAAAAATTGGGAGGACTTCGTAGACTTCTGGGCTATTTGGGACGGCGGCATAACCATAATCGGCGCTATTTTGGGCGGAGCGATAGGGATAGGCGCGTACTGTGCGGTACGGAAAAAGAACTTCCTTAAAATTTGCGACATGATTGCTCCGGCGTTGGTGTTAGCGCAGGCGTTGGGACGTTGGGGCAACTTCATCAATCAAGAAGCCTTCGGCGTGGAGATAACCAATCCGTCCTTGCAATGGCTTCCGTTCGCCGTGTACATCGACGGGTTTAACGCCGCCGCCGCCGGGGGCTTTTCGTCCGGGTGGTACGCCGCGACGTTCTTCTACGAGATGCTGTGGAATTTGTTGGGCTTTGCGTTGTTCTTCGTCATCTGGCGCAAGAATAAAAAGGTGCCCGGAATCCTGCTTTTCACGTATTTTTTCTGGTATTTCTTCGCGCGCGGCTTCTTGGAAATGATAAGGCTGGACGCGGTGGTTACGGACGGCGGGGCAAAGCTGACGTTGATAGTCAGCTTCATTGCGGCGGGCATAGGCGCGGTTGCGGGCGTAATCTATTGGATTTGGGGCAAAAAACGCTTCGACGCTAAGGAGCTTAAAGAGAAGGGTCCGGCGGCTTGCGGAATTGCGGGGGACATCTCCGCGGACGTTTGGGGCGAAGTCGCGGAAATGGAGTGTAAATAATGAATAATCAAAGAAATCTTACGTTGCTTACCGACTTGTATCAGCTCACAATGATGAACGGCTACCAAAAGTGCGGCAGTCGCGATAAAGTAGCCATGTTCGACATGTTTTATAGGGGAACGGGCGGCTTTCAATACGCGATAGCCGCCGGGCTGGAACAGCTTGTCGACTACATTAAAAATCTACGCTTCGGTAAGGACGACATAGAATATCTAAAAAGCCTTAACATTTTTGACGGAGAGTTTCTTACCGCGCTCAAGGATTTTAAGTTTACCGGTGACGTATACGCAGTGCCGGAGGGGACCGTTGTGTTCCCGTACGAGCCGATTGTGATAGTAAAGGCACCGCTTTTTCAAGCGCAGCTTATAGAAACCGCGCTTCTCAATATCATAAATCACCAGACGCTGATTGCCACAAAAGCCGCGCGGCTTACGGAAATTACAAGCGCGGCTATATCCGAATTTGGGCTTCGGCGCGCACAAGGTCCCGACGCCGGCATTTACGGCGCGCGCGCGGCTTATATCGGCGGGTGCAGAACTACGTCGAATGTGCTTGCGGGCAAGATGTTCGGCATACCGGTAAAGGGTACGCACGCGCACAGTTGGGTTATGAGCTTCCCCGACGAGTTGACGGCGTTCCGCGCATATGCGGAAATTTATCCGTCTAATTGCCTGCTTTTGGCGGATACCTACGACACGCTGAAAAGCGGCGTTCCCAACGCTATAAAGGTTTTTGACGAGCTTAAGGCTAAGGGCTACAAGCCTACGGGTATCCGGCTAGACAGCGGCGACCTTGCATACCTCTCCAAACAAGCGCGCAAAATGCTTGACGCGGCGGGGCATGAGGACGTTTTGATTTTCGCGTCCAGCGATATAGACGAGGAAATTTTAACGTCGCTTGCCATGCAAGGCGCTAAAATCGACGTGTACGGAATCGGTACGCGGCTTATCACCAGTTTCACCAACGCTAGCTTAGGAGGTGTGTATAAGCTTTCCGCCATGGAAGAAAACGGCGCGCTTACGCCGAAAATGAAAATTTCCAACACGAGCGCTAAAAATACCAACCCCGGCTTCAAAAAGCTTATCCGCATATACGACGAGAACGGGCAAGCCGCGGGCGACCTCATATCGCTTGTCGACGACGAAATAGATACGGGCAAGCCGCTTACCATATTCCACCCGGAGGAAATTTGGAAGAGAACGGAGTTCAAAAAGTACTCCGTGAAGAACCTCGTCATCAAGATTTTTGAGGGCGGCAAACAGGTTTATAAGCTTCCGACGCTTGCGGAAATTGCCGCTCACGCGGATAAGAGTCGCGCGGAGTTCTATCCGGAATACAAGCGTTCCGTCAACCCGCAGGAGTATAAGGTAGACTTGTCGGAAAGCCTCTACGAATTGAAGCAATCACTGCTGCTAAAGGCGAAATAGATTTTGTGTTAATATACATTCACGTTCCCTTCTGTCAAAAAAAGTGCCGCTATTGCGACTTCGTTTCCGGTGTCAAAACCGGAGAGGAAGCCTATTTGCGCGCGCTTTACGGTGAAGCGGCACTATACAAGGGAATGGCGGCGTCGGAGCGCGTTACGTCCGTGTTCTTCGGCGGCGGAACTCCCAGTCTGCTCCGGGAGGGCGCGGTTGCCGAAATTATGTCGACGCTGTCGGCGGTATTTAAGATAGCGGACGATGCGGAAATCTCCGCGGAGGGCAACCCGGAAAGTCTTACGCCGGATAAGCTTGCGGAGTGGAAGAACGCCGGAATCAATCGTGTGAGCGTCGGCGTTCAATCCTTTTCCGACGATGTGCTGAGGGCTATAGGACGCGTCCACGATGCCAAGCAAGCCGGGCGCGCGCTTACGGATGCGGTGCGGCTGTTCGGCGACGTCAACGCCGACCTTATGACGGGCTTGCCGAAGCAGACGGCGGGACAGCTTGAGTATGCGGTGCGACGCGTGGCGGAAGCGGGCGTTAAACATGTGTCGTGTTACGAGTTGAAGTTGGAGGAGAAAACCAAGCTGTATGAGGATGTTTTGCGCGGCGCGGTGGAATTGCCGGACGAAAACATGCGCGCTGACCTTTTCGACGAGGCTTTAGACGCGCTTTCCGCACGCGGGTTCAACCGCTATGAGGTGAGTAACTTCGCGCAATCGAGCTTTGAATGCCGCCACAATATGGGCTACTGGCGTCGGCAAAATTATATAGGGTTGGGACCGTCCGCTGCAAGCTTCCTTGAAACCGATATTGATATTTATAACGATAAAACAATACGGTCAACGGCAATTTCAGGCATACGCTACGTAAATAATCCCGATTACGCAGAATATTTGAGGTCGGGAGAAAGCGGCGTTTTTAAACGCGAAAGCCAACCGCTTGATAAGGAAGCCGCGCTTTTTGAAACGGTTATGTTGGGCTTGCGGCTGACGGACGGCATAGATATTTTTGAGATAGAACAAAAATTCGGAACGGATTTCAACGCCCGCTTCGGCGCGGTAATAAAAAAATACGAGGCTTGTTTTGTGCGCGACGGCAACGCCTTGCGCCTTAATCGCCGCGGCTTTGAAATAATGAACATGATTTTAACGGACTTGCTTTAAAAGAATAGACAACCACATAAAAAATCACTATACCCAACAATCTACGCGGAAGTTATTCCCGACTGTCACCTAAATGGGTGCTTCAAAGGCAACATTACCGCCAAACCGCATTAAAAAAATAGGTATAAAAATAGGTTGATTTTTACGATAATTGGTATATAATAATTATGAGGTGATAGGCATGCTTATTGACACAAATCAGATATTGACCGTAACGGAAGCCAATCAAAACTTTTCAAAGGCGGCGCGTCTTGCTGAGAATAGGGGGAGCGTGGTTATTTTCAAGAACAATCGCCCGAAGTATATGCTTGTCGATTTAAGCCAAAATCCGCTTATCAATTTAACCGACGACGAGAAAATAGATGTTGCCGCGAAAAGAGTACTTGAAAGATACCGTGCCGCGTTTGAGGAGCTTGCAAAGTGATAAAGTTCAGTCAAGAAAAGGTTTTGCTTTTGCATCAACTTCTTACGCAAGAAACGGGAGGCACGGCGGGAGTGCGTGATTATACGCTGTTGGATTCTGCGCTTCAAAACGCTTTTCAAACCTTTGAAGGCAAGGAATTATATCCGACAAAGCAGGAGAAGGCGGCGCGTCTTGGGTACGGTTTGGTTACGAACCATGCTTTTGTGGACGGGAACAAACGGATAGGCATGTATGTCATGCTCACGTTTTTAGAGGTGAACGGAATGCCCGTTACGGTTGCCCCGGACGAGGTAACTAGAGTGGGATTAAGTCTTGCCGCCGGTAGCATGAAGTACGAAGAATTACTTGAGTGGGTAAATGTAAATCAAGGTCTTTAATATCACGCTCCCATTCGGGTGAGAGAGCGTAAAGAAAATAAAAAGCGATAAGTGGGGAGATTGCCACTAATAAATTAAAAAACGCGGTTGCCGTAAAAATGGTAAATTTTTACGGCAACCGCGTTTTTAAAGTAATCAGTGTCAAGCTTCAAGCTTGCGTGTTTTTTGGTTCTTTTTGCCGCGCAGCAAAAAGAACAGAGGCTCAAGCTTCAAGCTTGCGTGTTTTCGGTTCCTTTTGGGCGCCCAAAAGGAACAAGGGTGTAGAACAGATAAAAAGAACTCTAATTCGCCTCGGAGGCGCAGATATCGGCGACTACAGTGTTAGCGACTTTCACGCATTCGCGCATGGGGGATAAGTTTTTAAGGCGCATACAGGCGTCAATAAAGGATTGGGGTGTGAGGTCTTCTTGGAAGAGAAGGGCGGCGCCGTGTTGTTCGGCGTACTGTGCGTTTTTGATTTGGTCGCCGCGCGAAGCGGACTTAGGCAGGGGAATAAAGAGCGCGCGTTTTTTGAGATAGGACAGTTCGGCGACCGCCGTTGCTCCGGCGCGGGAAACCACGCAATCGGCGGCGGCGTAGAGGTCTTGCATGTCGTTGCTGAATTCGATTTGGCGATAGCGGTCACGCGTGACGGAGAAATCGCCGTTTTTGCCGGCTATGTGAATTATGTTGTAGGTTTCCAACAATATGTCTAAGCAGGAGTAGACGGCTTTATTCAGCGCGGTTGCGCCGGAGGAACCGCCTATGATGAGCAGATAAGGACGCGTGTCCTGTCCCGATATGGATAATGCGTCGAAGGCGCGTCCGCGGTTGCCGTTTGACAGCTCCGTGCGCAGAGGCATTCCGACGATTTCGCCCACGCCTATCGGGAACGCCGTCAGCAAACGCGCGCCGGAGAGTTTGGCAATGCGGTTGGCGACGCCCAGTGAAAAATCGGACTCGTGGCAGACGACGGGTATGTCTAGATGATGGGCGGCAAGCACGGCGGGAAGCGACACGTAACCGCCCTTTGAAAAGATGACGGAGGGCTTCAATTCCGCAAGAATTTGCCGCGCGGATTTTACTGAATGCAATAGTTCAATAGGTATTTTGAAATTATCAAACGTGAGTTCGCGCTTAAACTTAGGTGAGTTGACCTCAAAAAAACGCAAGCCGTACCGTGCGGCAATTTCTTTTTCCATTCCGCTGCCGCCCATATAGCAGACCTCGCGGAAGCGCGGTTTAAGCTCCGGAAGCAGGGCTATGTTAGGGAAGACGTGTCCGCCCGTGCCGCCTCCGGTAAGTAAAATCAGTTCAGACATATGCGCCCCTTTTGCGTGCGGATTTGGGGATTTTCGTTGGTTTTTTCCGCCGCATTAACCATAGTATTAAACAACCTCGTGAAAAGTTTCTTGTAACCGATAAAAATTATCCACACCCCTTGAAAATATTATGTAAATGTAGTATAATCGGAGTATCGGTAAACGATATTAATTTTTGCGGATACGGTGATGAAAAACAAAAGCCGTATTTTATCGCGTTTGTTTTGTAAACCGATAAAACGCCGAAGTTGAATCGTTCGCCCGCCGGGCGCGGATACGCGGACAAGGAGGATTTTTTTAATTATGAAGTACGTCAAGTTTAACACTTTTGATAAGTCGGTTTTGCAGTGCTACCTTTGGGACGACGTGAGGTACCCGAAAGCGGTGGTACAGATTGTGCACGGAATGGCGGAACACGCCAGAAGATACGACGATTTCGCCGCCTTCCTCAACAAGAACGGCTTTCTCGTTTTCGCGGACGACCACCGCGCACACGGCAATTCCGTCAAAAAGGGCGGGCTGGGCTACGCGGAGGGCGACGTCTTTGAGGATACCGTAAAGGACGAGATTTTTATAACCGATTACCTTGCCGAAACCTACAAGCTACCGGTAGTCGTCGTGGGGCATAGCTACGGAAGCTTCCTCACCCAACGGTACATAGAGTGCGACGGCAAGGCGGCGGGCGTGCTGCTGTCCGGCTCCGCGTGCATGGCGGGGGCGCTGCTAAACGTAGGCAACACCATTGCCAATTGCCAAAGTAAGATTTTCGACGGCAAGAAAAAAGCCAAGCTTTTGGACGGCATGAGCGTGGGCGGCTACGATAAAAAATTTAAAAAAGAAAAAACGAAGTTCGCGTGGTTGTCCCGCGACACGGCGGTCGGTAAAAAGTATTTCTTTGACGAGCATTGCGGGTTTACGATGAGCATAGCGTTTTATAAGTCGTTTTTCAACGGCTTGAAAACCGTCTATCAACCCGAAAATCTCGCTAAGATTGCCAAAGACCAAAAGCTTGCCATTTTCAGCGGTACCGCCGACCCGGTGGGAGGTAAAAACGCCGTCCTCGTCAAAAAACTGTACGAGCAGTATAAGGCGTTGGGGCTTTCGCCGGCGCTTAAGCTGTATGATAACGCCCGCCACGAAATACTCAACGAAACCAATAAATCCGAGGTCTACGCCGATTTCCTTGCCGCAATAGACAGCATGGTATAATGTGAATTCGGGAGCTTGAGTTCCTTTTGGGTACCCCAAAGGAACGCCCTTGTTCTTTTTGCTACGCGGCAAAAAGAAGTAAAAGTTGGTGCGCCTTGCGAACCTCACAAAGTCTTAAAGCGGTGTTTTTTGTGTAATACTGTGTCAACACTTCTTATAATAGCAATGCTATTATAAGAAGTGTTTCCTTTTTATTAAAGCCCGGTGGATGAATAGGCTTCGTAGCAGCAAAGCCCGATGGACGCACATTTCTCAAAAAAATAAAACTGATTATTGACAAAGGTTTTTTTATAGCTTATAACACTCTTAATACATCTTGAAACATATTTTGTCGATATTAATTTCGGCAAGAGGTGTTTCGATGAGGTTGTATAAACCAAAGCCAATCGCAAGGTAGGCAACGGAGAACCGTAATCAACAGAAGATAGTGACGGACAGCCAAGACCCAAAAGAGGCAACAAGAAACAGCGGCGAATGAGGAATAAACCATGCGTATACGTATAAATTTAGGCGCAAAATGCATATGGGGGGGGATTTTTATAGAGAAATAGCCCTCTCAAATTTGCGGAAAAACGGCAAAGAATATGCCGGGTTGACTTTTGTGTTTTTTCAACACGCCCTAAATCAAAACCATAAAACTAAATGATAAAAACCAAAAGACGGCTTTTCACGAGCCGTCTTTTGTGTTTTAAAACCATATGGAGGTATTAAAAATATGGATTTCGAATTTGAAGAGAAAGATGGAAAGATAACGATAACACGTTATAAAAGAAACCTAGGCAATGTGGTAATTCCCTCTGAAATAGACGGTAAGCCGGTAGTTTGTATAAAAGACGGTGCATTTATAAGTAAGCCGCACATGTTGGAAGTTACCATTCCCGACAGCGTGACGGTTATCGAAGCTAGAGCATTCCCCGATGAGTCTGAGAGTCCCTTTTTCACACATATACATGTGGACAGCGGTAATACCATGTACAAGGATATCGACGGAGTGCTATTTAGTAAAGACGGTAAAGTGTTGATAAAATATATGGCGGCAAGAAAAGCTGATGAATATTCTATCCCCGGCAGCGTGGTGAGTATCGAGGTATAAAAGGTACACCGACAAAAAATAAAAATTTAGACAGAGTGACGGTGTTAAGGATAATCGTGTAAACTATGAATTGTAGAAGATTTTAAGACGGCTTACTTTACGGGGTGGGTCGTCTTTTTAGTGCAAGATGATACATTGCATATCTATAATATAAAAAGTCATAACGTAAAACTTTGGATATTATATGATATTGCTATAACAAACAGACGGCTTTTTTTAATTTTCCACATTAAACACAAATATGATTGAGACTATTGTATTTGTTCTAAATTTGGTAGATTGTAAAGTAAAGTGTCGCGAGGATACGCATAAAATAAAAATTATTAGGATAGATTTGCTTTCTCACGCGGAGGCGCGCCTCCGTGTTTAAGGCGAGGGTATTTATTCATCCAATCCTCGATCGCAAGTATTTCCTTGTGGGAATACTTGCTTATATCCGCGCCTTTTGGTATGAAGCGCCGGATTAGTTTGTTGGCATTCTCGTTACTTCCGCGTTCCCA
>JAITPR010000055.1 GCA_031289315.1 Clostridiaceae bacterium | reverse complement strand
CTTGGTTTGCAAGCCACAATTTGAATGTTCGGATTTGCTACCAATTCCCTATACACCGCTTTCGTATCGGCTGTCGAAAAATATAGCTTGCCATCAATCTTTGCCACCGCGCCAAATGGACGGCAATGCGGCTTACTATCGCTTGTGCAAAAGTAAAACGCACCCGCTTCTATTAGAAACTTTTTGATTTCATCTATCATATACTTCGCTCCTTTTATGCACTAAATTAAGCGGGCTTTTAATCGCCGTCATCAGTTGGGCTGTCATACCCTCCGTCAAGCAAATCAAAAATCGATTTCTGTCCTGTTACAATGTTAAACAATCTGCCATCCATCACTATTTTCTTGTTATTTGCGGTCTGTTTTATGAAGTTAAAAATCGACGCAATGAATATTTGGGTTTCAGAAAAATCGCGTTCCAATATCGCAATCATTGCGTCAACCGCACTTTTTTCAACCTCGCGTCCGTTCGGCGAGTCAATAAAAAACGGTACTTTATAGCCGAGTTTTTCACTCAAAACACGATTATAACTTATGCGAAATATAAAGACCATCTTATGGTATATCGCGCCCGAAATGCTCTTTATATCCTTAAATAAAAAGTAGTCGCCTGTGTCCAAGTATTCGTCGATACTCAGTTCCTTTGCATATGCGAGAATATATTCGTTAAGTTTGCCCGCCCATATGTTTTGTGTGCGTGCGCTTTCCCGCAATATTTCGCGTAGTCGCATTTGCTCTTTCGTCAGTTTCTTTATTGTGTTTTCGACCGCAGTAAAGTCAACTGGGACGTCTGCAATTCTGCGCTCAAAAGTTTGAAGTATCGTTTCGCCGCCGAGAAACATAGGTTGTGAGTTTATTTCCTCGTCGATTGCCGCGATTGCCTCGGTTACCTTTCGTAAAGCAATTTGCTCCCTGCGAACCTCAATTTTGTTAAGCTCGGTATTATCGGAGTAGTTTTCGATTGTATCGTGCGTCACGGGAATCAATTCGCCGTTAGTTCCTCTGACGATTATGTTATGCGATTCGAGCCATTCGACGAACTTTTTATCGTCGGCAATCGTCCGCTCTAAAAAACGTATTTTCTTTTCAATAGATTGCTTCTCATACTGCAATTCGCGCCTGCCACTTTGGAGTTCCTCCGTGTGCGTGTCAAACGCTACCTCGCCTTTGTCAAGGTTCATCTCACCTGTCGCCTCAATTGCCTGCTCTTTATATTCGGCGACGGCTTTCATCTGCCTGTATCTTTCGAGCTCGTCGTCTAATTTTCTAAGCGCAACCTTTATTTCAATGTCGCAGTCCTTGCCTTTTAGACCGTGCAAAAATTCCTCAATGTAAAACCTTATCTTGCCAATTTGGGTGCCGCGATTAAGGAGCGTCCATCCACGGTCTTGGTCGATATAGATTGCTCCGAGCAGATTGTCTATCAAGTCGAAACTGTCCTCGTCAAAAATTATGGAATGTGCGATGTGCGTGTCGCTCGGCAATATCATCTCCGAGCCGTTTACCCATATTTTTCGGCTTTCGCGTTTAACCGTGAACGTTACCCCTTTATGTTCGATTTCAATTTCGACCGTGAATTCCTCAAATGACACCTTGCGTGTGTTTGGTATGCTGAAACCCAAAGAATATAAAAGCAAACGCATGAACGTTGACTTGCCTGTCGCGTTCTTTACGCTGTAAATATAGTTAAAGTTTGTCGCAAAAGCAAACGTACGGAGTGCTATGTCGGGTTCGCTTTTGCGCTTAAATGAAATCTTATTTATTCTCATGACTTCACCTCCAAATTTGCCGCCGTTTTTATGTTGTTGATAGCTGTGCGTTTTAACAAGGTTGCTAAAAGTAGAAGTTTTATAAGCGATTCGAGGAAGTCCTCAGACTTTTCAATCACCGAGAATTCCTCGATATAGTCTTTCCATTTATCTTTCACAAAATCGTTTATGTGGTCGCCTGCGGCATATGTCTTTTGGTAGTGTCCGCAAACCTGCATGAAGAACTCGGTTTTGCGTGGTGCATTATGAATAAAGTCACTATACCTGTGCATTGTTTCGTCGTAAATGCCGAGTTCGCAAACTTCGTTATATTTAGCTTCTAAATCTTGGTGTTCTATCGTGACAAGTATAAGCGGGAATAAAATGTCGCCTTTTGTCATGCGCGCTCTTTGCGCATTATTATTCATCAAAAGAGCTTTCCATTCAGTAAGAATTGCTTGCGCTTTCCCCTCACTCACGTGTGCTCTTACAAGAAACTCACGGGTCTTATTTAGAACCTCCCCATAGCGTTGTGAGTCATCATCTCCGATAAATTTAAAGGTCACAAGCTCAAACTTTGCCGTTTGAAAATTTGCCCCTCCGTCAATCTCGGCTAACAGGTCGGTTATCATTTTTTGGTCTGGTTGTCGAAAAGCCGAAAACGGTGTGCGCGAATAAATGTATTGTTGCTCCGTATCGCTATCGAGTGGGTTTATTATGTTTGAAATATAAATGAGTTTTGCTACCGATTCCGTGCATTCGCTTAGCGATAATAAAGCCTTCTTGAGTTTGGCGCGGTTATTCGCCGTGTCGTTTATGTTCTCTACCGATTTTGCCTGCGCGTAAATAATCGTATCATCGTTAAGCGTTATTTCAACATCCTCTTTCTTTCCCTCCATTTTTATGGAAGTTGCTTTTTCTATGCAATCCAAAAGCAAATACAAACCCGCGCTCGATTGAAATATCCAACCGAATGCCGAAGACGTTTGTTGCCTTGACCTTTTTGCTTTTGCCATGTTTCCTCCTATTCCCTATATACTCGGCATTATGTCGAGCAGTTCTTGGTAACTTGTAACGTCGTGGTATTTGACGCGACTTGTCGAAAGCTCGTTAAACAGTTTACGGGCGCAACTGATTTTTGCCTGCTCTATCGGGCGAAGTTCGAGGCTTGAAAGCGTCCCTTTCGTTTCGGCTATGAAGTAAATGTGCTTTATGCCGGAATTGTCGTTGAATGCGATTGCCCAGTCGGGGGCGTAGTTACCCACGGGCGTCGGAATTTGAAAACCTCGCGGCAGTTTGGCGTAAACCGCCACCTCGCTTGCGTTGTCTAAGTCCTCGGCAAACCGGCGTTCCACGCTCTTTTCCGCCGTGCCGTCGGTGAAAACATAGTCTTGAATATGCTTGTTTGCCTTAAAGGCTTTGTCAAACTCCGCCTTTTGCTTTTCCGCCGTAAAAATATCGCTGTCGTAAAAGCCGTCCGTTTGGTTGTAGGTTATATGCTCAACCATAAGCGCGGCTTCCTGCTCTTTAATTAGGTTGATTGCCTTATTTATAAACTCCTCGGGGTTCGCCCTGTAACCCGCGAAAGTTTTCGGCGCTATCTCTTGTAAGATTGCGACAATCGTGCGGCGGGTTAACGTTGTGCCGAGCGCTATCTTGCCGATTAAGTCATACGGCACGTTTGAAACGGCATTTTTCAGCTCTTTCGTTTCGGTTTTGCCTTGCGTGAAAGCCTCGCCGCGACCGAGCGCGTCCGCGTCCATTTCGCCCTTTTGAATACCCACCGTAGTAACGTATTTGAGTTGCGTCACAAACAATTTTTCGTCCAAGGCGGCAATTGCTTTTCTTATCAATTCGTCGCTATCAAACGTAACGTCGTATGTGTATTTGTGGTTAATACGTTTCCAGAGTTCTTGAAACTCCCGTCTGTCAAAGTTGGCGTTTAGCTTGTTCACAACGGTTGAAGTGTTCGCGTTGCTTATCATATCTTTTGGTAGTTCTCCGCTGAACACCGAGCCGACAAGCGTTTGAATGCTTACCGAGTAGGCTATCAATTCGGGTGGCAAAACGGCAAGCGTTCCCGCCGCCGCCGCATCGCGGTAAGTTTGGGTGACGTTGTCGTTATCGTCCGTGTATCCGTTGTTTCCCAAATACATATAAACCTTTTTTGCAAGCGCTTTATCAAGTTGAACCGCCTTGCCCTCCGCGTCTTTCACAAACTTGCCGATAAAATATTCCTGCGTGGCTTTTGTGGGGCGTTCATACAGCTCGGCTTTTATCTCGCTTTGAAGCCCCGTGACAAAATTCGCGTAGCTGTCGCTTGCAATAACCGTCAACTTGTTTATGTCGTGAACGCTAATGTTCGGCGTTGACGCATCTATGCGGTCGCCCTCTGTATTTACGCAAAGGCGCATTCCGCGTCCTACTTCCTGTCGTTTAGTTATCGTGCTATCGCTTTTCTTTAAGGTGCAAATTTGAAACACGTTCGGGTTATCCCATCCCTCGCGCAACGCCGAGTGGCTGAAAATGAAACGCGTCGGCTCCTCAAAACTCAGTAGCCGCTCCTTGTTTTTAAGTATCAAATCATACGCCGATATGTCGTCGGAAAGCCCCTTGTCCTCGCCGCGTGCAATAAGCGACGGGTTCGTGGCTCTGCCCGTTTTCTTATCTATTGAGAAATATCCGTTATGCGTTTTTTTGCCGTCGAGTCCTTGCAAATATCTAATGTACGGGGTTTCGATAAGGCTCAATTTCTCATTCAAAATCGCCAAATATTCACGCTCGAAAATTTCGGCATATTCGCCGCTCACTTCCTCGCCCGCCTCATTATAGCTCTTGTATTTTGCTACCTCGTCAATGAAAAACAGCGACAATGTCTTTATGCCTTTGGCAAAATTGCGCTCCTCTTTTTCAAAATGGCTCAATATAGTTTCGCGGATTTGAACGCGGCGGATTGCCTTTTCGGAATTATCGCCCGCCACGCGCCCCACCTCTATCTCCTCGCCGTTTAGGAATGTGACCGTATTGTTAAACGGATTTATGTCCGCTATAACAAAGTTATTTTTATACTGTTCAAGCTCCGGCATTCCTTTCCCTGCCGACAAATAGTAAAGGTTATCACCCTTTTTCAAGATACGCGTTTCGCGGCTTATGCCTTTATTATAGTTAATCTCAAACTCTAATTTTGCCGTCGGCGGCTTGTCCTTTGAGAGGACAATTTGGCTCAAATACAAATACCCGCTTGTGCCGCGCAAGTTCTTTAACTCGAAGCCCTTTACCTCTATTTTTTTAACGAGTTTTTTGTTGTAGCTCTCGAGCGCGTCCAAAACGTAAATAAGGTTGTTTTGCTTAACGTGTGTTGCCGAAAAGTTCATCACAAACAGCGGATTAAACCGCTTCAAGCCCGCCTGTGTCTTGTCGCCGCCGAGTTTCTGCGGCTCGTCTAAAATCAAAATGGGGCGGTTCTTTGCGATAACGTCAATCGGCTTTCTGCCCGCGAAATCGTCAAGCACCATATCTATACGCCGTGCGTCTTTGCCGCTTGCATTGAACGCCTGCGCGTTGATAATCATCACGTTTATACTTGCAGAACTCGCGAACGTATCAAGCTCTCCCAGCCTTGCGCTGTTATAAATGAAAAACCGTGCTTTCTTGCCGTAGTATTCCATAAAATGTTCTTGCGTCATTTCAAAAGATTTTTTCACGCCCTCGCGGATTGCAATGCTCGGCACAACAATAATGAATTTGCTCCATCCGTATTTTTTGTGTAACTCAAAAATGCTTTTGATATAGACGTAGGTTTTGCCCGTGCCCGTTTCCATTTCTATATCGAGCGAGGCTGCCCCGAGTTGTTTATACAACTTGTCAGAGAGCCGAATGTTGTTTTCCGACTGAATGTTGTTTATGTTCTGCAAAAGAGCCTCGTCCGTCAAAACGATTCGGGCGTTCTCAAAGCCGACGTCGTCTTTCTCAAACACACCGTCCATATCCCAAATAGCAGTCTGCACTTTTTCTTTCTTGATTCCCAAATCGCGAGTATACTTCACGCGGTCGGCAAAAGGTTGTCCCTCAAATGTTCGGACAATCGCATTCACCGCGTCGGTTTGGTATTGTTGTATTTTGAATTTGAATTTCACTATTATTTTTCCTCCAAAATTATTCGGTCATCGTTGCTCAAAATCAAGAAATCATACGGATCCCCTGTCCCTATCTTTTTATAGAACACCTTGCTATGTAAAACAGAATACAAAAGGTCTTTCATCATTAACTGATCACGGAGATTGAATGAATTATAATCAGTCAACCCATCGTCAGTAGTATAAATATGTATCTTATTGCGCATCTGCCTAAAATGGTTAAGTCGTCCAAACGTTTGCTCCGATAAATCATCGATAATCTTTTTTGCTTCAACTTTTTTTATTATCGCGTCAAGCGTCATCGGTTCCTTATAGGGGGCAACCTTTTCAAACACCTCATTCGCAACTTTTATTTTAACGTCTGCCACCGGCATTTCTTTTTGATTATCAATTTTATTTTTTGCAATTGATTTCCATTCACTTTCCGGCCATAGTTTTTTACCTCTAAGCAAGTTAGAAAACAATGCTTCAATAATCGCCATGGAATGAACGATAAAATTTTTATAAAGCATCGTTCTCAATCCGTCATGAAAAATACGCAACTCACTAATTTCTTTTTGAAGAAATTCCAAATATTGAATGTTGTACCCTAAATTATTATAAGTATGGTATCCATGTTCAACATCCCTGTATATTCTTAAACTGTTGCGAATAACATCAACGGGTTTAGGAGTCCAATTTCTATCGGCGTTTTTGTCAACGAGCGAATTAAAACCTAACGTATTGCAATCAATCATTATATCACCCTCCGTTCCGTGGTCGGGCTGTATGTGGCGAATATTTGGTCAAAAGATACCATTGTGCTATCATCGGCGAAACTGCTATCGCGAAATACGGCGTATAGCGGTTTTTGTTTGGCGATTGCCGTTACCACTTCTTTCGTTACGCCGCTATCGAAACAGCAAATGAGATTGTCGCCGCCGACGGTAAAAACTTTCTTGCCTGCAACCGTTTCAACCTTTATCGGGCTTGCAAGGTCTACGCCCATATCGAGCATTACTTGAAAGAGTAAATCCTCCGGCGAACGGTCGGGTTTTATGTTGTCCGTGAGTGAGACAAGGAAACTTTGCTCTACCTCGTTTGGCTTGTAGAACACTTCCTCCATGTTTGACGTATCGGTTTTTAGGACGCGGAAACCTATGTCTGTAGGGGCGAGTGCCTCGCTCGCCCGCGATGACGCGTTTCCCACCGGCGGGCGACCGGGGGCGGTCGCCCCTACAAGAGAATTTGTGACAAACCCCATTCCGTTCGCAATCTTTGCGCCTGCTCTGCGTATGCGCTCTTTGCCGATTTCGCAAATGTTTTTATAGCCCGCTTTTGCCGCCTCGCTTTTTTCGTCGGTAACTTCGGGCAGTTGAACGAGTATAAACTTGCGGTTGCCGCCGTCCTCTGCGTTGAGTTGCATTACGGCGTGTGCGGTTGTGGCGGAGCCGCTGAAAAAGTCGAGAATTATTGAATCGTTGTTTGTAAAAGATTGCACATGCTCTTTTACAATATCCACAACTTTCGGCGTATCAAAAGGTATTCCCAAAGACGAAAGCAAATCAGAATCACTACCGCCATAATAAAGTAATGACGGTATATTATCGTGCATATTATTCTTTAATAGATACTTTCGTCGTGGCTGTGTCGTTTCATCATTTCCGAACAATATTTCGTTTGCATTAAGTAGTGCTTTCATTGTTGACGACGGATTACGCCAACCTTTGGCGGGTATAGGACAAGCCTTGCCGCTCAATGGATGTATCAACGGAACAAAATAATCATTCGGGGCTTTTTTATTATTAGGCCATGCCATAGACACTGGTCGGAAAACGTTGCCCTCTGTATCAAATGCATTATATGCCTTTTCGCCGCCGGTCAAATCTGTTTGTTGCGATACCCATTTGGCATAGTCACGATTTGCCTCTTCAAATGTGTATGTTAAATTGATTTTATTAAAAAATTGCACTGCCTTATTAAGCATAGTCTGCGCATTTTTCTTTGGGCGTTTCATGTCGCAAACATCAAGAAACGCTTGCTTATTTTTTGCGAAGCAAACAATATACTCGTGCTGATAAGAAATCCCTCGCGCATCACCTTTTGGATTGCGTTTATCCCAAATAATAGTACCTAAATCATTGCTGCTCCCAAAAATCTCAATACATATTTTCTGTAAGTTTGTTATCTCATTTTCGTCCATATTGATTATTATCACGCCGTCGTCGGTCAATAAATCCTTTGCGAGTTTCAACCTCGGGTAAATCATATTAAGCCAGTCGGTGTGAAAACGCCCGTTGCTGTCGTTGTTTTGGAATAGGCGGTTGCCGTCCTCGTCCGTAGCATTGCTCCGCTCCAAATATTCCTCCGCGCTTATGGCGAAGTCGTCCTCATACACAAAATCGTTGCCCGTGTTATAAGGCGGGTCAATGTAAATCATTTTCACTTTGCCCATGTAGGTTTCTTGCAGGAGTTTCAAAACATCCAAATTGTCGCCCTCGATATAGAGGTTTTTAGTCGTGTCAAAATTGACGCTTTCCTCGCGGCACGGGCGAAGCGTTTTGCTTATCGGGCTATTGGCTAAGAGTATACTTTTCTTTTTATCCGCCCACGTAAACTGATAGCGTTCCTCGCCGCCCTCAACCGCAAAACTACTCAACTCTTGTTTGAGTAAATCGAAATCGACAGCCTTTTCAACTATCGCTTTGCTACCCTCTATCGGATAATCATAAACTTTGCCTTCTTTTTTATATCCCTTGACCACTTCAGTGATACAATTCGGAAACAGCGCGGCGATTCTCTCCACGTTTTCGTTCACCTTATTTATCGATTGCATTTTTAGTTTTTCCATTTTATTTGCTCCTCTTTTTGCTGTTGGTTTGGCAACTTGCGCGAATTTTGCACAAGTTCGGTTTTATTGTTCCGGTTGTTCGGAATTTCCGAACAACTGACTTCATTATACATCGCTGCCGCTGCTTCCTTTTTTGCTTTCTAACCGTTTTTGAATATCTTTCAATGTGGTTAAGTAAGCGCGTTCTACGGGTGTTAGTTCCTCCGCCGTCAGTTTTTTGTATTCGGCATACTCGGCTTCGGCTTTTGCTATCGCCTCATCATGCGTGACGCGCCCCGCATCCAATAAAACGCCTTTGCCGTAAAGCCCCGAAAACTTATCAAGCTCCGCTACCCAATCCTTCATATACATAGGCTCTTTGCGCCGCGCTTTCATTTCGGCAAGGTCAAAGAATGCCGATACCATGCTGTTAAGGTCGAGAAGCTCGTTTTCACTCAAATAGTTTTTGGCAATCGTAACCTCGTCCTTTCGCGGACGCTCACCCGCAAAAACCGTTAAACCCATAAACGGCAAAATGTGGTCTGCTCTGCCCTCGATAATCTCGGGCGCAGTTTGCCCGCTTACGGCATAGTGCAATTTGTTTTGAACAATCTTGAAAAACTTGATTGTTTCTTTTTGGCTCGGGTCATAATCCATGCTTGTGGCGTATAGGTCGAGTACCTGCCTATATAAAACTTTTTCGGACGAACGAATGTCTTTTATTCTGTTTAATAACTCTTTCCAATAGTCGCCGCCACCCGCTTTTTTGAGCAAGTCGTCGTTAAGTGCAAAGCCCTTGCGCATATATTCTTTTAATATTTCCGTAGCCCACTTTCTGAATTGAACGCCTCTTAACGATTTCACGCGGTAGCCTACGGCGATTATGGCGTTAAGATTGTAGAAATCAACCTTGTAGGTTTTCCCGTCCGCGGCAGTTGTTGCAAAATTTGCAACAACTGAATTCACGTCAAGTTCGCCGTCCTCAAAAATATTTTTAAGATGACGTGAAACCGTGGACTTATCCCTTTGGAATAATTCGGATATTCTGTCAAGCGGCAACCACACATTATCCTCACTGAACAACACTTCGACTTTTGTCTGCCCGTCCTCGGTTTGATAAATGATTATATTGCTTTTATTATTTTCGTTAGCCATTTAAAGCCTCCTTTCGTTGTTTTAACAGTTTCAACTCGTCGTTCAATTCGATTCGTATATTCGGTTGCTTTTCCGTGTTGACCTTGCGTTGCAAGGCGGCAATTTCCTTTTCAAGACTTGTAAGCTGCTTATACCGCGCCACAAGTTCCGCTATGCTTTCGCCCTCGCGCTTTGGTATCGGTATAAACGCCGCCGACAATCCATCAAACAGGTCGGTGAGCTTTGCGCTTCGCCGCTCTACGTTAAGTGTGTCGCCGTCCGTGAATTTTCTTGCGCTCTCGAATAACTCGCCCTCAACGGTGAAATAACTCTTGCCGCCCGCCTCAAAAAGTATGGGGTACGGTATCGACTTTTGAATTGCCGTGAGTTCTTTCTTGTTCACGTCGCCTTTGAACGCAACGCCGAATATTTGAATTTCCTCCACCGCATCTCCGCGCCGAAAGTCCGCTGTTTCGGGGCTTATTTTATAAAGCCACGTTACCGTGTCTACGCCGTCAAGATCCGCCTTGAAACGGTTCTTGGGGACGCGCTTGTTGACCTTTGCCCTACTTAAATCTATCATACTATCGCACCACCACAAAACAAATAAGCTCAAGTCGTCTAATCCCTTTATGTCGCCCGTCAGCGCGGTTGTTCCGCCTGCCGAAAACAAACTGTCGATTTCCTTTTCCGCTTTTACGTTGATAATGCTCGACACCGCTTTTTCAAGCAGTCTGTTGTATTTTTCCATTTTGTAGCCGTCCGCCGTTTCCTTGTTGAACGGACGGTATGCGCTAAATATCGGCTCGCTTTGGTTTTTGCAAGCCGAACGCATTATATCGAGCACGGTTTTAACGTTGCTGTGGTTGACTTTAATCTCGCCGTTCTCGCTTATATAAACAAGGTAAAACGAACGCAGTTTGTTGCCCGACGCGCGTTCTATATCGCCGCTTGTATTGCGCAAAACGAAAATCACGCCGCGCTCTATTCCACGCGCCTTGTCCTCCGGCACGACGGTGTGCATCCCTTTGGGAACGCGTTTCGGCTCACCGTATGTCTTTATATAGCCCACAATATCCATGCGGAACTCGTTAAGCCCTAAGTCGGTTATCGTTATACTTCCGTCCACGTCCTCCAAATCTTGAAGCTCGCCCTCTTGCAATTTCTTTATTTGCAATGCGCGGTGTTCGTATTCGACTTGCTCCTCGGTTAAGAGGTTTTCCGCCGCGCCCGTCGTTTGGTCTACAATAGCCATGCGGCTTTCCACTCGGCTATTGAGTTTTATATACTCGTCAAGGGTAACGTTGCACCAAAAATTGACAAGTTGAATTTCGTTGTTGCGGCTTCCTATTCGGTCAATTCGCCCGAACCGCTGAACTATGCGCACGGGATTCCAATGAATGTCGTAGTTTATGCAAATGTCGCAGTCCTGCAAGTTTTGCCCCTCGCTTATGCAATCGGTGGCAATCAAAACGTCAATGTCTTTGAAAACGTCGCCGTAAAGCGCATACGGGTCTTTTGACACATACGACGGTAACGGCGGATAATTCAAATCGCGTTCCTTACTTATCGGGCTGAACATAGCGAGTATTTTATCGGTAGACTTTGCTTTTACGCCTTTCACCGTGCATTGGTTTTCGTTTTCGCCGCCCTCAACCTTTGCCGTTTCAAGATTAAACTCCGTCTTTATCCACGGCGCGAGGTTGTTATATAAATAATCGCAAGTGTCGGCAAACGCCGAAAATATGAGTAGTTTTTTGTTGCCCGCATTAAACGGATTTTGTATCTTGCCCGCAATGATTTCCTTTAACTGTTTGAGCTTGCTGTCGTGGTCTACCGTAACCTTGTTTATCTCGGAAAGCAAGCCGTTAAGAACGGTTATATCCGCCTCAATCTCGCGCCGCCAACTCACGCAGTCCACATCGTTTAGGTCAATTTGAATTTTCTTGCCTTGGTCGAGTTTACTCAGCTCAAAACTCTCGTCGTCCTCATCGGGATTCCACGTAGCGTATTCGTTGAATACCCGCTCGATTTTTGCCTCGCCCGTTATTTGGAAGCGGTCTATTCTTTTAACCGTTTCGGCGTTCGTTTCTATCAATTTTTTTAGCGTTTGGCGGAACGATTCGCAACTGCTTTCAAGCCGTTTCAAAAGGTTGACGGTCATCAGTTTTTTAATGCCCGTTTCACGCCCCGCCGCCATATCCGCGCCCGATATTTTGGCGTTGCCGAGGTCGAAGTCCTTTATGTACTTTGCAAACGCACTCGGTTGCACCTTGGCAAACGGCGCGTAAACGCTTAGGCTCAAACTATGTATGCGCTCATATATCTCTTTATATTGAATAACATCCGTCCTGTCCGTCAAGTCGCACTTGTATGAAATAGGCTTACGGCGTTTCGGAAAGTTGCCTATGTCCTTTATATCGTAATATTTGGTTATGTTTTTACGGCTACGTGCAATCGTCACGCTGTCGAGAAGCGTGCGAAAATCAAGGTCGAGCTTGTCTATTAAATCGGCGTTTTTACGTCTTTCGGGCGGCAGTTTGCTCCACGCGTTGAACGTCGCCTGCGCCCGCCTGAATATCTCTTGAACGCTCTTTTCCGTGCCGAGCGCGTCGTTAAACGCCTGATAGTCGCCCGCATACGCAAGCGCGAGTTGGTTGCGCAAATCGTTATAGTGGTTATTTACGGGCGTTGCCGAAAGCATAAGAACCTTTGTATTGATTCCGTCTTTCATGACATGGTTCATCAAAAAGTCATAGCGCGATTCTCTATTTCGTTCGGGGTTTATGTTGCGGAAGTTGTGGCTCTCGTCGATTACCACTAAATCGTAATTGCCCCAATTTATCGAGTCAAGGTTGACCGCGCCCGAAAGCCCGTGCCGTCCTAAATCGGTGTGAAAGAAAACGTCAAACCGAATGCGGTCTTTATAGAAAATGTTCGTCTTGGTATTGTTCTTGTATGAGTTCCAGTTATCGGAAAGCCGTTTCGGGCAAAGCACAAGAATGGAACGGTTTTTAAGCGAATAGTATTGCATAACGGCGAGCGCGGTAAATGTTTTTCCTAAGCCGACGCTGTCCGCCAAAATGCAACCGTTGTATTTTTCGAGCTTGTTTATAATCCCCACCGCTCCGTCGCGTTGGAAGTTATAGAGCTTGTTCCATATAATGCTGTTCTTGAAGCCCGTCGCCTCTTGCGGCAAATAGTCCACCGTGAGGTCGGCTAAAAACTCGGTGAATATGTTGTATAGCGCAATGAAGTAAATGTATTCGGGCGCATTCTCGTTGTATGCGCTCGATATATGCTCCACGATTTTGTCGGTTATGTCCGCGACCTTGTTCGTGTCGTTCCATATCGCGTCAAAGTGCCGCAGTAAATCCCGCGTCGAGCCTGCCTCGTCTAATTTTATTACCGAACGCGAAAGCGCGTTATCTTGTTCATAGCCCAAATCGGGAACGGTGAACCCGCTCACGCCGTGGTAGACCGCTTCGTCCACCGCGATATACGGCGACATTGCACCGCCCGTCGTGTTAGACTTAAACCATGCCTTTGCTCTTATCCATTCGGCGCATTCTCGGGCAATGGCTTTTTGCGACAGTTTGTTGCGAAGCCTAACCTCAAACTCGGTGCCGTATATGCTGTTCTCACTAATCTCGTTCGGCAGAAAAAATTCACGCTTTTCTTTTTTGAATTTCTCGGCAACCTCACCCTCGGCAAACGCGGGCGACGAGAAAATAAAGCGTAGTTCCTCCACGCCCTCTAATTCCCGCTTTAACTCATTGAACGCGTAAATAGAAAAGCAAGAAGCGGCAATCCTTAGCTTGCTTCCTTTCTTTATTTCGCGTTTCAAATCGTCGCCGAGCAGTTCGGTTTGGTTGTCGATAATTTTGGTCATTTTTTGTCACCCGTTGTACCGTCGTCAAAGACTACTCCGCGTTCCTTGCAGTAATCCTCAAACTTTCGCCGCACTAAAAAGGTTGCGCTGTATATGCCGTTTTCCCAGCGGTTGACGGTTGAAAAAGCCACGCCCAGTTCTTTTGCCAACTGTTCCTGTGTAAGGTTCAACCTGTATCTTGCTTCCTGCACTTTTTCGCTAAAAGTCATTTATTTACCTCTCTTATAAGCATTCAATCTATTGTAACACAAACTGCTATAATACGCAAGAAAAATAACCGCAAAATGCAATATTTTTTCAAGACAAAACGACGAGCCTTAGCCCGCCGCTTCTATGTGCTTTCACGCGCCCACAGTTGCTCCGTGGTCGCTGTTCGTTATGCTTTCGAGTATTTCCACCCATTGCGGTTTCGCTCGCCGTACGGCTTATTTACGCGCAATTTGCCCGCCGTTATTAAGCGGTTCAGTTTCGGCATTGTTACGAAGTGCGAAATGCCGAAGTGCGTCGATATTTCCGCGTTGCTTTTCGGCTCGGTGCAAAACTCGATAAGCGTTTCATCGGTTAGTTCGGGAATGTCCGACGGAACGGTCGCAAACTTTTGAAACTCGCTTTGCGGGCAATTCGGTATCGTCAAGAAGAGTTTGCCGCATTTCACAAGCGCGGTTAATTGCGCCCATTGCTCCCAATCGCTAAGCCCGAAGCGTTCGCCAATCTCGGCTCTCATTCTCGGCGTTTCGCAAAACCTTATAATCTCGTCCTCGCTCGGCGTAAGCCGCCCGTCGCTAACGAAGCGTTGCTTGAAACTCATCGGGCTAATCGGCAAGGTCATTTTAAGTTTGCCGCTGTCAAGAAGCGGCTTTATATACCGTTCGTTTAGCCATTGGTTGCATTTGTAGGAAATGCCGAGCAACGTCGCGATTTCCTTTTTGCTTCGCGGCTCGGTGCAAAATTTTATAATCTCCTCCTCAACCGTCAGCCCGCTTTCTCGCACGACTTTCAGCAAATCCTGCCGTTTAGGCTTGTTTTCGTATGCAATTACCCGCTCTACCCGACTGTAAAAAGGTTCGCGTAAGCGTGGGTAGCGGGTAGTACCTTGTTTGTAAAGCGGTGTTTCTTCGGCAAGCCACGCACGTCGTAGGCTTATCGGCACATGCACTAAAAGATAATACCGATACAAGCAGTATTACAGCGATAAAAATCAGAGAGATATTCTTTTTCATATTAATAAACTCCTCCTGTTGATTATATTCTATTTGATTACATATCATAATTTATGATATTGCAAGTATTTTATCATAGAATCGGATATTTTATGTCTATGAGATTCGGAGAGCGTTTAAAAGAATTAAGATTAGAAAAAGGACTTACGCAACAAAAGCTTGCGGAAATTTTTTCCGTTAAACAAAATACCATTGTTAGTTGGGAACAGGGCGTCAATGAAACCGACTTTGCGACTTTGATACAATTGGCAAAATTTTTCGATGTTTCTACGGATTATATTTTGGGAATTGAAAACTAAAACTCGGAGTCTGCGATATTATAACATTGATTTCACGTTTTCCTAAGAATGGAGTTCTTTTTTTATACGACACTTTATTTTACAATCTACACTACGGATTGTCCACACCCATTTTACAAAAGGTATTGACATGTATACTATATGCGGATATAATAAATTTAATTAGGCGGTATAAAAAACAATGCAAGTTTTGCGGTATGAGAAGTAACGCAAATATTCGGGCGGTATGAAAAGCAACTTTCTAAAAAATGATATTACGCCGGGCGACACGGTTAAAGCGGAGAACGGGGGTGAAGAATTCGTTGCGGACGGCGACGGAAAGCGTTACCGTGCGGATTTTTCCTTTAGGTGCGCCGTGCCGGGCGTAAAGATAAAAACGCGCCTTACCGTAGACGGAAAACCGTGTACCGTTAAATACGGCTCCGACGGCACGGGGGCGGTAACCGCGTTGATACCGGAGGGTAGTCGCCGTATAGGGATAGCTTGCAAAATCGGCGATTTCAATATCTTTTTAGCCATATTTGAGGTAATCGTTTCCGCATTCGCCGGCTTTGCCGACAGGGACGGCAGATTTCGTTTGACCTACCGATACTCGTGTCTGCTGAACATAACGCGGGATACGGCATTTGAAACGGTATTCAACCCGTACATACGTAAACGCAAACGCTCCGCCGACTACGCGCCCACCTCATTCACACAAATCGAACCCGCCGTGCCGGCTTCGTTCGCTCACAACGGAGCTTCCGCGCCCACCGCATTCACGCGAATTGAAAGCCCCTCCCTTGCCTCGTTAACGCAAACCGAACCGCTTGCACGCACGTACGCTCAAGCGCGTACGGACGCCTCCGCAATCATTAAGGTTGGTGAGAATTCAATACGGTCCGCCAAATGGTTCATTGCCCTCTTGTGCTTGATTGCCAACGGGGCGGCGTTGTGGGTGGCGTTGTGGTTTATTTTATCCAACTAAGGCTATTTCCGAAAATCTTCCGAAGGTTGTTTTTTAGGTAAGAGCGCCCAAGATTAAGCGTTGGAATTTCTTCCGACGGCGGTATAAGACGGGCGAAAAAGCCTTGCTTTCCTTGCCGCGTCCGCTTTGTTGAGTCTTGTTTATAGTCCGGTCTAAGCCGTCGAAATAATTTTATGGATAATTTCTCCAAAAAATTTGGCATATACTCTTGACTTTTCCATAAGACGGAGTATAATAATGTTAGCAATCATGAGGGGTGAGTGCTAAAATAAAGGCGGCGGAGGGAAAGCGCCGCGCTTAACACGGTACGGGAAATACCGAAGGGGTAGCTACGGAAAGTTATGGAAAAGCCGTTAAGCGATAGAAAAAAGAAAATATTAAAGGCTCTCGTCGACAGTTATATCGACACGGCGGAGCCGGTATCCAGCGGAGAAATACGCGAGCGTTACATGCCCGACGTTTCCGGCGCGACGATAAGGAACGAGCTTTCCGCTTTGGAGGAGATGGGTTTTATCACGCAGCCGCACACCTCTGCCGGACGCATACCGTTGCCTACGGCGTATAAGATTTACGTCGGCGACCTACTCTCCGAAAACACGGTTTCCGCGTCGGAGATAAATATCATCGAAAGGGAGTTCGCATACCGCCTTTCGGAGATTGAGGAAATCACGAAGCGTACCGCAAAGCTCATAAGCGACACGACAAATTATACGTCGTTCGTCGTCATGAAGGGCTTAAAGGTGTTGACCATAAAGGAAATCAAGCTTGTGGAAATCGGTTTCGATTCCGCGCTTGCCATAGTCATAACCGACGCGGGCGTGTTTCGGGATAAAACTATAGAGCTTCCTGAGGGCGTGCGCGGCGAACAAATTGCCGCGGCTAACAAGGTACTCAACAATATTTTTGCCGGTAAAAGCCTAGAGTCGCTTTCGGCGATTGCGGAAACCCTTCCGGAGGCGTTGGAGTTTGAGCTTCAAGATTACCGCGACCTGTTCGACAGGGTGCTTAATCTGATAAAGAGCTACGTGAAGACCGGCGATAGCGTGTTTGTAGAAGGGGCGCTTAAAATGCTTGATTACCCCGAATACAGCCGCGCGGAGGACGCGAAACGGTTTTTAGAGGTCGTTTCCGATAAGGATACGGTAAGAGCGCTTGCCTTAGGGCGTGACGACATAGAGATGTCAATTAAAATAGGACCCGAAGACGGAGTTGACAACTGTGCCGTAGTAGCTGTAAAATATATGATAAACGGAAAAGAATACGGACAGGCGGGCGTCATCGGTCCGGAGCGCATGGACTATAAGAAGGTCGTGTCCGTCCTCAACTATTTGGGCAGAGGACAGCAAGCTCCGACGGAGAGACCCCCGAAACGTTAAGCTTTCCGAATAAAGGTTACGGCGGCGGACGCTAAGTTTTAGAGCGGTCGACGACGGACAAAGGGAGAAACAATTTTATGGAAGAGAACAAAACCGCAGGCGTTGCGGAAGAGGCGGTTGAGAACACCGTTGCCGACGAAGCATTGAAGATTGCCCAAGAAGAGGCGGTGCAACAATGCGAAGAAAGCGAAGCTATCGCCAAAGCTAAAGCCGAAGAGGAAAAAGTAGCGGAGGAAGCCGTTCTTGAGGACATCGAGGATATAGAGGAAACGCTTTCCGAGGTTGAGAACATAATCTCCGTGCAGATTGCCGCCGCGGAAGAAGTCGCGGAGGAGGTCGAACAGTCTAAGCGTGACAAGCGCCGCGACGCTCGCCGTAAAAAGAGAGCCAAACGCGCCGAAGCGCGCCGCACCGCAAGAACGGAAAAGGAAGCGGAGGAAACGGGAGCCGCCCCTACGGGTAAGCCCGCCGCCGCACCCGAAACGGCTAAAAAGCCGGCGTCGGCGCAGACCTCTCAAGAAATTGCTACATTGACCGCAAAGCTTCGCGAAAGAGAGGAAACCCTGCGCGAATACCAACGCGATATAGCCAAAGCCGAATCGGAGCTTAAAGAAGCGCAAGACAAGGCGGTGGAAGTGAAGGTGATGGCGGCAAACCTGAAAAACGACTTTGATAATTTCCGTCGCCGCAATCAGGAAGCCACCGCAAACGCCAAGGAAGAGGGTATAAACAAAGTTGTAGCGGAGCTTTTGCCCGTGCTTGACAACTTCGACCGTGCGCGTCCCTACATAAAGGACGACAGCTCACGCGAAGGCTTCGACCTCATGGAACAGCAATGTTCGATTGTTTTGGCTAAGTTCGGCGTAAGTGAAATCGAAGCGGTAGGCAATGATTTTGACCCCAACCTCATGAATGTCGTAGTCCGGGAGGAAAATCCGGAGATGGCTGATAAAGTCATTGCCGTCCTCACCAAGGGATATATAAGAGGAACCAAGGTAATACGCCACGCGATAGTGAAAATAGGGTATTAAGCCGTATGGAAGAATACAACGACAACAACGATATAAATAAAGATGCCGCCGCCGAAAACGCGGAGGAAACCGCAAGCGAACGCGATTTCGCCGAGGCTTTGAGGGCGGAAATAGAGAAGCGTTTGGCAATCGTCAGAGCCGACGCGGAAAGACGTTTAAGCGACGTCAAGGAAGAGTACGAAAAACATCTTGACGACGAACGTACTCAAAAAGAGCAAGCGCTTGCGTTTGCGGCGGAAAATACCGTCAAAAAATTGAAAAATCTTGAGCAATTGGCGAATGAGCGCTACGAAGCGCTACAACGCGAATATGCCAACTTCCGCAAGCGTAATCAGGACGTAGCGGCGGAAAGCCGTGAGAGTGGGTTTAAGGACGCTATAGCCGCCTTTCTGCCCGTTTTCGACGGCTTCGACCTTGCGCGTAAGCACGTAAAGGGAGCGGCCTTGTCCGGCTTTGAGATTATCGAAAAGCAAGCTATCGCCGCACTTACCGCTTTGGGCGTCGAGGAAGTAAAGGCTTTGGGAGAGGACTTCGACATGGCGACTATGAACGCCGTCATGAGAGAGGAAAACCCCGACAAAGCCGGCAAGGTTTTAGAAGTGTTTCTGAAGGGCTATGCGCGCGGTGGCAAGGTAATACGCCACGCGGTAGTCAAGATAGGCGTATAGAAAGCGAGGACAAATCATCGGTGGCGACTTGCTATACAAGAAGATATTTTGTCACCGCAAATTATCCACACCAGTATAAAAATTTCCGCAAGCGCGGGAGTTTCAAAATATTAAAACAAACAACAGCAGAGGTTGACAGCGAATGGGAAAGGTTATAGGTATAGATTTAGGTACGACGAACTCGTGCGTGGCGGTTATGGAAGGCGGAGAACCCGTCGTCATAGCCAACTCGGAGGGCGCAAGAACAACCCCGTCCATAGTGGCGTTTTCTAAAGACGGAGAACGCATGGTCGGCGCGATTGCAAAGCGTCAAGCGGTGGCGAACCCCGATAACACAATCGTGTCTATCAAACGCGATATGGGTACGGCGCGTATGGTCAACGTAAACGGCGAAAACTATACGCCGCAGGAAATTTCCGCCATGATTCTGACAAGGCTCAAGCTTGAAGCGGAAATTTATTTGGGCGAAAAGGTAAAGCAAGCGGTTATCACCGTCCCCGCGTACTTCAGCGACGCGCAAAGACAGGCGACAAAGGACGCAGGCACCATAGCCGGTTTGGATGTGCTTAGGATAATCAACGAGCCTACGGCGGGTGCGCTTGCCTACGGACTTGATAAGGAAGGCACTAAATCCGAAAAAATTCTCATTTTCGACTTAGGCGGCGGCACATTCGACGTTTCCATCTTGGAGATAGGCGACGGCGTATTTGAGGTTTTGGCGACTAGCGGCAACAACCGTTTGGGCGGCGACGACTTCGACAAGTGCGTCATGGATTACATAGTGGAGGAGTTCAAAACAAAGGAAAAGGTTGATTTGACTACCGATAAATCCGCCATGCAACGCGTAAAGGAAGCCGCGGAAAAGGCAAAAATTGACCTCTCCGGCGTCATGAAAACGCAGATAAACCTGCCGTTTATAGCGGCGGACGCAAGCGGTCCTAAGCACATAAACATGGAGCTTACCCGCGCTAAATTCGAAGCGCTCACCAAACATTTGGTGGATAAGACCATTCTACCGACAAAGCAAGCCTTAAAGGACGCTAACCTAAGAGAAACCGAAATTTCACGCGTGGTGCTAGTTGGAGGTTCGACACGTACCCCCGCAGTCATAAACGCCGTTAAACAGCTTATGGGTAAGGATCCCTATGCCGGTATCAACCCCGACGAATGCGTGGCGATAGGCGCGGCAATTCAAGCCGGCGTGTTGGACGGCGAGGTAAAAGACCTTGTGTTGCTTGATGTAACTCCGTTGTCGCTGGGCATCGAAACGTGGGGAGGAGTGTTCACGAAAATTATTCCGCGCAACACTACCATACCTACCTCCAGTTCGCAGGTGTTCACCACCGCGTCCGACAGACAGAATTCCGTCGACGTACACGTGCTGCAAGGCGAACGCCAGTATGCTAAGGATAACAAGACCTTAGGACGCTTTGAGTTGTACGGCATTGCGCCGGCTAACGCGGGGGTTCCTAAGATAGAGGTTAAGTTCGACATAGACGCAAACGGCATAGTTAACGTAAGCGCAAAGGATAAGGCGACCGGTAAGTCGACGTCGATAACCGTCACCGCCACGACAAACCTTTCCGCGGACGAAATCGAAGACGCGGCTAAGGAAGAAAAGTCATTCGCTAAGGACGAGCGCAAAAAATACCGCAACAAATAAAGCGATAAAGCAAGAAAGAGCGCAAAAAATACCGCAATAAAAAAGTGGTAAAAACCGCAAAAAAACACTAAAAAAACGGAAAAAAACGGCTTGCGCCGTTTGGTATAAGCAGCTGTTAAAGCACAACAAATATAAAAGCAAATCAGAAAAACAAGGAGTAAATAAAAATGGGAAAAATTCTCGGAATTGACTTAGGTACAACTAACTCATGTATGGCAGTATTAGAAGGCGGAGAGCCTGTCGTCATACCTAATGCGGAAGGCGCAAGGACAACGCCCTCCGTCGTAGGCTTCGCTAAGGACGGCGAAAGACTTGTCGGTGAAATCGCAAAGCGTCAAGCGGTGGCGAACCCCGACAACACAATTATCTCTATCAAAAGGGATATGGGTACCGCCCGCAAGGTTAAGGCTCACGGAAAGGAGTATTCTCCGCAAGAAATTTCCGCTATGATACTTACCAAACTGAAGAATGACGCGGAAGCCTACTTAGGCGAACCCGTTACGGACGCGGTTATTACCGTCCCCGCGTACTTCAGCGACGCGCAAAGACAAGCTACTAAGGACGCGGGCAAAATCGCCGGTCTTGAAGTAAAGCGTATCATCAACGAGCCTACGGCGGCGGCACTTGCCTACGGCGTGGACAAGGATGACATGGGTCCGCAAAAAATCCTCATCTTCGACTTAGGCGGCGGTACGTTCGACGTATCCCTGCTTGAAATAGGCGACGGCGTATTCGAAGTTTTGGCGACTAGCGGTAACAACCGTTTGGGCGGCGACGACTTCGACCAAAAGGTAATGGACTATGTTGTGGAGCAGTTCCAATCTAAGGAGGGTATTGACCTCTCCAAAGACAGATTGGCTATGCAACGTATCAAGGAAGCCTCCGAAAAGGCAAAAATAGACCTCTCCGGCGTCATGAAAACGCAAATTAATTTGCCGTTTATCTCCGTTGGCAAGGCAGGTCCTCTCCACCTTGACATGGAGCTTACCCGCGCTAAATTCGACGACCTCACCAAGGATTTGGTGGAAAAAACCATGCTTCCCACGCAACAAGCGTTAAAGGATGCCGGGCTTTCCATCGGCGAAATCGCTAAGGTTATTTTGGTCGGCGGTTCCACGAGAATTCCCGCCGTTTACGAGGGCGTTAAAAAGCTCACCGGCAAGGATCCCTATAAGGGCATCAACCCGGACGAGTGCGTCGCGGTAGGCGCGGCAATTCAAGGCGGCGTTTTGGGCGGCGAGGTTAAAGACCTCCTCCTCTTAGACGTAACTCCGTTGTCCTTAGGTATCGAAACAATGGGCGGCATCTTTACGAAAATTATACCCCGTAACACCACTATTCCTACCTCAAAATCGCAGGTGTTCTCTACCGCGGTCGACAGACAGTCCTCCGTTGAAATACACGTTTTGCAGGGCGAAAGAAAGTTTGCTAAGGACAACAAGACCTTAGGTAAATTTGAATTAGGCGGCATTCCTCCCGCGCCGCGCGGCATTCCGCAAATCGAAGTCACATACGATATCGACGCAAACGGCATAGTCAGCGTTAAGGCGCGCGACAAGGGTACCGGCAAGCAGAGCTCCATAACCATCACTTCCTCTACGAATTTGAGCGACGGCGATATTCAACAGGCCATTAAGGACGCGGAGAAGTACGCCGAAGAGGATCAGAAGAGAAAGGATTTGGTAGAAGCCAAAAACAACGCCGAACAGCTTATCTTCACGAACAAGAAGTTCGTCGAGGACTACGCGGAGAAGCTGTCTAAGAAGGACAAGCAAAAGCTTGAAGACGCGCTTGCCGAAGCCGAAGCCGCGCTTACCAAAGCGGAGGACGACAAGGCGGTTAAGAAACTCGTCAGCGAACTTTCCAAGGTATCCGACCCGATATTCACTAAGCTTTATTCCGAGGGCGGCATGTCCGACTCCGAAACCACCGAAGAACCCGCCTCCTCCGCGAAGAGCGACACGAAATCCGATTCGGACGATTCCGACGATGACGGCGCCGCGGCGGACGACAAGAAGGACGACGAAGAGCCTCCCATGCAGGGCTTGTGGGACGACTAAGAATTCGCCTTTGTGAAGTTTCGCGTTACCGTATCGTTAGCATTTCCGCGCGTTAAAGCATAGAAATATGCTTTCGTGCGGGCTGAAAACTAGAGTTCTAAACACGCCCCGCTATCATAAATACGGGGCGTGTTAACGCTCAACAGAAAATCATGGACAAGAAAGATTACTACAAAATACTAGGTATTTCCGAAGGTGCCGATGCGGACGCAGTTAAGGCGGCGTACCGTAAGATGGCAAAGGAAAATCACCCGGATGTTTTTGCAACCGCCGGCGAAGCCGAAAAAAAGAAAGCGGAAGCGCGGTTCAAAAAAATTAACGAGGCGTACGAGGTGCTTTCCGACGAACAGAAGCGCGCCGCATACGACCGTTTCGGCGATGAAAACGGACCGGTACCCGGTGCCGGCGGCTTTGGCGCGGGCGATTTTTCTTCGGGCTTCGGCGGCGGCGGCGCGTCCAATTTCGGCGGCTATGAAACCTCCGGCGGCATAAATTTAGAGGATTTAATCTCCTCTATTTTCGGCGGCGGTTTCACGGGAAGAAGCAGCGGCGCCGCGCGTAACGCACCGCAGGTCGGGCAAGACATAGTTACCGATGTGACCATATCCTTTGAGGAGGCGGCTTCCGGCGTCGAAAAGGAGCTTTCCGTACGGCGCGACGAGAAATGTCCCGACTGTAAGGGCAGCGGCGCAAAGGACGGAACCTCCGTAAAAACATGCCCTAAATGCGGCGGTAAGGGCGCCGTTAATACGGTAAAAAACACGCCTTTCGGGCAGTTTTCCAGCGCAACCACATGTTCGCAGTGCGGCGGGCGCGGCAAAATTATAACCGAACCGTGCAAAACCTGCGGCGGTAAGGGTAGGTTCGCCAAAAGCCGTATTATCAAAGTAAATATACCCGCCGGCATCGACGACGGGCAAACTATGACTATGTACAACGAGGGCAACGCGGGCGTTAACGGCGGTGACAACGGAAGCTTGCTCATAAGGGTTAGGGTGAAAGCCCATAGGATATTCGAAAGAAAGGGCGCGGATTTGTATGTTGACTTACCGATAAGCTTCGTTCAAGCCTCCTTAGGCTGCACGGTCAGCTTAAAGGTGTTGGATAAAACTATCGGGCTTGACATCCCCGCCGGTACGCAGTCCGGCACGACGTTTAAGCTTCGCGGAGAGGGCTTAAAGCGGTTGCGCGTCGACGGTAAGGGCGACCTATACGTAAAGATTATCGTGGAAATACCGCGTAATCTCGACAAGCGTCAACGCGAATTACTGAACGAGTTGGACGGCTCTTTTGAAGGAAAGCAATATCCGCAGATAAAAAGCTTTAAGGACAAGCAACAGTGACATGTCGGCGTATAAAAAAATGAAGTATATTGAAATTGCCGTTACTACGACGACGGAAGCTGCGGATTTAGTCGCGGACGTACTGTTTTCTTCGGGTGCCGGTGGCGTTTCGGTGGACGACCCCTCCGACGTCGCATACGTTTTACAATCGGAAAAATTTTGGGACTACGTTGACGAGGAGTTGTTGAACGGCGACCGCAGAGAGGTTTACGTCAAGACGCTAGTCGCCGAATCCGAAGCCGACGGTTTCTTGGCCGGCTTAACCGCAGAGCTTGCCGCGTTGAAGGAGTATGCGGAGTGCGATTGCGGCAGTCTTGCCGTCTTCACCAAACCGGAGGAAGGCGCGGATTGGCGCAACGAGTGGCGAAAACACTTTAAGCCCATAGTGACTCCGAATATAACCGTCGTACCCGCGTGGATAGACTATAAGCCCGCGGACGGAGAACGGATTGTAAAAATAGAACCCGGCAGCGCGTTCGGTACCGGTGAACACGAAACCACGCGGTTGTGCTTGAGCTTAATGCCCGACGTGACCGGCAAGGATGTTTTGGATGTGGGTTGTGGAAGCGGTATCTTAGGAATATCCGCGTTAATAGCCGGTGCCGCAAGCGTCTATATGTGCGACATCGACGCAACCGCACTGGCATCCGCGCGTGAAAACGCCGCGCTTAACGGCGTGGCGGATAAAAAAATCGTCGCCGAACAAGCGGATTTGCTTCAAAACCCGACGAAAACGGGCGATGTGATTTTTGCCAACATAACCGCCGATATACTCATAAGACTGTCACAAGGCATAGTTAAACATTTGAAACCGCACGGCAAAATGGTTCTTTCCGGAATAATACACCAGAGATTGGACGAAGTAAAAAAAGCGTATTCGGAGGCGGGTTTGACGTGCGCGGAGCATAAAACGGAAGGCGAATGGGATGCGCTTCTATTCGTAAAGCCGATTTGAGCAACCACGGAGCAGTGGGCTACGTGTCGAATACAGTCCATAAGTATCAAGGTTACAAATTACTTTTTCACGGATTTTCCGCGCAAAAAGCCTCTAAATAACCGATACTGTTGAAAATAATTAAAACCCGACGGGTGCCGTAAGTTAAATACGCAAAAAAATTTTCACTATGGAAATACGCAGATTTTTTATAAATCCTACGGATATATCCGGTTCCCGCGCGACGATAAGCGGTACGGAATTTTTGCATTTGAAAAATGTATTGCGGTTAAAGGTCGGCTTTAAAATAGTCGTCTGCGTCGGCGACGGGTTGGACCGCTTCGCGGAGATAGACGGAATTTATAAGGATTTTGCCACGGCTTCAGTTACGTCCTCCGTGGTCAACGGTACCGAACCTAAGCAAAGAGTGGCGCTTGCCGCCGCAGTACTCAAGGGCGGCAAATTGGATTTTGTCGTGCAAAAGGCGGTGGAACTGGGCGCTACGGCGATAATTCCGTTTGTGTCCGAAAACTGTACGGAACGGGAAATAAATCTTGAGCGCTTGCAACGCGTCGCATTGGAAGCGGCAAAGCAGTGCGGGCGTGCGAGGCTTACGGAAATTCTCCCCTTAAAAAGCTTTGAGGAAGCCCTTGTCTGTCTTTCGGATTACGACACGAGACTGTTTTTTTGTGAGTTCGAAACGCGTTTTGGATTTGCGGACGCCGACGTAAAAGGACACACCGCGCTTGTGATAGGCAGTGAGGGCGGCTTTACGGAGGGCGAAAGCGGGCTTGCCGTAAACGCCGGTTTTCAATCCGTGTCGTTGGGCAAACGTATTTTACGCGCGGATACCGCAAGCGTAACCGCTTTGGCGCTGACAATGTACAGATTGGGAGCCATGTTGCCGTAAGAGGAGAAAAGCTTGTTAAAAGCCGCGGTATTTAATTTAGGCTGTAAGGTCAATCAGTATGAGAGCGACCGAATTGCGGCGGAGCTGTCCTCCGTCGGTTTTGAGGTATCGCCGGAGCTGGACTATGCCGATTTATACGTTATAAATACCTGTGCGGTAACCGCCGAAGCCGAAAGAAAGTCGCGGCAAGCCGTGGCACGCGCACGAAAATTTAATCCGGCGGCTAAAATCGCCGTCGTCGGTTGCGCCTCTCAAAACGATACAGCACAGTTCGCCGCTAAGGAAGGGGTTGTGTTTGTAAGTGGTGCGGCTGGCAAGTCAAAATTTGCGAAAATCGCACTTGAATTGTTTAATTCAAACGATAAAGCCGCTATAGAAGAAGTGTCACCGTTTACCTCCGTTTTTGAAGAGGGTATGCTGCCGGCGCGTCCTAGAACACGCGCCTACATAATGGTGCAAGACGGGTGTGATAATTTCTGTAGCTATTGCATTGTTCCATACCTACGGGGGCGGGGGCGTTCGCGTTCCGTAGAGTCGGTTTTAAAGGAAGCGGACGCCCTTTCCGACGTTAAAGAGGTGGTGCTTATCGGCATCAACCTTTCCGCCTACGGACGTGATATAGGGTCGTCGCTAGCTAGCCTTCTTGCCGCGTTTAAGCCGTACGGCTTTCGCTTGCGCTTAGGCTCACTCGAACCAAACGTCGTCACGGAGGAGTTTTTAAGCGCCGCCGCCGCCTTAAAAAACTTTTGTCCGCACTTTCATCTGTCGTTGCAAAGCGGAGATGCCGACGTGCTTAAAGCCATGAACAGGCGCTACACGCCGGAGGTCTACAAGGAAAAAACGGAACTGATACGCGCTTATTTTAAAGACGCCGCCGTGACTACCGACGTAATCGCCGGTTTTCCTGCCGAAACCGAGGAGCATTTTTGGAACGGCTATGAGTTTGTAAAAAACTCCGGTATAACCGACGCGCATTGTTTTCCGTATTCTCCGCGCAAGGGTACCAAAGCGGCGGAGCTTAAGGAGTTGCCGCACGCGGTTACCGAACGTCGCGCCTTTCTTTTGGCGGAGCTTGCTGCGCAACTCAAGTACGAGTTTATGAATCGCTTTATAGGCTGCGACGCGGAGGTCCTCTTTGAGGACGCAAAAGACGGCTATGTGCGCGGCTATACGAAAAATTATTTGCGAGTATATTCCGCTTCCGCCACGCCCGGCGAAACCGTCACGGTTAAGCTTAAGGAAATACGCGGCGACGGATTGCTTGCGGAGTGAGCGGAATTTTTGCGGAGAACGCAAAGCATTAAAGCTAAAAAAGCCGTAATGACAACAATTAATCAGAAATTATGCGGCGGGGCAAGGCGATAAGGCTAAAGAGCTTTAGCGGCAACGAGGCGGAATAAACAAAATTTTTGAGGAGGGAACAGGCGTATATGTCAAAATTATTAATGAAATTTAAACCCGTGCGTCGCTCCGCATTTAGATTTTCCGTCGACGGCAAACCCGTAAAACAAAAATTGTTAAACGGCGAACTGGTAATCGAAACGGAATTGGAGGTCGGTAGGCACCGTCTGCTTGTAGAGGTAAATACCGAATGGTCGTCAAAATGGTGGTTCGCGGCAATATTTATTATGACGCTTATCGGCACTGCGGGTTCTTGCCCTCCGGATATTGAGAAGGGACGCATAAAAAATTTTGTTTTGGAATGCGACTTCGACATTAAGGACGGGGAGGATACGGCGGTTGAAGTGGAATTTAGAGACAGAGATGAGGACGCCTACGAAATAAGTGGGTCGGCTTGCGACGTGCTGAAAAACGAAGGGTTCTACGATAAAAAACTGGAAAAGCGCCGGAATATCGGTAAAGCTATCGTAATAGGTACCGCATTGGCAATTGTCCTGCCGATTATAGGTCTTTGCATATATTTAGTAGTCAATAAGTATGCGGGCTGACGCCTATTGTTAAAAAGCCGTACGGAAAAACATAGGTTTGTTTATTGAAATAATAGCTGTTTTTCTTATATTTACCCTTTAAACGGTAATCGGCATCAAAACGGCGTACGCCCTACAAGGCTCATTTTTTGTTTAAACCGCGCCATAATAAAATGGGTGTGGACAGTCGCGGCGGCGACTTGCTAGGCAAGAAAATCCTTTGTCACTGCGAATTGTACTCACCAAATAAAATTATTAAAATAAATTTGATTTGGCGCCGTAAAATGAATTGACAAAAAAACGCAACAGCAGTATTATATATAGTACTTAGGAATCTTTAACCGGAAGCGGAGAGGGGGTGGAAAATAATGTCTACAGTCAAAGTCGGCGATAACGAATCGCTGGAAAGCGCAATTCGCCGTTTTAAGAGAAAGTGCGCCCGTGACGGTATTATCGGAGACCTTCGCAAGCGCGAGGCTTACGAAAAACCCAGCGTGAAGAAAAAGAAGAAAGCCGAAGCGGCGCGCAAACGCGCTTATAAAAACTAAGCATAATGCTTTACCGCACGGTAGAAATGTATGCCTTAATGCAAGCGTAATGTTTGTCACACATTGACCCTAAAAACGCGGTTACCGCAAGAATTTTTCTTGTAGTCGACCGCGTTTTTTGTTTGAGAGCCGTGGGGCGCGAGCGGGTTGTTGTCCGCTACGCGTAAAGCAAGCGGACTGCGCAAAGCCGGTGGGGTACTAAAGCCAATTGGAACGCAAAGTAGTGCGATTGCTTATCTGTGACTGCCTTATCGACGGGATACGAAAGCTAACCGGATACGCAAAGCCGGCGGGATACGCAAAGCAAGCGGGTTTTCGCGTAAAACAAAAGCTTCTTTATCCTTAAAAAATAGCCCGAAAATATTTTGTTACCGCGAATTGCCCACACCTCGACAAATGTTTTGCGTTTTTTTACCCAATAATATATAATATTAAACAAGTTTTATTGTGTGCGGGGAATTCACAAATGAGAATTACGCGCAAAAAAAGAGGAAACTATGAGAATAAACAAAATGATGAAAGCGATTAAGCCGCGGTTGATTGTCGCGGCGGTTATAGCGGCGGCACTTGTGCTGATATTTGCCGTGCTTGCGGAAGGCGGAAAAATTGCCTCCGCATCCGAAAACGGTTTAGATTATGCGGTAACCTCCGACATCGACAAACCGGTCTTCGACAAACCCGTCTATTCGGGTGCTTCACCTGAAATATTTTGGACGGTGGGCACGCCGGAGGTACGGCATTACGGCGACGCGTTCGGCGGAAACGAAGCGGTGTGGGATTTAAATGAAATAATAGTTCCCGAAGACAACGGCGTTGTAGACGGCGCGGAAATAGAACTCACCACACCGGAGGCGCTCCCCTCTTATTTGCGGTTTTTTGAGGGCAAAATTTATTCCAATAGCGATAGACTGAGAGTAATAAACACCGAAATAAAGTTGAGCTTTACGGCGGAAGCAACCGTCGGCGGTGCTACGGGCTACGACGGCGACGGCGCGACAAAGCTTGTTGACGACCTGATTTTTAGCATAGCCGCATATCCCTTGAACGCGGGCAATGTTAGCTGGACGCTTGACGAGGATACGGAAACCGAAGTCTTTTATAAGCTCCTGCCGCATGACGTTGTAGTTAAGGTAGTGCTTGCGGAAACCGGTACCGCTATAGCGTTGAAGCCGGAAATATCTGTGCAAACCGCAATTGAGGGCGGCGGTACCGAATGGACGCCGGTTATTAACCCGAAGGACGCGGGGCTATATGTTGCGCGGCTTGATTTAAACTCCGACGAAAATACCGAACGGATTAAGTCGGCTTTGAGTAATAACGGGTGGGATGTAAACGCGTTTACGTTGGACAACTACGACATCGACCAAACCGTGCTGGAATTTGAATTTGAAATCAAACCGTTTATTGTGACGGCTTTCTCTTGGTCTAACGCCACTTATGAATATAATGGTATGGACCGGAGAGCTTTGGTCGTAGTGAAGTTTAAGGACGCTGGTGCAACGACGACGGAAACAAATCTAATCGCCGCCGTTACCTTCTACGTAAACGGCGCGGAGGGAGAGGATGCGGATAAGCCGGTTGATTTTAAGAATGCCGGCGAATACAGAGTCGTCGCGTCGCTCGATAGCAAGTCAAGCGTTTATAATGCAAACAATTACGTGATTGCACCGGATGCGGAAAACGTGGAAAGTATCGAAATAATGCGGCATGTGAGCGCTAGAGTGGATTGGTCCGGCAACAAAGGGTTTATCTATACCGGAAGCGCACAGCTTGACATCAGCGGCATAGTGGTAAACGCTAAGCCCGGCGGAAAGCCGATAACTATGAAGATATTGTACTACGACGAGGAGTATTTTGACAGTACGGTAGGTAGCGCTTACGACACCTCATTGCTCGAAACCGATAAATCAATAAATTTTACGGACGCGGGAAATTATGTCGCCGTGGCGTATTTCAACGAGGAAGACGCCGAATATCCGGACTACGTAAATTATGCGCTTACCGAACAGGTGTACTATAGAGTAACTATGGCGAAAAAATCCGTGCGGGCTACTATCTCCGAACAGAAAAGCTTTAGATATACCGGACAAGACCAATCCGCTAAGATAAGCGTCTTTGTACCCTACGTCGTGGAGTTTCCCAACAATGTGATGCTTTTAACCGCGGAATTTAAGCTTAACGGTGTCGTAGCCGAATTTAATGAAGTGGGCGAATACACGGTGTCCGGGTCTTTACGCTCCAATATGACCCAAAGTCAGCGCGAAAAGGTGGCTAAAAACTACGACCTCACCATTCCTGAATTTAAGATTTCCATAATCCCGGCGGCGGAGGTAAATCCCGTACAGCCGGCAGACCCCGGTGACGACGGCGCCGCAATAGACGGAGGTGAAGGCGCATACGTGGGTGATAGCGACCCGCTTCTTAGCGGAGGAGAAATCGCCGCTATCGTGTTGGGAGGCTTGCTAGGGGCGGCACTAATGGTCATGTTGGTTTATCAAATCAATAAACGCCGCAGACGCTCCAACAGACCGGCGAAGAAAAACCGCAGGTGAGTAAAGAAAAAACGAAAACCCGATAGACCGGCAAAACGGTAGACCGGAAAAATGGAAGACCGATAGAACGGAAGACCGGTAGACCGGAAAACCGGTAAGACCGATAGAACGGTAGAACGGTAGAACGGGGAATCGGAAAATTGAAATACTAAAAAAGCGCAAGCATTTGCTTGCGCTTTTTGATTTTATCGACTCGACTTAAAAGAGTTAAATGTCGCCGCCGCGCAGGATACGTGGGAGCGCTTGCGGGAAACATTCCCGGCTCGACGGACGAGGCTCAATGTCGCCGCCGCGTGATAAAGGTCGCGCGGCATACGGTGAAAATTACTTTTTAAAATCCTTAATAAAGGCTTCAATTTTATCAAGCGCGATTTTAATTTTTTCCACGGAGTAGGCGTAGGAAATGCGGATAAAATTTTTGCCGCTGGGTCCGAATGCGGAGCCGGGGACAACCGCTACCTTTTGAGAGTATAGCAGTTTTTCGGCGAATTCGTCACCGGTAAGTCCGGTCACGGCTACGGAGGGGAAAGCATAGAACGCACCGCGCGGTTCAAAGCAGGTAAGCCCTATTTTATTTAGGCGATCCACAAGGTAGACGCGGCGCTTGTCGTATTCGGCGCGCATTTTTTTAACCTCCGCGAAGTCGGTCTTAAAGCTTTCTTCCAACCCGGCAAGGGCGGCGTACTGTCCCGCCGTGGGCGCGCACATGATTGCGTACTGGTGTATCTTGCGCATAGCGGCGGCAAGGGGCGCGGGAGCGGCAAGATAACCTATCCGCCAACCGGTCATGGCAAAGCCCTTAGAAAAGCCGTTTAAAAGGATTGTGCGCTCTTTCATGCCGGGCAGTTCGGTTATAGATACGTGGCGTTCGCCGCCGTAGGCAAGCTCGCTGTAAATCTCGTCGGATATGACGATGAGGTTATTTTTTTCGATTATCGGCGCGATTGCCTCAAGATATTCCTTTTCCATGACGCCGCCGGTCGGGTTGTTGGGGTAAGGGAGTATGAGCGCCTTTGTCTTCTTTGTTACGGCGGCTTTAAGCTCGTCTGCGGTGAGCTTGAACTTGTTCTCCGCCACGGTGTTGACGATTACCGGTACGCCGCTACAGAGCGTCACTATGGGCGCGTAGGAAACGTAGGAGGGACACGGCACTATGACCTCGTCACCGGGGTTTATGAGCGCGCGTAACGCAAGGTCGATGCCCTCGCTTGCGCCGACGGTAACCAAAATTTCGTTGTCCGGATTATAGTCGGCGTTTACGGTATATTTTAGGTATTTGGCTATCGCTCGACGAAGCTCCAACAAGCCGCTGTTAGAGGTATATTGCGTTTTGCCGTCATTAATGCTTTTAATTGCCGCTTCACGGAAGGTAGCGGGGGTTACGAAGTCCGGTTCGCCGACGCCCAGTGAAATACAATCCTTCATCTCTGCAGCAATGTCAAAAAACTTTCTGATACCGGACGGGGGTATTTGGGCGGCGCGGTCGCCTATTATTTTGTTGTAGTCGATCATATGTTATCCTCTCTTATTTTACGGTGGTTTTTAGCACCGCGGGTTTATAACGTTGAACGCGGCAGATAACAGCCGTTATTCCGCTTTGAGCGCGGAAACGGGGTTCTTGTTTGCCGCAACCTGACTGGGTATCACGCCCGCGATTAGAGAAAGTACTACGGAAAGCGCAACCATTAAAATTCCGTGCCACCACAGCACCGTCATGAGGTCGGGTATGCCCAACATCTTTTCCAAAAGGATACTTATAGGCACTTGCAGTATGCCGACAAAAACTATGCCGATTATACCGGAGAATACGCCTATTAGCGACGTTTCACTGTTGAACACGCGTGCGATGTCTTTTTTGCGCGCTCCTAAGCTTCTCAAAATACCTATTTCCTTTGTGCGCTCCAACACGGAAGTGTAGGTTATAATGGCAATCATTATGGACGACACTATCAGCGATATTGCAGAGAAGCCTATAAGTATATAGGTGATTGAGGTTAAAATTAACTCAATTGCCCCCATGAGCAACCCTAAGGTATCCGTGTATCGGATATATTTGGAGGACTTTGAGCCGACTATTTCGTTGTAGTGCTCAATCATGGAGATGATATTCTGCTTGCTTTCAAGAGAGTTGGCATATAGGGATATTTTTTCGGGACTTTCCAAACCTTCGACGTTGAAGCCTAATTGCTTTAGTTCCGCATTTAACTCTATAGTCGTATAGATGGGTCTGTAGATAAGCGGTTTATCCGCCGCCTCCCTGGTGCCTATAATCGCTTCCTTTGAAGAGGCGTAGGCGTCGCGTTGAGCCTTTATTACGTCGCTTTCTTCGGGGGAGGTAACCAACCATTCCGCAAGTGCCTTTGTGTATGCCGCGGAGCCGTTTATAGCGCCGGAGGTAGCGCCCTCGCGCAAGCGCACAACACCGGTGATTTTTAACGTGAGTCCGGCGTCAAGCTTGTCCGCTAAGCCGTCGGTGTGCGCGGCGTCGCCTACTAAATCTAGCCACTTGCCGGCGTTATCGGGGTCGGGTGCGAAGAGGTCGCAGCGACGTAACAGCTTGTATTCGATGCCTATGAGTTGTTCCACGGTGTAACCCGCGCTGAGGAACTCAGATTTTCCTAAGAGCGCGTCGGCAATATCGTCGGGGCTTTTAAGACCCAACATGAAGAGCGTCATGTCGGAAATTTGGTTATATTCGTCGACGACAAGAACAAGCTCGTCTTTGGCGTCTTGATCCGGCCAGCGACCGCCCAAAATCTTATATTGTTGCTCCAAAAGCTTTTGATTGTCGATAAGCTCGTCCCACGCGTTCATGTTCATGGTAAAGCCCGGCAACATATCGCCGAATACCGTCCCCGAACCCATTAATGAATTTATGTCAATCCCGGGAATGTCAAGCTTTTTTACAACCTCTTGCATTGCATCCGTGAACGGCTCGACAAGGTTATACGAACCGGTTGTAGACGAATAATTCGAATATATGAATTTTTCCGAACCGTAGTCGTATTTTACGTAGCCGTCCGAAGAGTCCTTGAAATTATTGTCGAGATAAATCTTGAACGACTTTAAATCGTTGTCGCTTATAATCGTATTGATACTGCCGATTAAATTGCCCAACGATTTACCCACGAAGATGTTGTTGGTGTCGGGGTACTTGACACGTCCGCTGTCATTGTTTTGCGAAAGCATTTTAAGGGCTTCGGAAACGTCGACGCTGTTTCGGCTTATCTCCAACGGATATTTAGAAAGGGAGTCTTCCTCTACTTGATTTATATAGTTGCTGAAGCCGGAGGAAAGAGCAAGCACCAACGCTATGCCTATTATTCCGATACTGCCCGCGATAGACGTCAATACGGTGCGTCCGCGCTTGGTGAAAAGGTTGTTCCACGAAAGCTTCAACGCGTTATTGTAGGACAGTGAGGATTTTTCTATTTTGACGCGCTTTTCGCGGTCGCGCTTCAACCTCTCGCAAAGAGGAGGTCTTTTTTTGAAGAGGGAGTGTCCGGCAACTGCGCCTTCGGCACCGGCGTCCGTAGCCGCCGATACCTCCGTGTCCGCTTGCGCGTCAAGAGAAATTACATCCGCATTCGCTTGCGCTTCGGAAGGGCTTTCATCAGCGACAACCGATTGGTTTTCTTTGTCGTCGGGTAATACGGCTTCTTCTTCGGTATGCGCGTACCACGCGAAAAGATCCTTGTCCTTATGCTCCGTTATCCCGTCTTTGTCGGTTTTGTAGGGCGCCGAATCGCTTGTGACCTGTCCGTCTACGAGGGTTATTATTCTCGTGGCGTAGGTCGCGGCAATTTCGGGGTTGTGCGTAACCATTATGACCAGTTTTTTTTCGGACAGTTTTTTCAATATGTCCATGACCTGTAAGCTCGTGTCGGAGTCAAGCGCGCCGGTTGGCTCGTCGGCAAGTATTATGTCGGGGTCGTTTACTATGGCGCGCGCTATGGCAACCCTTTGCATCTGTCCGCCGGAAAGCTGATTGGGTTTTTTGGAGCTGTGATCGGAAAGCCCTACCTCGGCAAGCATGTCCGCCGCGCGTTTTTTGGTTTCCGAACGCGGTAAGCCGGACATCTCCAAAGCAAGCTCAACGTTGGACGCCACGCTCTGGTGCATTATAAGATTGTAATTTTGGAAAACAAAACCGACGGACTTGTTTCTGTAGGCGTCCCAATCGGAGTCCTTAAAATTTTTAGTGCTTTTTCCGGATATTATCAGGTCGCCGGAGGTGTACTGGTCTAAACCGCCTATGATGTTCAAAAGAGTGGTTTTGCCGCATCCGGACGGTCCTAGAATTGCCACGAATTCACTGTCTCGGAACTCCACGTTAATACCGTTTACGGCTCTTGTAACCGTGGCTTTGGAGCGACCGCGCGCCGTATTCATGTTGCCGATTATATAGTCTTTTTTTATATCCTTAAGCTTAAGCATATTTCTATCTCCGGTAGAACCGCGTGCGCCCGCAAGTGCGCCGACGCGGAGTTTTGCGTGAAGCCGATAAGCAAAAAAAGCTTAAGTACGGCAATCCGCATTTTTCGGGGCGTGTCTTTAGTTCGACAAAGACGGCATGCAAGCGTATGGCTTGACGGACATCTTTAAATAAAGACGGCGTACAAGCGTATGGCTTGACGGACATCGCCCGTTTTTCGGCGGCGGAGTCTATAGCCCCGTAGCGACCGAAATCTAAAATGAAAAAGGTGCTGTGTGCGACGCGAGCGCGTTATAGTATATCTTATAGAAATATACTACACTACGCAGGCGACAGAAGCATACTTATTCTACACCACATAAAAATTAATTGCAACATTTTTTAAGGTTTTAACCGAATAATAGAGGTTTTTTATGCGTTTCTGTGAGGGGTTTATGCGTTTTGAGTGTGTTTGCATTATTAAATCATGCAATATGCGCGTAATTTGTTTTCTTTTGCAAAATAGCGTGCGTAAGATACAAACGGTTTGCTTGATTTAAGATAAGGTTGCGCAAATAAAGAATGCTATAATAAATTACGCAAAGAAGAAAGGTTGAGTTAGGCACGGTTTAGTGTTATAATTTAAATGATAGCATTTGACGCACTTTTCCGCTTTGAGCCGGTTGAGTTGGACGCGGGTTAGTATTGCAAATTAAGTCCGTAAATTTTTAAATTTATGGGTGTCATCGTGTGTTGCATTTTGACGAAAAACATGTTATCATAAATAAAAAGGGCGTGGACAATTTCGCGATGCCAAAATATGTTTTTGGCAGGCAAGTCGTCACCACGGATTGTCCACACCCAAATGAAATTGGAAAAACATGTCCGAACGGGAGTGTTGGAAATGGAAAAATACGACGTAATTATAATAGGCGGCGGCGTCGTCGGGGCGGCGGTTATAGATAGGCTGGCAAAATATGAGCTTAGATGCCTTCTGCTTGAAGCCGGTTCCGATGTGGCGTACGGTTCGTCGCGCGCTAACAGCGGAATTATCCATGCCGGCTACGACGCGGAAACGGGTACGCTTAAGGCGCGTTTTAACCGCGAAGGCAACCGCGCGCTGTGGAATATTGCACGGGAGCTAGACGTGCCGCATATTAAAACCGGATCGCTGGTGGTAGGGACGGCGGAGCAACTACCCATGCTGCAAAAATTGAAAGCGCGCGGCGACTTGAACGGCGTCGTGACGGAAATTATCGGACGCGCGGAAATCCTCAAAAAAGAAAGGAATGTCGCCGACGGCATAGAGTACGCGCTGTACGCGCAGGAAGCCGGCGTTATATCTCCTTATAAGCTTACCATAGGCTACGCCGACCGCGCGGTTACAAACGGTGCCGTTATAAAGCTTAATTCCGCCGTAACCGCTGTTTTCGGGAGGCGGGGGAATTTTCGCGTACATTGCGCGGACGGGGCGCAATACGCCGCCGATACCGTTGTTAACGCCGCCGGTGCCGGCGCCGCGGAGATTAACCGTATAGCCGGCGCGGAACCGCTTACGGTAACCTATCAAAAGGGCGAATACTATGTCCTCGACCAGACCGAACGCAAAAACATAAGCACGATTATTTTTCCGCTTCCTAACGAATTCGGAAAGGGGATACTTGCCGCACCGACGGCGGACGGGAACGTTATATACGGTCCTACCGCCGAACCGACGGTAAACGGAGATACCTCCGTCGACGCGGGCGGTCTAGATAAGATTAAAAAACAGCTTGCCGTTACCTATAAAACGCCCGATTACCGAAAGTCGATACGCCTTTATGCCGGTCTGCGTACCATATGCGGAATGGATTTCGTCATCGAACAATCTAAGCTTAAGGACGGCTTTTCCTACCTTGCCGGCATATGCTCTCCCGGATTGACCTCCGCGCCGGCTATCGCCGAATACGTTGTTAACGAGTTGGTTGCGCCGTTTAAAGCTCTTGTGCCTAAGAAAAACTGCGTTACGGTTATGCCTAAGCATAAGCGGTTAAAGGAGTTGACGGCGGCGGAAATTAAGGAAAGGGTGCGCGCCGACGAGGCGTGGGGACGCGTAATATGCCGCTGTGAAAGCGTTACGGAGGCGGAAATAGTGGCGGCTATACGTTCACCGTTATCCGCCGTAACCGTCGATGCCGTCAAGAGGCGCGTCCGCGCCGGAATGGGACGCTGTCAAGGCGGCTTTTGCATGCCGCGCGTATTGGAAATTTTGGCGCGTGAAACGGGAGTTCCGGAAACGGAAATCACTAAGTGCGGAAAGGGTACGGAGATAGTTTTTCCGCGCGGGTAGTAAATCGGACCGCAATACTGAGCGCGTGAGGAATGCGGAAAAGGTCTTGCTTCGCGGGTATTAGCCGGGACGCGCAAGCACTAAATCACTAAGCGCGAAAAGGGTACGGAAAAATTCTTACTCCGCGGGTAGTAAAAAGGAGCCGGTTTTTCAACCGTTGCCGACAGAAAAAATTTACCGCAAAAGCGGTGTGGATAAGAGGAGAAAGTGAAGACGCTTTATGTATTTTAACGTCGCGGTTATAGGCGGTGGTCCCGCCGGTATGGCGGCGGCTCTCGCCGCAGAAAAAAAGGGTTGTTCGGTTGTCGTATTCGAGCGCGATAAACGCTTGGGAGGCATTCTTAACCAATGCATTCACAACGGCTTCGGTCTGCACTATTTTAAAGAGGAATTGACCGGTCCCGAATATGCCGCGCGTTTTGCCGAAAGGGTTAAGAATGCGCCGGGCATAACCGTATACGACGAGGCTATGGTTCTTTCGGTTACGCCGGAGCGCACGGTTACCGCGCTTTCACCGTACGCCGGCTTGATTACCGTGGAGGCGGGCGCGACGGTGCTGGCTATGGGTTGCCGTGAGCGTACCGCCGGAGCAATCGCCCTTACCGGAACGCGTCCGGTAGGAATTTATACCGCCGGAACCGCACAACGGCTTATAAACGTCGACGGCTATTCCGTAGGCAAGGAAGCGGTTATTTTGGGGAGCGGCGACATAGGGCTTATCATGGCGCGCCGTATGACCTTCGAGGGCGTGCGCGTCAAGCTTGTTTTGGAGCTTATGCCGTATTCCTCCGGTCTTAAACGCAATATCGTGCAGTGCTTGGACGATTTTGAAATTCCCATCTTGTACGGGCATACTATCACGCGCGTTGAGGGGGCGGAGCGGCTTAGGCGGATTTACTATGCGGAGGTAGGCGAGGACATTCGCCCGAAGCCGGAAACTGAAAAATACGTCGATTGCGATACGTTGCTTTTGTCGGTGGGGCTAATTCCCGAAAACGACTTGATAAACGGAATAGGAATTAAGATGAATCCGCTTACGTCGGGCGCCGTAGCGGACGAATACCGCCAAACCTCCGTTCCCGGAATATTCGCGGCGGGCAACGTGTTGCACGTACACGATTTGGTGGACAACGTAAGCGCTGAGGCGGAATTGGCGGGAAGCGCGGCGGCGGACTATGCAAAGGGCGTTCTTTCGCACGGAGAGGCTTGCGCGGTGAAGGTCGGCGCGGGAGTGCGCTATACCGTGCCGCAAACCGTGTATCGCGGAACCGGCAAGGTGGATGTGTATTTCCGTACGGACGGAGTTTATAAAAACAAAACTCTGAAGGCGGAATCCGGAGGTGAAACCGTTTTTTCCAAACACCGCTTGATACTCACGCCGGGCGAAATGGAAAGGATAGAAATAGATAAGAGCAAATTGAAGGATAGCTTGACCTTAAGGCTGGAGTAGGAGTGGATATTATGGCGAAAGCGATGGAAACAATCTGTATAATGTGTCCCATGGGCTGTCCTATCACCGTTACGGAAACGGACGGCGTATTCAGTGTTAAGGGCAACTCGTGTAAGCGCGGCGAGGTCTACGGAATAGGCGAATTTACCGCGCCGGTGCGCACGGTTACCGCGCTTGTCAGGACGAAGAACGGCGGTGTGGCGTCGGTTAAAACCTCGTCGCCCGTTCCTAAAGATATGATTTTTGACATCTTGGACGGGCTTAAAAAAATTACCGCGCCTAAAAATTCGCGCATAGGCGACGTGTTGGTTAAAAACGTTTTAGGAACGGGTTCCGATATAGTCGTAACCGGCGGCAATTAAATTATCTAAGACCGTAGTGTCAAAACACTCTAGATTTTTTTACGGAGGACAACAAAGCTATGATAAAACGGCGGCTATTCAATAACAGACCCATGGTTTTTGCCGCCGTTTTTCTATGCGTTGGGATAGTAACCGCCGCACTTGCGGCGTACGCGGAGGTCGATAAGCTTTATAGGCTGATACCCATAGGAATAGGCGTAACGGCGGCGACGCTTATGCTTGTACTTCCGCGTTTATTTAAAAGGCTAAAGGGCGCAACAAGATTTTTATATATGCCGATTATGCTGATAATCGGCGTGTTGTCGTTTTCCGCCGTGCAAGATATTTACGGGACGCGCATGACCGACCTTAAAGATTATGTACCCATTACCGGCGTTGTCGGCGGTCCGGTATACGCCTATGAGTCGGGTTCGCGCGGCTTTGTTTTGACGGATGCCTACGCGGACGGAGTGAAACTGAACTACGACATGTTTGTGGTTTTTATCGCCGGCGGAGAGATAGATTTTAACGCCGGGGATACCGTTTCCGTAAACGGCGCAAGATTTAAAGAAGACGGCTTCGCGGCGTTTGACACGGATTTCACCGCCGCCTATGAAAGCCGCGTAACCTATGCCGCTTACGCCGGAACCGTGATTAAGCTTGCCGAGGGAAAGCTACCGCCGCTTCAAAGATTTGTTCATGAAAACAAGCGCCGCATTGCCGAAAATACGCGCTCTGATACCGCCGGACTTGCGATAGGTATGCTGTTCGGCGACACGGGCGAACTGGAGAAAAGCAGTTACAACAACGTCGTGGCGTCCGGACTCATACACATACTTTGCGTTTCCGGCTTGCATGTCGGCTTTTTGGCGGGCGCGGTGTACATGTTGTTGAAAAAACTCAAGGTAAAGGGCGTCGTGCGCCTAATTGCCGCCGTGGGAGTCGCGCTTTTATACGCGGTACTTTGCGGTTTTCGCCCGTCGGCGATTCGCGCGGTCGTCATGCTTGCCGTGCTACTTTCGGCGGGAGCGTTCGGGCTTAAATATGACGCGCCGTCGGCGCTGGGGCTCGCCGCGATTTTAATACTTATTTTTGACCCGTTGGCACTGTTCGGGAAAAGCTTTTTGCTGTCGTTCGGTGCGATTTTCGGGCTGGTGGTACTGTATAAACCGCTCTTCAAAATCTTCCGCCGTTTGGGAAAAACTATCGGAGGTACGCTTGCCGCAAGCTTGGCCGCCAATATAGCGTTGTTGCCGTTGGTCGCCGTGTTTTTCGGTAAAATTCAGATTTTGTTTTGGCTTTCGAATCTCATTATTTTACCGATTATCAGCTTTATATTCATAATCATGTTTGTAATTATGCTCATTACGTCGGTTATGCCCGTTCTTTCATTTATACTAGCGTCGTATGACATACTGCTTGTCCCCATGAAACTGACGGTATTGCTTGTCTCCTCGTGGCGTTATGCGGAAATCTCCGTACCGGCGTTGGGCGTAATGTCCGCCGCCTATTACCTTATTATTTTAATAGCCTCACGCTTCGCTTTCGCGACGAGAAAACAAAAGGTAGCGTCTTCCGCCGCCGTCGCGTCCGTCTGTATGATTATAGCCGCACTAGTGTGAGGGAGGATCATTGTATGCATCTCTCCTACTTAGGAGTACATCTATGTCACTGAATTTTAGCAACGTTATTCTTATTATACAGTAAATACTTTGACACTCAGATAAATAAGTGTTACTATATACGCACAAAATATGAAAACGATTACGCTTCCGGAATTGAACGCTGCCGTCAAACGCGGTGAAATATCGCCCTTGTACATAATCAAGGGAGAGGATGCGTATTTCAAAAGCCGCGCGGCGGAAATCGTCAAGGGATTGATTTCGTCCGACTTCGCGGTGATGAATTTGTCCGTGTACGAAAGCCGCCCCGATATGGCGGAGCTTTTGATCGCGCTTTCCACCGAACCCGTGTTTTCCGAACACCGCGCGGTGTTGGTGAGCGAATGGACGGAAAAGCTGTCCGTAAAGGAAAAAGCCGCTCTTAACGGTTTTTTTGAAAATCCGCCGGAATTTTCCGTGCTTGCCGTGTTCGACGGCGCGGACGCGTTTTCCGAAAGCATTCAGGGGGGCGCGGCGGCAAAATTTGCCGTTACGGTGGACTGTAAAAAAGCCGATCGCTCGGACATAATCAACTGGATTAAAATAAAGGGAGCGCGTGCCGGGGTGCTGTTCGACGAAGCGGCGGCGGTGCGGCTTGCCGAATTTACTAGGTGCGACATGACGCGCGTGGCTACGGAAACGGAGAAAATAATCGCGTTTTCCGACGGCAGAGTGAGCGTGGCGGACATAGAGTCACTGGTGGTGCCGGAGCTTGAAGTGCAAATTTTTGAGTTGGCAAACGCCTTGTCCGGGACAAGTCCGGAGCGTGCGTGGGGCTTGCTCTCGTCGATTGAGCGCTTGGGCTATAAGGAAACGCATATTTTAGGGGCGGTTACCGCTCAGTTCCGCCGTATGTACTACTCCGCGGAGTCGGATGAGACGGAATATGCCTTGGCAAAAAAATTGGGCGTTAAGGAGTTTTCCGTCTGCGCTTCGCGGGAAGCCGGAAGGCGCTACCGTCCGAACGTACTTAAGCGGTGCGTGGAAATGCTAGATGAGCAGGAATTTCTGCTTAAATCCGGCAAAATAAGCAAAGACCATATGATGCGCGACATAGTTGCGCGGCTCATATCCGCAAAATAAAACGGGTGCGGTCAATTCGCTGTGACAAAATATTTTCTTGCGTAGTAAGTCGTCACCGCAGATTGTCTACACCCAATAACACGCCGTACGACGGCACTCCTCCGGGGTAAAAAATGACGGAAAGAAAAGAAATAAAAAAAGAATACTCGATTGCGCTGTTTATAGCGTTGTGGTTTAGTTATGCTTTTAGGAATACCTATACGATGGGCATCAACATACGAACCATTCCGTATATCATAGCGATCGGGTTCAATTTTTCGCAACCGATGCTAGTGTTTATATACATCTTATCAGGTCTTGTGATTGCCGTAATTGCGTTAGCTTTGATGAGGCTTTTTTATAACTTCGTTATAAGGTCGGCGCGCGGTTTGAGATTTATTTCGGTAAACAACTTTATCGCCGTGTTGTCGGTGGCATTAATATTTGCCAACCTCCTTACCGGAGCGGTGTTTTGGTCTTGCTATGCATTTCCATTAATGTATCCGCTCGTTGTGTCGATAGCAGATTTGATATTGGGAACGCCGTGCTTTATTTTGGCGTATTTTTACTTGAAAAAAGCTTTTATACCACCGCATTTGCACTCTAAAGTGTTTATAACTCTTGCAGTCCCTTATGCGATATACCACGTGGTGTTGGTGATAGGAGCGTTGGTATGAGGATTTACGGCATGAAAAAATTGTTTTCGATATTACTTTTCCTTGCGCTTGCCGCGACCGCCGTATTTGCGTACGGGTTTAACGTCTCCGCAAGTTATTTTGCCGTCGCCGAAGGCGAGGCGGAAGAGGAGCCAAACGGCGAAGCCGAAAGCGGAGATGAAACCGCCCCGGCACTTGAAGATATTTTTGCCGGGGTGGACTTGACCTCGCCGAATTTGGCGTACGAGTTTTTTGTCGCGTTTGTGATCGCGCACGCCGACCGCACGTCGGGCGAAGAGGGCGAAGGCTTTGCGGCGGAAAGCTTGGCGGGCGCGCTTGCCGGTATGGGCTACGCGCCTGCCGGTACCGGAGATTCGCCTTATCAGCCGTTTAAATTTACGGATCCGTCGTCGGGTATGGTTAAGAACAGCCAAAATGTGTTGTTTACTAAAAACGGTACATCGGATAGCGGCGAAAAGGTTATTATCGGCGCGCACTACGACAATCTCTCCTCCATGAAAGGCAGCGACGGTAAGGTAATAGGCGGTGAGGGTGCTATAGACAACGCCACCGGGGTAGGCTCTTTGCTTGCCGCCGCGTATCTCTTGCGTGATACGGAGTTTAAATTCGATATAGTTTTCGCATTGTTCGGCGCGGAGCTTCCCGGTTTGCACGGGAGTGCCTATTATCTTGATAAGTTGGGTAAGGCGGGGCGCGGAAAGGTCCTTTTAATGATTGACTTCAATATGATCGGCGGCGGCGACTTCCTCTACTTGTATACGGACGAAACGGAAACCGCGCACGGTAACTTGATTAAGAACGCGGCGGACGCCGTGGGCGCGGATTTAAAGCTTCCGCCTAAAAACAAAAATGTGATGAATATCCTCATTACCGAAAGCAAAATTCCTTATACTCACATAGGGCTGATGAGCGACAGCGCGAACTTCATTGCCGCGGACATCAAAATAGCGCACTTTTTCGGGTATAATTGGGAAATTAAAAACGTTTATGACGGACGCGAATCGGCAAATTTGCCGAACGTGGTATATACTAGCCGCGATACCCTACAGAACTTTGAAGAGTATTACAAAATCAACGGCGTAAAGCATATGAACGACGCAGTCGCCGCTACGGTCGCCGCGCTAAAGGCGGAGGGCTTTGAGTCCGCCGTGAAAACCGATAACGCTTACGATTACTCGACGCTGGTAAACCCGACGTATATAGTGATAATTTCCGCGTGCATTTTGGCGGCGGTTATTATAGTGTTGGTGCTAATCGGGTTTTATCTGAAAAAACACGACGGACCGGAACCGACTCCTCCCGCATCCGCAAAAAATGGCGGCTTTTACGGCAATCCTTTCGCGAATTTTGGCGGCAATAACAACGCAATCGAAGACCCGTTCGGATTTAACGGCGCTCCGCCGCTAGAAGACCCGGAAGAGCCTTTTGGGGAGTTCGATTGACGGGCGAAGCACGGGCGCGTTATGCAAAAGAAGATCCCTCTTAAGGAGGAAGGGTGTGGATAATCATCGGTGACGACTTGCAAGGCAAGAAAATCTTCCCGGCTCTTTTTAGTCTAAAACTGTCCACACTCCGAAGGAATACAATATATGTTTGAATCTTTTTCTAAGTTTATTTCCGACCTCGATTACCTCGTGGTTATAGACGCGGTGGTTTTTGTATTGGCAATCGTGCCGTTCTTTATTTTCTTCTACAACAAGAGGCAAATGAAGGTGTTTGCGATAGTCTTAATCATTTTAGGCGGGCTTACCGCGCTGGAAATCGTCAACGTGTACATGGAAAAGGAGCTTTTCCTGATTGCGCGGTTGGTGATGCGCGTGCTGTCCGTTTTTATCGTCGTGGCTTGCGCGGTTGCGTACGGTTCGGATTTAAAAACCTTTTTCGGACGCATATCCAGCAACAAAACTAAAAACTTTTACGAGAAGGGCTTCGGCAACGTCGACGACTTGAAAACCGCTTCGGCGGAACTTTTGGACGCCGTTCAGGATATGGCGAAACGCAACACGGGCGCTATAATACTGCTTACCAACGGTGCGGGCGATTTTCCTCCTAATATACTCGATACCGGTACGAAGCTAGATGCGGATCTCTCCGCAGGACTGTTGGAAAGTATTTTTAATACCAAAGGTCCTCTGCATGACGGTGCGGTCGTGGTAACCGGTACCAAAATCCGTGCCGCGGGTTGTTTTCTGCCGCTTACGCAGAATATCAACGTGGGTAAGGAGTTCGGCACGCGCCACCGCGCGGCAATAGGTATAACGGAGGAGTCCGACGTCATTGCGATAGTCGTCAGTGAAGAAACGGGAATTATTTCCGTGGGACGCACCGGTGAGCTTAAACGCTACATGACGATGGAAAAGCTTAAGGAGATAATAGAGGAGCAGTTTGGTATAGCTTCGTTGTCGCAAGAGGAAGAAGCTGGACGTCACGGCGGCGGACGTCGACATAGAAACCGCGACGAGATGTAAGGGACGTTGTAGGGCTATCGCTGTAGACGGCGGAATGCTTTATGCGGATTGCATGTGGAAGTAGCGGAAGGGTTTGCGCTCCCATTTAGGGGACCTTTCGCACTAGAGGTTGCGCGAAAGCGCCCGGCCGACCGCATTCGCGGTCTGCTCAAGGTGACAGTCTGAAATCCCTACGCTCCCATTATGGTAACAGTCTAAACAACCCGCTTTGGGGACAATCTGTAAAAGGCTCCCGGCAGGGTAACAGTCTAAACAACCGGCACCTATTTGGTTGCGGTCGGAAAAAACGCGTTTCTTAACGCCGTGGATTTAAAATATGGCAAAATCTATAGTCAAAGCGAAAAATATATTAATTCCCGCCGCAGGTACCGATATGGAAAAATGGGCGGTTGTAGCGTGCGACCAGTTCACGTCGCAACGCGGCTATTGGCAAAGCCTTAAGGACGTCGTATCGGATTCCGTTTCGGCGCTGAATTTGGTTGTGCCGGAGGTATATCTTGAGGACGCCGACGTGGGCGCCCGTATCGCCGCCGCCGCTAAGGCTATGCATACATATGTTGAGAAGGGTGTTTTCCGTGAGATAACGGATTCGTTTATTTTGGTTTTGCGCGATACTGCGTATTTTTCCGGACGGGCGGGCTTGGTGCTTCCCGTAGACCTTGAAGCCTTTGATTTTAAGCCGTTTACCGATAAGCCGGCGCGCGCTACGGAAGGGACGGTACTTTCACGTATTCCTCCCCGGTTGGAGGTGCGAAAGCACGCCGCGCTTGAGCTTCCGCACATAATATTGCTGATAGACGACCCCGGGAAAACCGTTATCGAACCGCTTTTAGAGAAGCGCGCGGAGTTTGAAAAGCTCTACGACTTCCGTTTGAATATGAACGGCGGACACATAAAAGGGTGGCGCATTACCGATATTGCGCGCGTGACGGATGCGTTAACCGCGCTTCTTGGCGCGGAGGTGCAAGCCTCTAAATACGGACGCGACGCCGGGTTTTTATTTGCGGTGGGCGACGGAAACCATTCTCTAGTCACTGCCAAAGCGCATTGGGATTTCCTCAAAGAAAGCCTTACCTCGGAGGAAAGAGAAAACCACCCCGCACGGTACGCGCTCGCGGAGGTTGAGAACCTTTATTGCGACGCTATAAAATTTGAGCCTATTCACCGCGTGGTTTTCGGAGATACCGACGGCTTCATAAGCGGTCTTAAGGTCGCTTGCAGAGGGGCGGGCAAGTTGAATTATTTCGGTAAGGACGGCGAAGGATACATATCCGTACCTACGGACAGCGCCGAAGCAATTTCGCAGATTCAAGCTTTTATAGAGGTGTTTGCCGCACGCAACCCCGGATTTAAGGTGGATTACATCCACGGCATCGAGCATCTTAAAGAGGTATCGGGCGAATGCGGAGGAGTGGCGTTGGTTATGCCCACGGTGGAAAAAAGCGCGCTGTTCCCCTTCGTTTTAAAGCACGGGGTCTTGCCCAAAAAATCATTTTCCATGGGTGAGGCGGAGGAAAAACGCTATTATCTTGAGGCGAAAAGAATAGATATATAGGCGGAAAAAAAAACGGCGCCGGCAAAGGGTACAATCCGTGCAATGATTTTGCCATATGGTTGCAGTATTCTTTCGCCTTCAGAAATTTGTATATATAAATAACTGCATTGTTTAAGTGCGTATACCTAAAAAAACGCGGAGGTGCAAGAAGGAGTTTTTTTCTCCGAATGCCGTTCAACGAGGATTTAGGAAACAAGGACGTGCTTAACGGCGTAATGTAACACTAAGGAGTTTTTATGTTAAAGGTATGTAAGTTCGGCGGTACGTCTATGGCAGACGCGCAAGCGATTACCGCGGTATCAAAAATCGTCCTGTCGGACAACGACAGACGTTATATAGTAGTTTCCGCTCCCGGAAAGCGCTTTAAGCAAGACGAAAAGGTGACTGACCTTTTGTACGCTTGTTACCGCGAAGCCGCGTCAACGGGGGATTGCTCAAAAATTTTTATCAAGATAAGAGAGCGTTTTAAGGAAATAGTTTCCGATTTGGGCTTGACCCTCGACATCGAAAGCTACTTGAACCAAGTAGAGGACGGAATAAACCGCTCTGCTTCGTCAGATTACGCCGCGTCGCGCGGGGAATATCTATCCGCCGTCGTGTTCGCCGCAAAATTGGGTTACACATTTGTCGATACCGAACAGTTGGTTAAATTCGGAGAGGACGGAATTTTCCTTGCCGACTACACCAACGACCTCATTTCCGCAAAACTAAAGAAGATTAAAAACGCCGTGCTTCCCGGCTTCTACGGCAGCTATTCCGACGGGCGCATTAAAACCTTTTCACGCGGAGGTTCGGACGTTTCCGGCGCCATAATTTCACGCGCCGTAGGCGCAGCCGTATACGAAAACTGGACGGATGTCAACGGCTTTCTTACCGCCGACCCGCGTATAGTGGAAAATCCTAAGATGATAGACTGCCTAAGCTATAAGGAACTGCGCGAGCTTAGCTATATGGGGGCGAACGTCTTGCATCCGGAGTCTATTTTTCCTGTGCGGCTTGCCGGGATACCTATAAACATAAAAAATACCTTTGAACCCTCCAATAAGGGTACGTTTATAGTCGCCGAAAGCAAACGCCCCCTCAATAAGGATCGCGTGGTTACCGGTATAGCCGGTAAAAAAGGTTTTACCGTGCTTGCCATAGAAAAGTCTATGATGAACGGCGAAAAAGGCTTCTGCCGCAAAATTCTTTCCGTACTGGAGCATAAGGGAGTGTCCTTTGAACACATGCCCTCCGGTATTGATACGCTTTCTCTTGTCATATCCGACGAGGAGCTGTCCGGGAAACTCGAAGGCATAATTCACGACATCAGAAACGTCGTTTCGCCCGATTCTGTGGAGGTACACAGCGGTATGAGCTTAATCGCCACCGTTGGTCATAACATGGCTAACCGCGCCGGTACCGCCGCAACGCTTACCGCCGCGCTCTCCTCTTCCGGTATCAACATACGCATGATAGACCAAGGAAGCAGTGAACTTAACATAATCGTCGGCGTAGATAGCTCCGATTACGAAAAAGCCATAAATGCCGTTTACCACGCTTTTTATTGATGTAGAACGCATCTGTTTTTTTGCTGAGCGGCAAAAGAACCCAAGATTTGTGTACTGCGCAAGCTTGAAACTTTACACCATTAGCTTAAAAATGCGGTTGCCGCAAGAATTAAAATTCTTACGCTCAACCGCGTTTTTTAATTTATTAGTGTTCAATTCCCCCCGTTTCAAATTTACTTTTTTCATTTTTCGGTGGGTCTAAATTTGTAGGTATCAAATCATCGGGATAAACCTCGTATGAAGCCGCACAAGCTTCATAATTAAACCGCGCAAACTTTGTTATGAAACCGGATAAACCTCATAACTACGCCGGCGTGAGATTCATCACGGAACCGAAATAAAAAAATGTCAAGAAAAAGCGCTAAAAAATGAAAAGTCGCTATTGCATTCTGCACGCTGATAAAGTATAATTAAAATTAATACAATGTCGGGAGGGTTTTATGGCGTCACTTTGGAGAAAGCTAACGGATAAACTGTTAGGCAAGGACTCGGAGCATGAAGTGCCGAACCGTGAAATGTTGAGGTTTTCGCTCGGAATAGCCGGGCAAAACATGAGTTTCGGTTTGGTTAGCGGTTGGGTCTTTTATTTTTGCACCAACGTTTTGTACTTGGACGCCTTGCTTGTCGGCACGGTAATATCGCTTTCGCGTATATGGGACGCAATTAACGACCCCATCGCCGGAGGAATTATCGACAAACACACCTTTAAAAACGGTGAAAAGCTACGGCGGTTCTTGTTGATAACGCCTATTCCCATAGGGCTGTGTGCAATGGCGTTGTTTGCGGATTTCGGACTAGGCAAAACGGAAATGCTTGTATTAATCGTCATGGTTTATTTCATTTACGATTTACTTTATTCATTTCAAGATATTGCGCAATGGGGCATGACTTCTGTTATGGCGACTACCTCAAAGGAGCGGTCACGCGTGGCGCAAACGGGACGCATTGCCGCAATGATGGGCTCTTGGTTGCCCGGTCTGATTACGATTATTTTGGGAAACGCCGGCAAAATAGGAATGACGGAAAAAAATATTTTTCTTATTTTAGGTGTAGTGTTCGGTTTAGGCGGTATGCTAGTGGCGATGTTCGGTCACTCCGCAAAGGAACGCGCGCCCGTTAAAAAGGTGGAGGGGAACCCTCTGAGCGCTATAAAATTGGTGCTTCAAAATAAGTTGGTAATGCTTATTGTTATCAGCCAGATTTTAAGCACATGTACGCTACTTTTAGAGAATATATACTTTTTTAAATACCTTGTCAGATTTAATATTTTCGGCGTTGAAATCGACGGTATGACGTCAAGCTTTATTTTCGGGCTTGTCTGCGGTTTGCCGGGGGCAATAGCTATTTTGTTTACGGTGTGGTTCTCTAAAAAAATCGGCGGCATGAAAAATATTCTTATTTTGGTTGCCGTGGCGAATATCGTATGCCGTATTATAGCGTATTTCGTCGGCTTCACCGGGACGAGTATTTTAATAGTAATTGCGCTTATTGCCATAGCAAATATTCCGCTCAATATGCAAGGCACAGCAATGACGGCGCTTTGGGGAGATAGCTTGGATTATATGGAGTGGAAAACCGGGCAACGTAACGAGGCGTCCGTGTTTGCCATGCAAAATCTTATATCCAAATTTACGCGCGCCATGCAAATATTCTTTGCCGGTGTGACGTTGACACTGTTGGGCTATAACGCCGAGGCGTTCGATGCAGGACAAATTTCTTCGACGTTTACTGAATTCGCGTGGCCGGTGTTTATACTGGCACCCGTGCTGGGTTCCTTCTTCTCGCTCATACCGCTGTTGTTTATCAAATACAATAAAAAACAACAAGAATTGGTGGAAGCGCAGCTTATTGTGCGCCGCGCCATAACCGCGGGAGAACTCCCCGAAACGGAGGAAAACCTCTTTGCCGCCGGGCTGTTAAAATCGACCAAAAGGGAAAGCTTAGGTGTGCGTTTGCGCCGTGCCGCTGCCGCCGGTAGGTCGGCGGAGCGCGTGTATGTAGATATGGAATAACGTAGGAGCCGTTGTTGCCGATAGGTCGGCGGAACGGGGTAGATACGGAATAGTCGGGAGCCGGTACCGATAAAAAAACCTCGATAATCGCATGCGTGACGATTGAATTCGCTTAACTTAAAAAACGCGGTTGACTTAGAAAATCTACGTCAACCGCGTTTTTTACTTGAGGGGTATAAAAATGGGTTTAAGGCTTTGACCGGCAAGCACCTATTTTTTATCGGTAATTAGCTATAAAATACTTAAAGAAGTTGACGCCGTCAACGAGTGTGTCGACGTCGATATTTTCATCGGCGGCGTGCATGGAGGACATTTGGGCTTGCGAAAGACGAACCGGAGTGAAGCGAAGCCCGCAATCGCAAATGTCTTGAAAAAAATGGCAATCGGTACCGCCCATCATTACGTACGGGGCGACGCCGACATCGGGGAAGCACTTTTTTATACAGTCGCTCATGTATTTAAAGCCTTCACTTTCGATATCCGTAACACTGGAGGCGTCGCGTGCTTCTAAAACCTCCGTTTCTATGCCGTACTTTGCCGCAAGCTTTGTCAAGAGCGCAATTGTTTCCTCCTTAGGCTGGTGCTTGGAAAAGCGTACGTTTGCGACGGCGGACGCTTCGCGCGGGATTACGTTGGGCGCTGTGGAAGCGGTCGTCATGGTGAACACAAGCGTAGTCGTTAGAAGCGCTCTGCCGAAAGAACTTAATTTGGGCAACAAAAATTTTATGAGGGGCTTGAATAGCGTAGTGTGGGAGAGAACAATCTTAAGAGGCTGCTTGAGCTGCGGCGCAAACGCCTTAAACATCGCCGTTACCTCATCGGATATGTGGTTGCGTAAGTAACGGTGAGAGTGTACGTCCGTTATGAAACGCGCCAGCCGCTCAACGGGAGTGTTCTTAGGCGGCGTACTGCTGTGTCCCCCGTCTCCGCGTGCCGTAAACTTTATGTTGCCGTAGCCCTTCTCGTAAATGCCGATAACGGCGAACGGGCGCTTGACACCTGGGAATACCTTGTCTAAAATAACACCGCCTTCATCTACTACAATGGCGGGCTTGACGCCCTGATTTTTAAGATAATCCCTTATGCTCGGCGCGCCCGGTCCGGAAATTTCTTCGGAATCGGAGGAGGAAAAGTAGGTGTCGTACTCCGGAACAAAGCCCTCCGACATGAGTTCTTCAATCGCGCGTAGGGAAATATAAACTGTGTTTTTGCAGTCCATGGCGCCGCGTCCCCAAACCTTTCCGTCGGCAATTTCTCCGCCGAACGGCGGGTGAGTCCAATCCTTATCCACGGCGGGAACGACGTCCTGATGTCCCATAAGTACCAACGGCTTTTTATCGGACTTGCCCTTCCACTTGAACAGCAATGCATCGCTGCTCACGTTTACGATTTCCGCATTTTCGTGTATCAATGGAAAAACCTCTTGCAACGCTTCGTGAAATTTCACAAAATATTCGTGTCCCGACGCCGAAACGGTAGGACATTGTATAAGCTTTGATAAGTCCTCGGCGTATTTTGTCGATTTGTTTTCCATTTTTATTCTCCTGTGGCATGTACTTATGCAAATATTATACTACCGCAGACACGTAAGCGCAATGGATTGTGTGCGTGCCGCGAAAATAAAAAAAGACTACTTGAAGAAAATAGCATAGTATGTTATAATAATTGAGTTCAAGACGATGTTTTTTCGGAAACGGAAATGTACGCGTATACGGGATATAAGCGAGTCTTTCACGGAGGGCAAAGATGCAAAAAATAAACTTAAACGGAAAGTGGCGTTTCAAGGAAACGGAAGCTAAGGAATGGACTGATGCGGAGGTACCCGGTACGCAGTATACGGATCTAATGCGCGCGGGAAAGCTTTCCGACCCGTTCGACGCTTGCAACGAAAAGGATTGCTTTTGGCCCGCCGAAAAGGGGTGGATTTACGAGCGCGTATTTATGCTGGACGCCGACACCTTGGCGCGGGAGTTTTTAGAACTTAATTTGTTGCAGGTGGATACGTTGGCAACCGTGTTTTTAAACGGCGTTCAAATAGGTAAATGTGAAAACGCGCACTTAAAATACGTGTTTAATATTAAAGAAACCGCCGTATTGGGGGAAAACTTGCTTAGAGTGGAATTTGTATCCACAATCCCATACATAGCGGAGCTTCAAAAAACCGATCCGGTTACCGTCAATATGAACGGTATTACCGGCATACCTCACATAAGAAAACCGCAGTGCCACTACGGTTGGGATTGGGGTCCCCGCTTGCCCGTTACCGGGCTTACACGCGATGTCTTTATAGAGGCGTACGACGCGGCTAAGATAGAGGACTTTGAGATAAAACAAGTACACAAGGCGGGCGCGGTTACGCTGTCTATAAGGGTCGCTCTGTCGCAGCATGTGGACGGAGAGGTTTTGTTTGCGATAGCCGCTAAGAGCGGTACCGAACTTAAAGCGACATGTGTGGTTGACGACGGCGCGGCGTCCGCAGTTATAAGGATTGAAAAACCGGAGCTGTGGCAGACGCGTGAGTTAAGCCGCTTAGAGGTGCAACCGCTCTATACCGTGACGGCGGCGCTTGCTACGATGGACGGGAAAACCGTTTATACCGACAGCAAACGCATAGGCTTGCGTACGGTTACGCTAGAGCGTGGAAAGGACGAATTCGGGGAGCAGTTCCGATTTAGGCTGAATGGCGTACCGTTGTTTATAAAAGGCGCGAATTGGATACCGCCCGACTCGTTTGTTACCCGGTTTACCGCGGAAAAATTGGATTATTTTATCAATTCTGCGCTTGAGGCTAACATGAATATGCTTAGAGTTTGGGGCGGCGGATACTACGAAAGCGACGAATTTTATGACAAGTGCGACGAAAAGGGCATTTTGGTATGGCAAGACTTTGCCTTTGCGTGTGCCGCGTATCCGTTTTACAACGATGAATTTTTGGCAAACGTACTGGCGGAGGTCGATTTCAATGTCAAGAGATTGCGTTCTCACGCATGCTTGGCGGTGTGGAGCGGCAATAACGAAATAGAAGCAATGTCCGGCGCGTGGTTTTGGAAAAGAAAACTTATGTCGTGGACGAAGAAATTCTTTTGGGAAATTTTGCCGGAGCAGCTTAAAAATTCCGACACCGCAACTCCGTATATTCCGGGGTCGCCTACCGGCACTGCTTTTATGAAAAAAGTCGCTTCGGATAACGCCGGAGATACCCACCTTTGGCATGTGTGGCATGGCTTACAGCCCTTGACCTATTATCGCAAGAGGTACACGCGGTTCTGTTCGGAGTTCGGGTTGGAATCGCTTCCCGATAAACAAACACTGTACGAATTTGCCAAACCGGAAGATTACTCATTTGAGTCCGATACCATGCGCGCACACCAAAAGTGTATGAGCGGAAACGCCAAAATTATATATTATATATCTACGCGCTTCCGGCTTCCGCAAAAATTCACCGATTATGTCTACCTTTCGCAGATTACGCAATCGGAGTGCGTGCGCGACGCGACGGAGCATTGGCGTAGAAATAGGGGGCGCTGCAATGGCTCTATGTACTGGCAGTTTAACGACTGTTGGCCCGTAAGCTCATGGGCGGGAATGGATTATTACGGCAGGTTTAAAGCGCTTCAGTATTCGGCTAAACGTTTCAATGCACCGGTTCTTTTGTCGGTTTATGCCGATAAAAATGTTGTTACGGCATATACCGTCAATGACTTGAATATGCCGTTCAACGGCTCCGCCGAATATGTCTTGCAAGATTTTAACGGCGCCGTTTTGACAAATGGTAAGATTAAGGTTTCCGTCAACGCTTGCGCGTCCGAACGGTTATTTTCGCTTGATTTTTCTAAGGAGATAGCCAAGACTAAGGGAAATTGTGTTTTAACCGCCGTGCTTCACGATTGTTCGGGGGAGGTTATCTCCGAAGCCTCGCAGTTATTTAAGCCGGAAAAAAAGCTTAAGCTTTTGAATCCGCGCATAACCGCGGAGTTTAAACAGGAGGATGCCGGGTGTGTAAGGATTACGCTGGCGGCAGACAAGTATGCGCGTTACGTGTGCGCGGATTTAAAAGGGGCGGCGTTTTCGGACAACTTTTTCGATTTAGCGGCGGGCGAAGCTAAAACCGTATACTTAAATATTCCGGACGGAATGACATACGCCGACGTGAAAAAGAATTTTTCCGTGAGTAGCTTGTATGACGTGCAACCGGCGGCAAGTATCCTTTCCGATAACTTTAAGCGGCTTAAAATAGCGTTGCAGCCCATGAACATTATAAGCAAAATAGTTTATAAGTTCATGTAACCGAGGGGGTAAATTCTTTAGAATTTAAGCGCCGGGAGTTAAAATTATAGGGCTATTGTCTTGAGCGGAGTCGGAAAAGATATACGAAATCGTAGCTGATGGAGTTAAAGTTATAGGGATTGAGCGGATGTGAAGTTTTTTAGTTTATACCTAAAAGCTTGCGTCTATGCTAAGGGCTTCTTGCTTATATGTGCGGCGTCTGTTTGGCGGCGCTAAAATATAAAAAAATAAAAATAATATGTGAGGCAAAAAATATGAGCAGTTTAAAAGAGATTGCACGGCAACCGATATTCTTTGAGAGGAACCGCGTATACCGCGTTTATTTGGGCGGCGCGTCGTTCGCCGGCTTTTTCGGAACGGAGGAAACCGACGACGGATTTTTTCCCGAAGAGTGGGTGGCAAGCAAGGTAAAGGCTATAAATCCGCGTTACTTCGGGGAGCGCGACGGCGTTTCTAAAATCGTGGGGACGGACATATTTTTTGACGATTTCTTGAAGCTGTATTCCGACGAACTGTTGGGCGGGAAAAAATACGATTGTCTAGTCAAAATTTTAGACAGCGCAATACGGCTTCCCGTGCAAGTGCATCCGACAAAAGAATTCTCAAGAACGCATTTCAATTCCGACTACGGCAAGACGGAGGCGTGGTTGGTAGTCGCCACGCGCGAAAATGCGAAAATTTATTTCGGATTTAAGGATAAAATCACAAAGGACGAGTTGTCCGCGCTTGAACAGAGAAGCGAAAGTGAGCGGGATATAATGTCCACTGCGCTTGCCTCCGTACCCGCTAATGTGGGCGATATCTGGCTTATCAACGCCGGACTTGTACACGCGATAGGGGCGGGCTGTACCATTTTAGAGGTTCAAGAGCCTACCGATTTTACCATTCAACCGGAGAACTGGTGCGGTGATTATCACATAAGCGAAGAGGAAAAATATATAGGGTTGACCAAATTTGACGCGTTAAATTGCTTTAATTTTGACCTTTTCGGAGATGCGGCGGTTAAATCCGCATCAATTAAACCGCGCATAGTGAGCGAAGAAAAAGGCGTTAAATCGGAAAGGCTCATAAGTTATAGCAATACGCCGTGCTTTGCGCTTAATCGCTATACACTTACGGACGGCGGCGTTATGCCGGTTTCCGCGCCGGCGGTGTGGATGGTTTTGGACGGTGAAGCCGTTATAAAATCCCTTGACGGCACGTATGAAAGAAGCTTGAAGAAAGGAGATTATTTCTTTTTCCCAGCGGCGGCATCAAGAAATTACGTGATAAAGGGCGATTATTCCGTGCTTGCCGAATGCTTGCCAAGCAAACAATAAATTAGGGTGTGGGCAATCCCGCGTGTAATTTACAGTATGATAAAAATCGCAGTAATACATAAGCAATGGTTTAAATAGTGTATTATTGCGGTTAAAGGTGGTAGATATGATTTTAAGTGTTGGAGAAATTTTGTGTGACCTAATAGGTGAAACCGACGGTAATGTGACCTCGTTTGTTCGTTTCGCCGGCGGCGCGCCCTTTAACGTTGCCTGTAACGCCCATTTCGCCGGCGCGGAGTCCGCGTTTGTCGGCAAGGTGGGTCGCGACGTAATGGGCGATTTTTTGTTGCGTTTTGCGGATTCGTTGGGCTTTGACCGTTCAGATATAAAGGTTGATAAGCGGCGCAATACCACGCTGGCGTTTGTTGAGATTAGAGACGGTGAGCGGGAGTTTACGTTCTTTCGCAACAATACCGCCGATTACAATCTTAAAATTGATGAAATTGATTTTTCAAAATACAAAGGACTTTCCATACTTCATTTGGGGTCGCTTATGCTTAGTGAGCTAACCGGAAGAAACCTTGCGAAAAACCTTATTAAGGCGGCGTCGACGCGTGGGCTTAAAATATCGTTTGATGTCAACTTCCGCTCCGATATATTCGGAAGTCCCCAAAAAGCAATAGCCGCATACACTCCGCTGATAGAGGCGGCACATATATTGAAGTTCTCGGAGAGTGAATTAGCTGATTTCACCGAAGAAACAAAGCTTGCCGCCGCAGTCGCAAAGCTTGCGCGTCCGGGGCGGTTGCTAGCCGTGACTTTGGGAAAGGATGGAAGCTTGTTCAGCTTTAACGGAATTACAGAGGTCGTCCCAACTATCCCCGTAAAGGCGGTGGATACCACCGGCGCAGGAGATGCGTTTTACGGCGCGTTACTTGCTAAGGTCGACGCTATAGGGCTTGACAATCTGACGCACGACGATTTGATTGCGGCTTTTGTCTACGCCAATAGAATAGGGGCAATTGCCGTTCAGAAAAAAGGCGCCATAAATTCGTTTTAGTGTCGCCGTAGAGAAGCCAAAAAGGCGCCATAAATTCGTTTTGGCGGCAATGTGAAATAGAAAAAAAGGTGTTATAAATCCATATTTAGCGCCATTGTGGAATAGAAAAAATAAAATTTTATTTTGGGAAGTAAGATCATGTTGACAGGAAAGCAAAGAAGCAATTTGAGAGCGCAAGCGAACGGAATTGAACCGATAGTGCAAATAGGTAAGGGCGGAGTGTCCGAAAATTTGATGAAACAGTTGGCGGATGTTCTCTACGCGCGCGAACTGGTTAAAATAACCGTGCATAAAAACGCGGAGTTTACGGCGAAGGAAATAGCAAACGACCTTGCGGTTGACTTGGAAGCGGAACCCGTAGCCGCCATAGGCAATAAGGTTATTTTGTATAAGCGTTCTAAAAAGGACGGCATAAATCACGTTGAGTTTTAGACGCCGGAGAGTACCCACCGAAAAAGGACGGTATAAACTTTAAATTTAGTCGCCGGAGCCGCTTAGCTTTAAGCAAGACGGAAACGGCACGGTGTTTTTAAGTAGCGCGGCTATCGAACTGAACAGGGGTGTGGAAATCCTGGCAACGGCTTGCTAGGCAAGAAAATCTTTTCGGCTCTTTTGGGTCTAAAACCGCCTGAAAATATTTTGTCACCGCGAATTGTCCGCGCCCTTTAACAGCTACATCTTTACAAGAATGTCCAACAAATAATCCATTGCCGCATCGGCTATGTCCGCGGTATGGTTCAAGTGGCGGTATATTTCCCGGTATTTGAATATCGTGCGGAAATCTTCGTGTTCGAACAACGTCGCAAGCGCGGAGTAACTCCGTTTGCCGACCTCGTTTTCCATGCGTTTGACGTGGAAGGCTTCTGATTCCGCAATATTTCTATAGTGTTCCATGTTTTGAACGGCTTTTTTTATGTGTGACGCCATCTCGTAAAGCAGTTGGGTCATGTCCTTCATGTCCTGATTAGGACTAAGCTTAAATAGGCGTATTTCGTCCACGGACGTTTTGGCGTAGTCTATTATGTCGTCGAGAAGCCGCGAAAGATTAAATAAATCCTCGCGGTTTAAAGGCGTTATAAACGTACGGTTAATTTCGTCAATCATGATATGGCGTACCATGTCGGCATCGTCCTCAAGGCTGATTATTTCCTCGGCAGTTTTATCGTCGAAGTCACAGCAATATTCATGCAGTTTTTTCATGCACAAAAGCAAATAATCGCTTTGTTCGCTAAGTAGATGAAAGAAGTTTACGGGCTTTCTCATGGGCGCCTCCGGTTGTTTTATTGTGTTTTATTTATCGTTTGCCGTATCGTTGTGATAAGAGGTGTGTACAATTCGAGGTGAAAATATTTCCTTGCGTAGCAAGTCGACACAGCGGATTGTATACACCTATAAAGGCTATCGGGCTAGTTCCCAAAACATACCTTACAGCGATAAGAAGGCTTTGGCTATCAATAGATAAAAGCAGGCGCCTAATCCCGCTGAAAACGGAAGAGTGGCAAACCAACTTAGGATTATCCGACCCGCGACGGTCCAACGTACTCCGGAACGCCTTTCGGCAAGCCCTACTCCCATAATGGAGGAAGCCATGATTTGTCCCGTGCTGACGGGGACACCTAAAGACGAAGTGGTAATCATAACCGCCGTGGTTGTGATTTGTGCGGTCAAGGAGTGTATCGGACGCATGGAGAATATTTTGTGTCCCAATGTGTTTACTATCCTGAAACCGCCCAAAAGCAACCCTGCCGTAAGCGCGGCGGCAAAAATAAAAATTAATATAAAGGTGGTGGACTGGTCGGGTGCGGCTACCGTGCCGGTAAGAGAAGCAAGAATGAAAACGCCCAAACACTTTTGAGTATTGTTTGTACTGAAGGCTCCCGCCAATACCACTGTGTTTATGCGCTGAAGCGCGCGGACAACCTTTTCCGTGCGCCGTAGGTTTAGACGTTGCCCGATTTTTTTGATGAACTTCATTAAAGAATAGCCCAACAATAAACCTATAACCGGCGCTAACATTACCATAAGTATTATTTTAACCGCCACATTGGACCACTGCACGGCATTTACTCCGAAAGCCGCCATGCCGGAACCGATTATCCCGCCCATCAAGGTGTGCGACGTGCTGTTTGGGAGCTTTAAAAAATATGTGGCAAAACCCCATATGAGCGCGGCAATAATTCCAGACAATATGAAAATAAAACCCTTTAACGGAGTTATCGCGGTAAATGCGCTTACGGAAATTAATCCGGTACTAACCGTGCCGGCTATGGCTTGATAGCCCAATGCATATAGAGCAAGAGGTACGGCAAATTTGGCGGCGGACGCTAAGAGAATTGCGCGCCGCGGCTTGAATGCATGGGTAACCATCGCGGTTGCTACCGCGTTGGAGCCGTCATTCAGACCCATGTAAAATGTATAGATACAAAGCAATATGAGAATTGCCGCACCAAAACCGCTCACCTAGCCGTCCTTGCCCGCACATAATGCAGGTGCTGTTTGCGCCTTAACACCGTCTGCCCTTGTAAAACAGAATAGTTGTGAAATTAATTTGCGGATAGGGCAAAGATTTAAGACTGTATCCGAGTTTTTGTCCGGATACGCCTAAACCTTAACCCTTTACTCAAACTTTTGGGCATCGCCGTAAATTCGAAAATAACTCCGCGCATAATTGTCTAAGTACTTATAATATATAACTAGATTGAGCATTTGTCAATACGGATTTTAAAAATATACAACGTTTTGCTGAAATTTACATAAAATTATTTCACCGTTTTTAAAAACTTTACTTAAAACGGTTGTAAAAATTCATATAATGTGATAAAATCACTTAGCATATGAGAAAGTCGGACGATATATCAACGCAAGTCAAGTGGTAATTACCGCCTAAGCGTGTGTCCGTCCACTTTCAAACAAAAGGCAGTCGCCGGGCGTAAAGCTTTAGGGGCGACGGAGGAATGTTTCAATGTCTGTTGGTGTATTCATGCAAACACTACTTGCCGCTACTAGCGGCGTTTCCGACAGCGGCATAAGCTATGAAGCGCGTCAAGCAGCAAGTGCCGCTCTCATCATCTTAATGGTGGTGCTTTCAATTGCAATGATTATAGTGGTCATGATGCAGAAGGGGACATCCGATAACGTAAGCGCAATAACCGGCGCGACCGATACTTATTACGGCAAAAACAAAAAACAAGCTACCGAGAGTATAAAGAAAAGAGTCACCTTTGTGATATTCGGTCTTTTGCTCGTGACATCCGTGGTGTTTTTTATAATCCGAGTAATATAAAAGAGGTTGCGTAAGACGAAGTTAAACGGGAGCGGCGCTTTTGGAGTTTCAAAAGCGCCGTTTTTTTAGGGCGAAGCGGTCGAAAAAAAACCTTAAAACGTGCGAAAATCGCCTGCGCGACGCGCATCGAACACAAGCTTTGACAGGAAACAGTGTGGTAAGTTGGCGGCACGGCGTGCATTGAATGCAAGTGAAATAGGTGCAAGTAAGCTTAGTGGCACCGTGGAAAAAACGAAAACCGATAAAGGAAAGCTTTATTATGTAATGCGCGCGCGCATATACTAAGTACGTCTATATCGGTATAAATTCAGAATAATAATCAGGGTTAACACCATGAAAATAAGAACGGAAAAATCCGTTTAGAACAAGGATAAAATGAAAAAAGACAAGGAAAACCAAAAGACGCCGAGGAGCTATACCAAAAAAACGGACTCCGAGGGCGCAAAAAGCACAGAAAAACCCGTACGCCGTAATGACGGAGAAGAGGGGTATAAAGCGGACGGCTTTGACGAAGAAAGAAAAGCACGTCCCGCATACGGCGATAAACCGGCATACGGTAATAAACCGGCGTACGGCAGAAAACCCGACGGTGAGCGTAGACCGTACGTAAGGAAAGAGGGCGGTGAAGGCGGCTCCTTCGAACGTAAACCCTATGCAAGGAAAGAGGGCGGTGAAGGCGGCTCCTTTGAACGCAAGCCTTATGAAAGAAGGGAAGGCGGGTCTTTTGAGCGCAAACCTTATGAAAGAAGGGAAGGCGGTTCCTTTGAACGTAAACCTTATGCAAGGAAAGAGGGCGGTGAAGGCGGTTCCTTTGAACGCAAACCTTATGAAAGAAGGGAGGGCGGTTCCTTTGAACGTAAGCCTTATGAAAGAAGAGAGGGCGGCGAAGGCGGTTCCTTTGAACGTAAGCCTTATGCAAGAAGAGAGGGCGGTTCCTTTGAACGTAAGCCTCATGAAAGAAGAGAGGGCGGTTCCTTTGAGCGCAAACCCTATGAAAGAAGAGAAGGCGGTGAAGGCGGTTCCTTTGAACGTAAACCTTATGCAAGGAAAGAGGGCGGTGAAGGCGGCTCCTTTGAGCGCAAACCTTATGAAAGAAGGGAAGGCGGGTCTTTTGAGCGTAAGCCTTATGAAAGAAGAGAGGGCGG
>JAITPR010000052.1 GCA_031289315.1 Clostridiaceae bacterium | reverse complement strand
CAGACCGCGCACGCGGTCGTTGTCGAAAGGTCCCCTATACCGAAGTCGCAAACCCTTCCGTCCACGGCGACAGCCACAAAAGTGGCGACGCCCCCTTATCGGTTCGGCGTCAATGTTGTGCTTTAAAAGCCCCGCTTTAATTAAACCGCTCAACCTTGTCAATTGTTTGCGGTATATCTAAAACGGCATAGATAGCCCATAATTAATTCTCTATGATTATATCACGCGTATGAACATAAGTCAATATGCTTTTTTTGACATTTTTTGAAAACTTAATAAAAACTCAAATTTTGTAGAAATGTGTCGAAATGCGTAAAAATCGCCCCCGCCCGCTCATTATGCGGCGCAGAGGTAAAGTGCGTAAATTGCTTTTGCAATTTAGCGGCTCGGTCAGCGCCGCCTCTAGATGAGGTCGCTTGTGAGTTTTCTTTTGTCGACTTTTCTTTTGCCACACCGGCAAAGAAAAGTAAAGGCTTCGCTCCCGTGAACAGCGGAAATCCGCTTTTTTAAAAGCACGGCGGTTCCCCGCCTCCGCATTCGCGGTTATTCGCCTACCGTTTTCCCGATAATATCGAACGCCGCCGTAGCTGCGCTTGCGAACGCCCAATGCAAGTTAAAACCTCCGCAAGGCGCGTCCGTGTCAAGGCACTCGCCGACGGCATATAGTCCCTTGCAAATGCGCGATTGCATAGTTTTATCGTCAAATTCGTTCACATTAAGCCCACCGTTTGCCGTTTGCGCAAGGCTCATGTCGGAACCGCCGGTCACCGTAAGCTTAAATCCTTTTATTACGCGCGCGACCGCTTCCGCGTCCGCTTCTATGTCCGCGCGTAACGCCGCCGCTTGCGTTTTTTGCGCGTTTTTCTCTAGTACGCCGCCATATACATTGCCGCGTGCGTCACCGCATATGTCATCATATATGTCACCGCGCACACCGCTATTTGTGTCACCGTACGCGTCACTGCGTGCGTCGCTATTCGTGTTATTGCGTATGTCACCATGTACGCCACATACACTCGGCACACCTCCACATACCTCACCGTTCGGTTTCTCAAGCTGTTGCGCCGCCCTTGCACTTCTCAATACGGCTTCGGCTATAGGACGGCGCAAAATACCGAAAATATCTAAATTCGGTGTTAAAATAAGCGTTTTGACAGTTTTAACATCATATTCGGGCATAAAATCAATCGTTAACACTCCGGAATTAATTCCGCGCCGCGCTGCCTTTGCCGAAAGATTGAATATGGCAATACCGCTTACTCCAAAATCGCGAAATTGTATTTCTCCGCGTTCGCGCTCCCCCTCAAACTCCGCTTCGGCATATGCACGAAGTCCGCTAAGTCCCTTTATCAATCCGCGCTCCGTAACAAGCGGCGCAAGCCCCGGCACAAACCTGTAGGCGGTATGCCCCAATGTCACATATAATTGTGAACTGTCAAGACCTCCGCCGGCGGGGCTTCCCGTCGCCAAAATCACCTTATCCGCCGCAATTTCCACGCGCGCTTGTCCGTCACCCGCCGCAGTCAATATGTAGCCGCTTTCCGCTCCGGCTTTCCCGTCATGCACCGTTTTGGCATTCGCACCTTGCCCTATGCCAACCGTAACCATGCAACCGCTTTCCGCTCCGGCTTTCCCGTCATGCACCGTTTTGGCATTAGAATACCGTCCTCCGCTGGCTTTCCGTATATCAAACTCCGCGCCTTTGTTTCGGTGGAAATTTCGTTCTTTTATAGGTACATTTGCAACCGCATTTAAACCCGCATTTTGGCAATCTTCGCCGTTTTTGCGTTTTAGCGTGTCATTTTGCTCATATAAACTGCTTTTTTGGATATTTATAACGCGATAACCCGTTTTTAGCACAATTCCGTTGTTTTCGTCAAATACGCCGCGCAACACATCTATTACGGTAGCCGCGCTTTCACTGTACGGATACACGCGTCCATCCTCAACCTTTGTCAAAAGACCCAAGTCCTTAAACATTTTTCGAATGCGGTCGGTATCAAATGTTTTGACGGCATATTCGGCAAACGCGGCATTGCCATATGCACCCGCCATTACGCCGGTGTTGCTTAAATTACATCTGCCGCCGCCGGTAGCCGAAAGCTTTTTGCCTACGCGGGCATTGGCTTCTATTACGCAAATGCTTTTATTTCCGCCCGCCGCAATGACATTTGCCGCAAACAGCCCTCCGGCTCCGCCGCCTATTATAACAACGTCGTATTTTTCCATTCCGCAACTCCTTTTACCCTTAACGGTATTTCCGTTCCGCATACGCCTGCTCACCCTTATAAAAAAACTTCCGCATAGCAGAAGTTTTAATTTATAGACAATATAACAATTTAGCGGATTATAGCAAATCCTGATATATCGGGAACCTTCCGCACAACACCGCCACTCTTTCATTGACGCTTTGACGCGACGCTTCGCCCTTTACAATCGTATCGGCTATGCAGTCCGCAATTACCTTCATTTCCGCCTCTTTCATTCCGCGAGTGGTAACCGCCGGGCTACCTATCCTAAGTCCGCTAGTCACAAACGGTTTCTCCGGGTCGCCGGGTACTCCGTTTTTATTCGCGGTTATGTGAACCTCGTCAAGCGCATGCTCCAAATATTTGCCCGTGATGCCCGTGCCCACGAGATTGATAAGCATAAGGTGATTGTCCGTGCCGCCGGATACCAAATTTATTCCGCGCGCGGTCAACTGTTTCGCCAACGCCGCCGCGTTCTTTACAACCTGCTTCTGATATTCCTTAAACTGCGGTGCCAACGCTTCTTTAAACGCCACCGCCTTAGCGGCTATTATGTGCATGAGCGGACCGCCCTGCGTGCCGGGGAAAACCGCCTTGTCGATTGCCGCCGCATACTTTTCCTTGCAGAGGATAAGCCCCCCGCGCGGACCGCGCAACGTCTTGTGCGTGGTAGACGTCACAAAGTCTGCATACGGAACCGGACTTTCGTGCAAGCCCGCCGCGACAAGCCCGGCAATGTGCGCCATATCTACGGTGAGGTACGCGCCCACCTCGTCCGCAATCGCCTTGAAGCGCTTGAAGTCGATTTTGCGCGGATACGCGCTTGCGCCGGCAATTATCATTTTGGGTTTGACTTCCTTTGCCAACTTTTCGATGGCGTCGTAATCCAAATAACCGGTTTTTTCGTCGACCGAATAGGAAACCGAGTTGAAATATTGCCCCGATATGCTAACCTTTGCGCCGTGCGTCAAATGCCCTCCGGACGCCATGCCCATTCCTAAAATGGTATCGCCCGGCTTTAAAACCGCAAAATATGTAGCCAAGTTGGCGTTTGAACCGCAATGCGTCTGTACGTTGGCGTGCTCCGCACCGAACAACTCCTTAGCACGGTTTACGGCAAGCGTTTCGGCAATGTCCACGAATTCGCAACCGCCGTAATAGCGCTTGCCGGAATACCCCTCCGCATACTTGTTGGTGAGATGAGTTCCGGCGGCAAGCAACACGTTTTCGGAAACGATATTCTCACTGGCTATAAGCTCGATGTTGTTCTGCTGTCTTTTCAGCTCCAGCTCTAACGACGCGTAAAGCTCCGCGTCAAATTCCTTTAATTTTTCAAAATACATCTCTTTTTTCCTTATAAATATTTATCAAGCGTCGCGGCTAGCATGCCCTTATTACGGAAGCCTACAGCCTTTTCTTTTAATTCGCCGTCCTTGAAAAACAACAACGCAGGGATACTGCTTATCTGAAAATTCATGGCTATGTCCGGGCAATCGTCCACGTTGCACTTAGCGACAACGGCGCGTCCCTCGTACTCCGCGGCAAGTTCCTCAACAACCGGACTAAGCATTTTACAAGGTCCGCACCAGCTAGCCCAAAAGTCGATAAGCACCGCTTTGCCGCCGTTTATCACGGCATCTAAATTTTCGTTGGTAATCTCTGTGTATGCACCCATACTTTCTCCTTAGGCGTCCGCCCGCAACCGCCATTCGGCGCGTCGGACAATTTTTATTATCTTTTTTATTATCTTATTTATTAGGCAAGCTTATCCATTGCCCCCGCTTATTTTTTCGCTCACGCTTGTTTTTTCCACTCGCGTTCGCTTTTTTCATCGCGGACATTTTTTTTCTAGCGAAGCTTTTTCGCTCATGTTAACTTTCTTCTAGCGAAGTTTTTTAAGCACGGAGTTTTTTATTCGCGGGCGTTTTTTTCTTCACGTTCGATATAATCGCGCGCTTCCGACTCGTAAATATTACCGGCTCCGTATTCGTTTTCGGCTTCCGTTTTTTCCGTCGCACTCTCCGCTTCAAGCTCCGCTGCTACCTCGTAATCGGTTTTATCTCCGCTTTTCGCGCCACTAACGCCATCATTTGACATTTGCGCCGCTTCCGCTTCGCTCACCATCACGGGGCTGAAGCCCTTCCGCTTCTTCAAAATCTTGTCCAAAAGCGCCGACGTCACAAACCCAACTACAAGCCCTACGCACGCCAAAATTATCTGCTCCATCTCACCCATGAGCCGCCCCAAAAGCAAACCCGCCGCTACCAAAATAAGCGGTATTACGTAGACGATAAGCGCCGCCGTCATTATATATTTGTTCCCCATTTCCACGCAGACCGTATCACCTACGTTCTTACTCAGCGTGTTTTTAATGAGAATTTCCACTTTCATGCCGCCCTTCGACACCGCACACATGCGGCATTTGTCGCACGCAGAACGGCGGTCGAAAGAAATAACCGCTTTATCCTTTTTCAGTTTCGTAACCGTGCCGCTTTCCGTCATTTAAGTGTTATCCGTAATTTATAGCGCGCGTCACAAAGGTTTTTTCCACCTTTGCAACACGTCGCAAACGTGTTTTTATTCGCCCTTGTCGGTCGGTTGCTTGGCTCTTAACTCTATTCCTAGCTCTTTCAACTGCTTAAGCTCCACATAGTCCGGCGCGCCCGTCATAAGGCAAGACGCATTCTGCACCTTCGGGAAGGCTATAACGTCCTTTATATTGTCGGTGCCGGTAAAAAGCATCGCCAATCTGTCCATTCCGAAAGCAAGCCCGCCGTGCGGAGGCGTGCCGTATTTAAACGCCTCTATGAAGAAACCGAACCGCTCCTTTATTTCCTCGTCGCTCATGCCTAGCACCTGAAACATCAGCTTCTGTATGGCGGGATTGTGAATTCTCACGCTGCCGCCGCCCGCCTCCTGACCGTTAATAACAAGGTCGTACGCCTTCGCGCGAACCTTCGACGGGTTGGACTCCATATATTGCAAATCCTCGTTTTTCGGGCTGGTGAACGGGTGGTGCATGGCATAGTATCTGCCGTCCTCCGCGCTGTATTCGTAAAGCGGAAAATCCTTGACCCAAAGAATATCAAACTTGCTCTCGTCAATCAAGGACAGCTTCTTCGCTATGTGCAACCTAAGCGCCCCCAACGAGTCAAAAACGACTTTATCGCTCTTATCCGCGACTATAAACACCGCGTCGCCGTCCTTCACCGACAACCGAGCCTTTACAGCGGCTATCTCTCCGTCGTTCAAAAACTTGAAAAACGACGGCACAGTCCCCTCCTTAAACAAGGCGGACACCACGCCCTTCGCGCCGAAGTCCTTGACGAATTCGCCGAACGCGTCGCATTCCTTCCGCGTGAACGCCGCCGCGCCCGACGGCACGGTTATAGCCCGCACGGAGCCGCCCGCCGCTATCGCGTCCGTAAACATTCCGAAGCCGCATTCCGCAACCTCCGCGCTAAGATTTTGAAGCTCTAGCCCGAAGCGTGTGTCCGGCTTATCACTGCCAAAGCGCTCCATTGCCTCCTCAAAGGAAAGCCTCCGGAACGGTTCGGTAAATTTAACCTTGAGGCAGTCCGCAAACAGCTTTTTAATTAAGCCCTCCGCAATCTCCATTACGTCTTCCTCGCTGTCGACGAAGCTCATTTCCAAGTCTATCTGCGTGAACTCCGGCTGACGGTTGGCGCGTAAATCCTCGTCGCGGAAACACCGCGCAATTTGATAATATCTGTCCATGCCGGCAATCATCAGCAACTGCTTATATAACTGCGGCGACTGCGGCAACGCGTAAAACGAACCTTTTTTTATGCGCGACGGCACTAAATAGTCGCGCGCGCCCTCCGGCGTGGATTTGCCCAAAAACGGGGTTTCAATCTCTAAAAATCCCTGCTTAGCCAAATAATTCCGCGCCGTCCGCGCAATTTTATCCCGCATTACCAGCTTGCTTTGAAGCGCCGGACGCCTTAAATCCAAATACCTGTATTTGAGACGTAGCTGCTCGTTCACGTCGTCCGCAACAGAAAACGGCGCGGTCTCCGCCTCCGAAACAATTCGCAAATCGGAAGCCTCCACCTCTATGCCGCCGGTGGGCATATTCGGATTTTTATTTTTTGCCGAACGCGCACGCACCGTACCCTTCACGACCAGTACGTATTCGTTGCGCACCGTCGCCGCCTTTTCAAACAATTCCTTGTTTTTTGAGCTGTCGAAAGCCACCTGCACAAGCCCCGTGCGGTCCCTTAAATCAATGAACAAAAGCGAACCTAAATTCCTACACTTTTGCGCAAAGCCCATCACCGTAACTTCTTTGTCCTTGTGCTTATGCCTAAGCGTACCGCACATATCGGTTCTTTTCAGTCCCGTAAAAAATTCCGCCATTGAATTTCCCTTATACCTCGCGCGCTCCCGCGCACGCGCCCTTTAATATAGCTACCGTTCATATGTCTATGAACACTAATATTCTAATACACGTACGCCACAAAAGCAAGCATTTGTGACGGTGCAAAAGTTAATAATGAGGCTTTCTTTCGCCCTTTTGCGGAAAAATTTTTTAAAAGAACGCCACAAACGGCTTAATAGTGTTGACATGCTTCACACTCCGTGATAAAATGCTAAAGCATTAACAATGTTGATGCCCCGCTTGTAACTTTTAGGCGCGGCATCCCGATATTGTACGCGGGTGTAGTTCAACGGTAGAATCCCAGCCTTCCAAGCTGGTCGCGTGGGTTCGATTCCCATCACCCGCTCCACTCTTACGGTCCAGTAGCTCAGTAGGACAGAGCAACGGCCTTCTAAGCCGTGGGTCGGGGGTTCGAATCCCTCCTGGTCCGCCAAAACCGGCGAAGGGGCAAAAATCCGTCCGCCGGCAACCGTAAATCAAAAAGAATGTTTAGGCACCGTCCGGTCACACGCTTCTTTTTTCGTAACACTGAAAAAGACTCCCGGCAACGCTTGCTTCTTTTTTTATAACACTAAAGAGAACGCCTCGGCACCGTCCGGTCACACGCTTCTTTTTTTCATAACCTGGCGGATTTAGTCCGCTATATTTTAACGGTGGGTATAGCTCAGTCGGCAGTAGCGCCAGGTTGTGGCCCTGGAGGTCATGGGTTCGAATCCCATTACTCACCCCACTTTTTAATATGACGGCGTAAGCGGTGTTCCGTATAAGACCGGTTTAATACGACCAGCTTAAGGTGACATCCGTATAAAATCATTTAATACGCCGCGCAGGCGTAAGACCGTTTGCGTAAGCAACGTCCGCGTAAGACCGTTTAATACGACGACGTAAGCGGCATTCGCGCAAGACCACGGTTCCTTGCAAAAGCGCCCGCGGACATCATAAATATAGGGGTGTAGCCAAGCGGTAAGGCACGGGACTTTGACTCCCGCACTCGTAAGTTCAAATCTTGCCACCCCTGCCACTAAGAATTCCGGCTCACGCGCGCTTCTAGCGCCGTGCCGCAAGTCAACCAAATCCACTAACTCCGCGCGCTTCCATCGTAGCGCCGCAAATCAAACGATCCACTAGCTCAGCCGGTAGAGCACATGACTTTTAATCATGGTGTCCGGAGTTCGACCCTCCGGTGGATCACCACCTTAAACCGCTTATTTTCCGTTCCGCCCGTCCGGCGGAGCGGGAGCGGTTCAACCGCACGGTTGTAAGTATTCCCCGTTTTGTACCTAACAAAACGGAGCGTATAAAACGCCGTTGAATGTCGTTTTTATAAAAGGCATTCCATGCGGTAAAAACCACCGCAAATCGCTTGTCTATAAAAGGCGTTCCATGCGGTAAAACGTATAGTCGATTGCATTAAAAGTCTTATACCTAACAAAGACAAGCTCGGCATTTCGAAGTCCTGCGGCATTACGCCGGCGGGCAACGATACACAAACGACGGTTGCTAAAAGCTTCCGCCTAATACAAATTTTTTTTGCGACCGTGGCGGAATTGGCAGACGCGCCGGATTTAGGTTCCGGTATTTCTTCGATGTGGGAGTTCGAGTCTCTTCGGTCGCACCACTTAACTCACTGCGGGAACGTAGCGGACGATAACCGGCAAGGTTGTCAAAAACGGCTTAACCGGAAGTATCCTAGAAAGGTCAACCTTACACGGCTCAACCGGACTTCGGTATCCGCCGAATACAACCTACACGGCTCAACCTGAAATCTCCGTTTATCAGCCGGTATCCGCGAATATTTTGTTCAACGGGCAAAATCGTTTGACAGAATAACCTCTTTATTATAGAATAAATGGGCTTAGACAAGTCGTCGCTACGGATTGTCCACACCCGAATAAATAAGCTTAATATTTGCGCTTTTAGCTCAGTCGGTAGAGCAACTGACTCTTAATCAGTGGGTCCCGGGTTCGAATCCCTGAAGGCGCACCAACCACAACAAAAACGAGTGATTTTATCGCTCGTTTTTTGTATTGAGGAAAAGTTATTCCCACCGTAGCGACACGATTTGTCTTCCGAAACGGTGCAACCACATGAAAATGCACTTACCCTTATAGGGTGCGGACAACCCATAGTGACGACTTGCCTGCCAATAAAATATTTTATCACCGCGAATTGTCCCCCTTATATCTTCGGTTGCAATAGTTTAAAACGAATGGTATAATTATCACAATCGGATTTGCTTTAAGCTACGCCGAAATTTAAAGTTACACAAGGCGGAAATATATGAGAATTGCAATTTACGGAGCCGGGTCCTTAGGCACCGTGCTAGGCGCGTACATAACAAAGGCGGGCATACCCGTTGACCTCGTCAACCGCAACGTAGCGCACATCACCGCGCTACGCGAACACGGCGCGACCGTCACCGGCACGGTAAACTTAAACATCCCCGTAACCGCGCTGTTTCCCGACGAAATGCCGGGCGGTTACGATATTATTTTCCTCCTGACAAAGGTAATCGACAACCGCGCGGTAGTGCGATTTTTGTCGGACAAGCTTGCCCCCGACGGTGTAATCTGCACCATGCAAAACGGATTGCCGGAGTTACCTATTTCCGAAATCGTCGGCGCAAAGCGCACATTCGGCTGTACGATAGCGTGGGGAGCGACGCTCTTGTCGCCCGGCGTATGCGAATTAACATCCGAACCGGACGCAATCTCCTTTGGTCTAGGTAGCTTCGGAGGCGGCAACGACGAAAAATTCACCGCGATAAAATCACTGCTCGAAACCATGGGCGTCGTTGAAACGGAAGAGAATTTCATCGGTTCCCGTTGGGCAAAGCTACTGATTAACGCCGCATTTTCCGGCATGTCCGCCGTACTCGGAGCCACATTCGGCGAAGTAAATAAGAACCCCTCAAGCCGTCTTTGTGCGCAAAAAATTATCAAAGAGGTGCTTGACACAGCCGCCGCCCTCAATATACGTATAGAAAAAATTCAAGGCAAGGATGTGGCAAAGCTCCTTGATTATCATAGCGAATTCAAACGTAAACTTGCTTTCATGATAATTCCTATCGCTATGAAAAAACACAAGCACATAAAGGCCAGCATGCTACAGGATTTGGAAAAAGGTAAAAAATGCGAAATCGACGCTATCAACGGCGTGGTTTGCGAATACGGCGCTAAAGCCGGCGTGCCTACCCCATATAACGATAAGGTCGTCGAACTCGTAAAGGAAATAGAAAACGGCAATCTAAAACCCTCCTTTGGTAACCTTCGTTTTTTTGATTGATATGGATTTAAAAGCGTAGTTCTTTCTTGCCGGCAAGAAAGAACCCAAGAAGCCGGCAACGTGACGTTGCATCTTGATAACCTGAAAAAACGCGGTTGCCGCAAGTACCTTGCCCTCAACCGCGCTTTTTAATTTTATTAGTATCAATCCCCCGGCGCCTCCTTTGTTACTTTGAGCAGTAACCCTCTTCGTGCAGATATCGCCTTGAGCCTGCGTTAAATTCGCGTAGATGTCACATCTCAAATTTATTTACGACAAAAAATTAAATATAATGCGGATTTCTATTGAATTTCGCGCTTCTTCGTGTTATCATATATAAAATATACCGTTATCGGAGGTCAAAAAATATGGAATTGAAAGGTTCTAAAACAGAGGCAAATTTAAAGGCGGCGTTTTCCGGCGAAAGCGAAGCGCGCAACAAATACTCTTACTACTCAAGCCAAGCCAAAAAGGACGGCTTTGAGCAGATATCCGCCCTATTCGCGGAGACCGCAGAGAACGAAAAGGAACACGCTAAAATGTGGTTCAAGCTATTCCACGGCATAGGCGACACCGCGACAAATCTTTTAGATGCGGCTGCGGGCGAAGCCTACGAATGGAAGGAAATGTATGAACAAATGGCAAAGGACGCGGACAAGGAAGGCTTCGCCGACATAGCCTTTAAATTCCGCGCGGTTGCCGCCGTTGAAAAATATCACGAAGAGAGATACCGCAAGCTTGCCGCCAACATCAAGGAAGACCACGTATTCAAGAAAGACGCCCCCATCGTTTGGGAATGCCGCAACTGCGGCAGACGCATAACCTCTGCGACCGCTCCCGAAAAATGCCCCACCTGCGACCACCCGCAATCATACTTCCAAGTCGACCCGAAAAATTATTAAGACGTCGGTGTCTGTTGCCGTATCAATATACTTATATACCACCCGTCAAAGCCAACCGCTATTAAAATGGAGGTGTGGACAATCCGCAGTGACGACTTGCTATGCAAAGAAATATTTTCGATGTTTTCTATTGTCGTACACGTCATTTGCATTATATTCTGTTGGACGAAGTGAACAAGTTCTCTAACTATCCACCGCTCAAAGTAACAAAGGACGGTAAGACTGAAAATTAACACTATTAAATTTAAAAACGCGGTTGACATTAAGGATTTATCCTGTGTCAACCGCGTTTTTCAAGTAATCAGTGTCAATCTTCAAGCTTGCGTGTTTTGGGTTCTTTTGCTACGCGGCAAAAGAACAAGGGCTCAAACTTCAAGCTTGCGGCTTTTCGGTTCCTTTTGGGTACTCCAAAGGAACTAGTGCGTTTTTTCTTGCGCATGCAAGAAAGAAAATCTACTATATTTCCAACAGCTTCAAGAGGTTATTGACGGCGCGACCGCGGTGTCCGACGGAATTTTTTTGTGCGGAGGTAGCTTCGGCGAAGGTGATATCCAAATCCTTGCTAAGGAATACGGGGTCATAGCCGAATCCGCCCGTTCCGCGAGGCGCGGTGAGAATTTCGCCTTCAGCGCGCGCTTCGGTGTAGACCTCGGAGCCGTCTGGGAAACAGACCATGATAACGGACACGAAAGCTGCGCGGCGGTCGTTCACGCCCTCTAGCGCCTTTAACAGCTTTTCGTTGTTTTTATCGTGGTCGCAAGGCTCACCGGCGTAGCGCGCGGAATAAACGCCGGGAGCGCCGTTCAACGCGCACACCTCCAAACCGCTATCGTCCGCCAATGCGGGCAACCCGGTCATACCGACAATCGTTTTCGCCTTTATGCGCGCGTTCTCCAAAAAAGTCGCGCCCGTCTCCGCGATCTCAACGTCGATACCGATTTCGGCAAGAGAAAATATATGCGGAAACCGCGTACCCAAAATTTCTCTTATCTCACGCAGTTTGTGTTTGTTGTTGCTTGCAATCACAAGCTTATCATGCAAAACATTCATAAATCAATCCATAATTTGTGTGCGAGCAATCCGTGACGACGACTTGCCTGCCAAGAAAATCTTTTGTCACAGCGGAAAGTTCACACCCTGAATTTTATCGACAAGTAAAGCGGCTTACATAATCGCGTTGAATAACAAATGCACCAACCATATGATAAGCGCGGACGCGCCGGCAACCGCAAGGAACAGCCCTAAACGCACCCAGTAGACGGCGCGCGGAGATATGCGTTTGCCGCCGTTTTCGGAGTCCGCGTTGCTTTCGAATAACGCGCCGCCCACGACACCGGCTTCGTTTTTGGATGCCGCGCCGTCCGTGAAATTGCCTTTTATTGCGGCTTTGTTTTCGCTTTCGGAATTTTCCCGCTCCGAAAGGTCGCGTTCGTCGGCACGTATTTTTTCAACGCTTACGACACCCTCATTTTCGGCGGGTAAAATCCATGCGGAAATATCATCGTTGCGTTTTTTTTCGTTATTCATAAATTTGCGGATTTTTAGCTTTCTTTGGCAACCTTTTTGCGCGGAAGCTTGGCGTATGAGCGGACGCTGTTCGCCACGTTGATAAGGTGGTCGGAAATACGTTCACAATCGCTTGCTATCGCATAATACAGCGCACCGGTTTCGGCGGAACAGCTCCCGTCCTCCAAGCGTTTGATGTGATTTTTTATCATTTTGCTCTTGATGTCGTCGACGTCCTGCTCATACACGTACGCCGTTTCTATGCGGGAAATATCCGAATCCTCCACGATATTTACCACTTCCGCGTAAACGCTGTTGATTTTGGCTTTCAATTCCACCATTTCATCTCGGGCTTCTTCCGAAAAGGTCAAGGAGTCTTGCGCCATAGTTTCCGCATATTCCAACAAGTTTTTGGAATAGTCGCCTATGCGCTCTATATCCGACACAGTGTGGTAGACCGTGGAAACGTAAACCGCGTCGTGTTCCTCCAGTTGAAGCATGGTAAGCTTAACTAGAAATTTCGGTATTTCCCTGTTTAGAAAGTTAAGCTGTGCTTCGTTTTGCATGATTTGACTTTTATTATCGGGCTTACCGGCAATCACGTCGTCGATTGTCTTATTGAAGTTGAAAACCGCCAGCGCCGCCATTTCCGCGACCTCTTTTTTAAGCTGTCCGATTGCCGCGGGCGGCGTAGTCAGCAAGTGCGGCTCTAGATAAATCATATGCGGCGCGTTTTCGTCGACGGTCTTTTTCTCCGGAATGAGGCGTTCGGTGAACCTTACCAGCAGCTTTGTAAAGGGCAAAACTAACAGAACCGTAGTCACGTTGAATATCGTGTGCATCATGGCAAGTTGCGTTGCCGCAACCCCCGGGAACATCAGTTCCATCAGGCTACCGTACTTAACGCCTATGCCTATCAGCATGAATATGACCGTACCCGAAACGTTGAAAATAAGGTGGATAAGCGCGGCGCGCTTTGCGTTGGTACCGCTGCCTAAGCACGCCAGCACGGCGGTAACGCACGTACCTATGTTGCTGCCGAACATCAGGTAGATGCACTGATGTATGTCAAGAAGTCCTGCGGCTATCATGGCTATCAGTATGCCTGTGAACGCTGACGAGCTTTGAATTACCGCCGTAATCGCCATACCGACAAGCACCAAAAGCACTCCGTTTTTGAGTACGGGCGAGCTTAAAAAGCCTATGAGAGAGCTACTCTGTGCGAACGCGCTCATGGCGTCCGACATCCACGCAAGCCCTACGAAAATCATTCCTACACCGGTTAAAATCCCGGCGACGCGCTTTATATTTTCTTTTTCGGTAAATAAAGTTATTAAAGAGGCAATTCCCACAAACGCCGCCATTAGCATGGATATATTTAAGGTATCTCCGCCCAACAGCCCCAGCGCCACCAACTGCGCGGTTATTGTGGTGCCGATGTTGGCTCCGTAGATGACCGTAGCGGCCTGCGTAAGCGTCAACATACCAACGTTGACAAAGCCGATTACCATAACCGTCGTTGCGGAGGAGCTTTGAATCAACACAGTTACTCCCATACCGACGCCGACGCCCGCAACCTTGTTTTTCGTCATACGTTGTAACATGTTTTTGAGGTTTCTTCCGGCAAGCGCTTCCAAGCTGTTGGACAGCACCTTCATCGCGTAAAGGAAAATTCCCAAACCCGCCAAAAACATCAATAATTTATTTGCAATAGTAAAACCGCTCATTCTTCCTCCTGGCGGCACACGCCGCTTTTCCCCCGTAAATATCGAAACTACTACCTTAAGAGCATGCGGACAAATCCGTGGCGACGACTTGCCCTCTAAGACGTAACCGTTACCTTGTTTAAGTTGCGCGGCGCATCGGGCGAAAGCCCTAAGGACACCGCAAGCGCTTCCGCATAAAGCTGAATTGCCGGAGCGTACACGAACGGCACTTCCGTCCTTTGACAAGCCGGCATTGTTACTACGGAGTCGGCAAGTGCCGCGACCTCCTTTATATCGGTGAAAGCGATGACCTGCGCGCCGCGCTTTTTAAAGGTTTCCGCCGCCGAAATAAAATCGGCTTTAAACTCACCGTCCGGAGCGAGTAAAATTATCGGAACCCCTTCCGCAACCAACGCTTGAGGTCCGTGTTTAAATTCGTTTACGGAGGACGCGAAAGTGAATTTGTAGGTCGTTTCCGTTATTTTAAGCGCAAATTCCTTAGCTATGGCCTCGTTTAATCCGCGTGTAAGAATTATTGCCGACTGCGAAGCTTGCAACACCTTGTCCGGCTTTATCTCCGTATCAAACACCGTAACCGTTTTCTTTTCAACCGCTTCCGTTACGGTGCCCGCCGCATGGTTAAGCGCCTCCGCAAGTATGGCAAGCGCGGCTATTTCCGCAGTGAAGGTCTTTGTCGCCGCAACCGCTTTTTCCTCACCCGCCAAAAGCGCCAATAAAAAATCGGCTTCCTTCGCAATCGGGCTATCCTCCGCGTTGGTAACCGCAACCGTAAGCGCGCCGTTTCGTTTGGCGTTTCTCAACATGGTTACCGTGTCGGGACTTTGCCCGCTTTGGGACACCACGACGTAAAGCGCCCGCGACAAATCGGACGCGGTGCCGTAATAGGTCGAGAGGTACGGTGCGGTGTGCGACACCGGCAACCCGCCCAAATACTCGTTGTATTGCTTAAAAAACACCGCCGCGTTGTTGCTGGTGCCGCGCGCCGCGGTTATAATCACGTTTACGCCGCGCGCCGCAACAGCAGCCGCAATATCGACCGCCACGCTTTGCGCCGTTTCCCTAAGCCGCTTGTATATCTGCGGCGTCTGCCTTAATTCATCCGACATTATCGACATATCTTCATTTCTCCGTAGCCCGGCACACACCGGATAATATAATTTCTAATACTCTTTCCCATTATATCAGTATGTGAATATTATAATCTAAATTAAAATTCTTGTAAACAATAACCCGTGTAAGTCGCAGAATAAAATTTGGCGACTTATAATCCGCCTCCGCTCTAGAAAAATATTTTCCGTTTAATCCGCAGTTTTTTCCGTCTAACCCACCCCCGCTATAAAAATATTTTCCGTTTAGTCCGCTACCGCCCCAAAAAGTGTTTACATTTTCATGACATTGTGGTATTATTGTATTACTTCGTTCTTAGGTGAAGCCGCCCCGTGCATATTGTTGTTTTACGACTTTATACACGTTTCCCTAAGGATGGAGTTTTTTTATGCGGCACTTCCTTTTGCAACTTAAAAAAATAAAAAAGTTTTGGGAAATCCTAAAAAAACTGTTGCATTTTTTTCAAGTGTTTGATATATTATAAGGGCGCGAAAATATCGGGCAAATCAACCATGATTAAGCGCGGGAGTGGCTCAGTGGTAGAGCGTCGCCTTGCCAAGGCGAATGTCGCGGGTCCGAATCCCGTCTCCCGCTCCACTTTTTAAAAGGCGCACTTAAATAAGGTGCGCCTTTTCTAAAATTAAACTCAACCCCGGCACCATAGCCAAGCGGTAAGGCAGAGGTCTGCAAAACCTTTATCACCGGTCCGATTCCGGTTGGTGCCTCCATTCGGAGCCTTTTTAAGGCTCCGGAAACTGTGCCGAAGTGGCGGAATAGGCAGACGCAAGGGACTTAAAATCCCTCGGTTGCAAGACCGTATCGGTTCGAGTCCGATCTCCGGCACCACAAAAAAGAAAGCCACCGTTTAAAACGGTGGCTTTCTTTTTGCCGTTTTGAATGAGGATATATTCCTGTGAAAGTATCATCCTTAAAAATTATATAAAAAAAGAAGCAACACCGCAAACAAAATCGTTTGCACTGTTGATTTGCATTGCAAATCCGTTACTTCTTTTATATATTACATTCTCTCTGACAAGCTGTCAAACGGCGAAAGTGCCCGAATTGGGTTCCCCAAATTTAATACTGCGCGTGAAGCCCTTGAATTGGCTATCAAGGCTGCCATTGCCGCCACACCGCTTATTATGAAATTTCTTAGCTTATAATAGGCGTATGAATTACGGTAACGAACCTATGAAAATGAGCGGCAACATTATAAATTTTGCGACTTCTCTACGACACCACAATTTTGCGGACATTATGTTCGCGACTTCATATGTTTTGGCTCAATGTCAAACATCTATTATATTCATTCAGTATTATCTCCGTAAATCCGAAGTTTTTTGGGTAATGCGGCGTAGATAAGCCTGTAGGACTTATCAATCATATCTTTTAGAATTTCGTCGGGAACGACTCCGTTTAGGTCTACGGAATTCCAATGTTCCTTATTCATATAGTAACCGGACGTTATATCCGTCGGATAGCGGTCGCGCAAGCACTGCCCCATTGCGGGTTCAAGCTTAAGCGTAATTATGCCCTTACCCGTTTTATCCGTGCCTTGCAAGCCGAACATCTTTCCGCAAATCATATAACGAAAGGCGTCCCATTCGGGCTTAAATTCTTTCTCCGCGCCTAGCTTTGAGAGGAAATATTCTTCCAACCAAGGATAATTCATAGCTATCTCCTATTATATGGTGTGGACAATCCTCTGTGACGACTTACTACTTAATGAAATATTTTGTCGCCGCTGATTGTCCCAACTCTAAAATGCTCTTACGTAATATTACTACGTCATGCGTGTTCAGACAATTTTATCCTGAAAAATAGCCTGAAAATATTTTGTCACCGCTGATTGTCCACTCCCGTATCTTAAATTTCAACGATTTTTGTGGCGATTTTTTCCGTGAAAGCGGCGTCATGCTCCACAAAAAGCATTGAGGGCTGTCTTTCCGCAAGCAGGTCTTCAAGCTGCACACGGGAAATTAGGTCGATGTAATTTAACGGTTCGTCCCAAACGTAGAGGTGAGCGTCGCGGCTTAAGGAAGCCGCCAGCAGAACCTTTTTCTTTTGTCCCTCGCTGAAGTCCGCCATGTCCTTATCGAACTGCTCCTTCGCGAAGTCAAGCTTGCGCAAAACCGCCTTAAACAGACTTTCGTCAAGCTCACCGTCGCGGGCGAAATCCTTGAGATTGCCCGCCAAAAAAGAGGTATCCTGCGGCACATACGCGATTTTAAGACCGCTTCCTACGGTAACCGTCCCCGTACGCATGAATCCCGCCCCTGCACTAGCCGCCCCAATACGCGTCAAATCCGCTCCTACACTAACTGTTCCCGTACGCGTCAAATCCGCTCCTACCATAGCCGCCCCAGTATGCGTCAAATCCGCACCACCTGCACTAACCGTTCCCCTACGCGTCAACTCCTCACCCATTACAAGCCGCAAAATACTTGACTTACCGCTACCGTTTTTGCCGACAAGAGCCACGCGGTCGCCTCGGTTTAAGGTGAACGTAACGCCGGAACAAACGGTTTTGCCGTCGTACGAAACGGACACGTCGCGGAACTCCAAAAGGCGTTCGGAATGGTACCGTACTATGCGGATAGGCAACTCGTCTTGCCGTTCAAGGTTTTTCAAGAGTTTGGTTTTTTCCTCGGCTTCCGTCGACAGCCTGCCCTCGATAGCCTTAGAGCGCGCCTGCATTTTTGCCGACTTATGTCCCACGAAGCCCCTATCGGGAACGTCCTCTCCAAACTTAGCCTTTTCCGTCTTATCCGCCCAATCGGAGACGCGTCCCGCCGCCGTCCGCAAGCGTTTTATATCCTTTTCAAGCCGTTCATTTTCGCGAAGCTCAAAGAGGTCGCGCGCTTCCTTATTTAGCAGCCACGATGAAAAATTACCTTGCTGAACGTCAATTTCCGACCTGTTGACGGAAATAATGTGGTCCGTGCAAATATCCAATAGCCGCCTATCGTGTGAAACCAGTATAAATCCCTTTTTGCCCTTCAAATAGTTACCCACTACCTCTCTAGCCCGCGTATCGAGATGATTTGTCGGTTCGTCTATGAGCAAAAAATTGTTTTCACGCAAGAACAGCGCGGCAAGCAATACTTTGGTACGTTCACCGTTGCTCAAGCTGTCGAAGGGTCGGTAAAGAAGGTCGTCCGCGTCGGTATCCAACAAGGAAAGCTCGCGTTTTACGCGCCACAGCTCGAAGCCGGCGCCCGCCGCTTCCTCGGCGACGTCTGCGGTAAGCTTAGACATATCCCCCGTGTGAAACGGAAAATACGTAAACTCAACCGATGCCGTGATGGTTCCGGAATATTTATATTTGCCCTGCAATAGGTTCAAAAAAGTGGTTTTGCCCTTGCCGTTGCGCCCTATAAATCCCAACCGCCAATCCGTGTCGAAACGAAAGGATACATTTTTAAAAACGTCGTCATAACTGCCGTCGTAAGCAAAGGTTAAATCCGTAACGCTTATAATTGACATTTTATTCCTTTACCAAAAGCCGTATCATTACGACCGATTGCATTCATAATAGCACAGTAAGTTGAATAATACAACTAACGGAGTGGAAAATGACAAGAAAAAAACTGCCTAAACAGATAAAAACCGATAAGAAAAACAAGCTTGCCGAGGTTTTGGAAGCGGCGGGAAACATCAGCAAATTCGACGGAAACGGCGCGTATACCGGCAAGCCCGCAGACAAAGGACGCCCCGTTCAAGATGCGGATGACTTATAAAATTTCACGGGTGATTTATAATGTTGCGCGGACGGTTGTAAAAATTTTTCAACATGCCGAAAATTTGTAATTTTTCCATCTTCCGTGATGTCGATGGCTTAGTTCTCAATCCAAATTCTCAACTGATACTGATTTTTTTCATTCGGTCCGCGTAGCCCGCGTACTCTGCGGATGCGATGAACAGCTTAAGCGCCGCCTTATCGTTCATCAGCTTATCCGCGGCGACCTTTGCCACGCTCACTATTTCGCGGGTAATGCATACGGAATAGCGACCGGTATCACCGTCGCCGCTCTGATTAAGCCCCAAAAAGTCGCCCCCGCCGCGCAAATCAAAATCCAGTTCGGCAATGGTGAAGCCGTCATTGTTGTTTTTAAGCACCTGCAGCCGCGCCAAGGTTTCGGCGGACGGATTTTTGGTATGCAGGAAACAAAACGCTTCGCCGCCGCCCCGTCCCACTCTGCCGCGCAGTTGGTGCAGCGACGCAAGCCCGAACCGTTCCGCGTTGAGTACGGCTATCGACGTAGCACCTTTAACGTCGATACCCACCTCCACCACCGTCGTGGCAACGAGTACCTTTATTTCACCGCACGCAAAGCTTTCCATGATTTCGGCTTTTTCTTGCGCGCTCATGCGTCCGTGCAACAGCCCGACGTTTATGCCCTTAAAAACGCCGCTTTTAGCCTCCTTGTACAAGGTTTCGGCGGAATACAAATCCATACCCTCGCTGTCGCTTATGCGCGGACAAACTATGAAGGCTTGCGCGCCGCACCTTGCGCCGTCAGCTATAAATTTAAACATTCCGTCCAGCTTAGAATCCGGAACTATACGCGTGGTCACGTCGGAACGGGACAGGCGCGCCTCCAATTTAGACAGCCCCAAATCATCGTAGAGAATCAACGTGAGCGCGCGCGGTATGGGCGTAGCGCTCAATACCAACGTGTCTACGGCGCCTCCCTTGCCCTCAAGCGCGCGTTTTTCGGCTACGCCGAAGCGGTGTTGTTCGTCGGCAATCGCCAATGCAAGGCTTTTAAATTCCACATCCTCTTGAAACAGCGCGTGCGTGCCTACGGCAAAATCCACCGCCCCGGACCGAAGAAGCGCCAACGTCAGCCGCCTTTCCGAAGCCGATTGCGACGCGGTTAACAACGCGGTTTCAAAGCCGAACTGCTTGAACAGCGGATACGCCTTCGCGTAGTGTTGGCGCGCAAGGATTTCCGTCGGCGCCATAAGCGCGGCTTGCCCTCCAGCAACCGCCGCCGCGTACGCCGCAAAAAACGCGATTACGGTCTTGCCGGAGCCTACGTCGCCCGCCAAAATGCGGTTCATATAGGTATCTCCGCTTAAATCGCGAACTATGTCGTCGATAGCCGCCTCTTGAGAGGGCGTAAGCGTAAAACCGGACGCGGCTATAAATTTTCCCCGCATATCATCAAGAAAATTATAGAAAAACGCCCGTCCCTCCGCCTCTCCTTTGGACAGCCTGAACGCGGTTATAAAGCCCGCCGTAGCGCGTACGGCTAGCCCTCTATGGGCGGCTTCCACCTCGTCCACCGTGTTCGGAAAATGCGCTAGAGCGTAGCTTTCCTTTAATTTCGGCAAGCCTACCATGGAGAGCGCGTCGTCCGCTAAGCCGCCGTCGTAGACCTTAACCGCCTCCAACATGATACCCTTGAACACGCTTTGCCCCAGTATTCCGCGCAACGGATACACCGTGTAAACGCCCTTTAAGCGCTTTAAAGCGTCCGCGCATTCAAAAACCGGATTTATCAATTCGACGGTGCCGCCGACAATTGTAGCCTTTCCTAAAAAACAATACTCAACGCCATCTGCAAGTTTATTTGAAAAATAAGGCTGATTAAAATAAATGACCTTAAGGCGCTTGCCAACGCACTCCGCATCGAAGGTAAGCACCGTTAGCCGCTTGATACGTTTTACGTGAGGCACGCCCTTGACAGTGGCTTTTAAAAAAACAAAATCTCCTAGGGAAACGCCGTCAAGGCTCCCCGGAGATTTCAAATCCACGTAGGCTTTGGGTAAAAAGTTGAGTAAACCGTTTATGTCGGTTATACCGAGCTTAGACAGTTTGGCAAGCGTAGCGGGACCGACGCCTTTTAAATTTTCCAACAACAACGGCATAGCTTTTTATAAAATCACTCTATGGCAAAAAGGTAGTAATAATGCGGCTGTCCGCCGGGATACGCCAACACCTCAAGCGACGGGAATCTTTCCGTAAGCTTAACGGTAAGCGCTTCGGCTTCCTCTTCCTTTACGTCCTCACCGTAGTAAAGCGTAACAAGCTGGGAATCCTCCGCCGCGACGGCTTGCACGGTTTCAATGACGGTTTCGTCTAGGTCGTGGCTTTTTGCCACGATTACCTTGTCGTTAAGCCCGATTATATCGCCTTCTTTTATGGAAAAGCCGTTCATACGCGTGTTTTTCACGGCGTGGGTGACCTGACCCGTCTTTACGCGGGCGTTTGCCTCCTCCATGTTTTTGAGATTTTCCTCCGCGCCGCTCTCCGACATGAAGGCAAGCACGGACGTTATGCCCTGCGGTACATTTTTAGTCGGCACCACAACGACCTCCGTTTTGGTGAGGTCCTTGACTTGGTTTGCGGCTAAAATAATATTGCTATTGTTGGGGAAAACGTAAACGCGGTTTGCGTTGACACGGTTAACCGCGTTCAAAATATCAAAGACGCTGGGGTTCATGGTCTGACCGCCCTCTATCACCTCGTCCACGCCCAAATCCTTAAAAATCATCTCAAACCCGGAGCCGGCGCAAATGGCTATAAGCGCGTTGTCCTTTCTCTGTGACAGCGCCTCTTGCCGTTTTTCCTCCGCGCGCGCCTTTAGCGCACGGTTCTGCTCCAGCATATTTTCCACCTTTACACCGGACAGCTCACCCATTTGCAGGGCGTATCTGAAAGCCTTGTCCGGCTCGTTGGTATGCACGTGAACCTTGACAAGCTGCAAATCGCCTATCACTAAAACGCAGTCACCTATGTTCATTAATGCCTCTCTGAACTGGTCTACGTCGTCGGTAGTCGTCGCTTTATTTAGGTTAATTATGAAAAATTCAGTGCAATATGCAAACTTTATATTCTCTAAATCGTGTTCATCTGAGAACGCATCCAAATCCGGCTGCTCGTTTTCGTGTTCCGCTTCCTGTTCCTCGTCGGCTTCGCCCTCCGGCATTTCGCCGCCGATAAGTATGGTGCGGAAGCCCTCGAACACCGACAAAAGCCCCTTTCCGCCGGCATCCACAACGCCGGCGCTTTTTAAAACGGGAAGCTGTTCCGGAGTAAGACGCAACGCCTCTTCACCCGCGGCAAGAATCTCGTCAAATAGCTTTATTATGTCGATTTCAGAGGATTTTTTCTTAGTTACTTCGGTGGCGGCTTCCGCCATGACGCGTATAACGGTTAAAATGGTGCCTTCTTTAGGTCTTGTAACAGCGGCATAGGCAATTTCCGTGCCCTTTCTCATGCCCTCCGCAAAGTCGTGCGAGGTAGCGGTTTCTTTGCCGACAAACGCCACTGCAAAGCCCTTAATTATCTGCGAAAGTATGACGCCGGAGTTGCCGCGCGCCCCCTTTAACGCACCCTTAGAAAACTTTAACGCAACGTCGGCAATCGTCGAAACGTCCGCGGTATGCGCCTCTGCAACCGCGCTTTTAAGGGTAAGCGTCATGTTAGTACCCGTATCGCCGTCGGGAACGGGGAACACGTTTAAAGCGTCCACGAGCTTCCTATGATAAGAAAGACCGCGCAAGCCTCCGTCTAACATGTCAAGTAATATTTGTCCGTTTAATTCCGTCATTATATGAACCGGCTTTATGCCGTTAATCGGTCTGTAGTCAAACGTCTTTTTCCGCCGGCGGCAAGGGGAAAATTCCTCCGCCACGCGCGGCTTTTGACATTTACTTCGGTTGAGGGGGATAAGTCCACTCCCGCAAGAAGCCGGGTTCGCGCGGACGCGTTAACCGCGAAACACGCTTTTTCCCGCATAATGCAAGGAAAACCGTCGGCTCTCGAACGGCTTTAGGGCGCATTTAGCACCCAATCCCTCCGCACGTTTTTAAAAAACGCGCGGGGTTGCCGTCCTCTACGCTACAAGATAACTTTAAACCTAAACCTAAAAGTTTATTTTCCGCCTAAAGCTTCCGTATGGCTTGGTATACACAAACGCCTTTTGGCGCCCACTAGCATAACACAAATTGTACACTAATTATTGGGTACAGCAAGTCGTCACCGAGGATTGTCCGTACCCTAATTCTTAAATTTAAACCTTGATACCGACCACATTTACGCCTACGCGCTGCACGCGCATACCTGTAAATGTCCCCACGCTGTAGCGAACGGTACTTTCAATTGAGCTTTTAACGGCTTCAACGTTCACGCCTAATATCAATGTAACGTAAACGTCAATGTATATAAGGTTTTCAATCGTGTGGACTTTCACGCCCTTTCCGGGGGCTTTGCGGTTAAGAAGCTCCGTAAAGCTATCCGAAAGCCGTCTAGAAACAAGCTCAGCGACGCCGTAGCATTCGCTTGCCGCTTGACTTGCCGCAATAGCGACGGCTTCGTCCGAAATCGAAATCTTACCGAAAATATTCGAGGTTACCAGCGACATTTAGGCTCCGTCAAGCAAAGGTTTTACGCGCTAGCAATACCCCGCAACACCAAAGAAGTGGCTTGCGGGAACAATCGGAGAGGGGACGCGCGCTCACAACCCGAGGTTTCCCCTCTTTTTCCCAAAACGTATATGTTTTTAGGAGTTTTAGCGCCGTCACGGAAATGCCGTAAGACGCGGTTTTTATCGCTAGATTATTAGGGTGTCGACACCTATCGGTGATGACTTGCCGGTTAAAAAAATCTTTTGTCACCGCAAATTATCCCTACCCGATTATTGCGCACATCGTGTAAACATATGCACGGCTATAACAAGGCAATGTTATCTTACACCAAAATATGCAAACTTGCAAGGATATAAACGAAATAAATGGATAAATTTTCATTTTTTTTCCGCAACTAACGAATTTTTCCCGTTTATGTTGAATTTTTAACACATTTTAGCTGCACGGCTTATTATAAAAGCCTCTCCGGCGCAATATTACTAGCAGACTCCCCCGGTGCCCTTTGCAGACATTTAGTAGAGTTATTTCTTGCATGCGCAAGAAATAACTGCTTTAAAACTTTGTGAGGTTCAAAATCACACGCCAAGACGCTTGACCCTGATCACTTGAAAAACGCGGTTGACGCAGGATTATATCCTTAGCGTCACCCGCGTTTTTAAATTTATTCAGTGTAAATCCTCTCTCTTTCGGTATTTTAGTTACTTCCGTCTGTAAACTTAAGTGTGCTAGGCCTTCCGTGAACGTGAAAACCTCCCGTGTAGGGAGGTTTTGATTTTGGGTAACATAAATTGTACTACACGACGGAGGAACTGCTTCCGCTTAAACGGAGAAGCCCCGCAAGCGCCAAACGCTTAAACCGCTTCCGCATTTAAAACATGCAAAAAGCCGCAAAAAGTCAACCGCGCTCTTAGTTTATATACGGTTGATTTTACCGCTTCTCATGCAACGCGTGCAAACATAGCCCCTCTCAACAGTGTTGTCGGGATTTTTAAAAGTAACCATGTGGACGTTCGCCCCCCAAGTTCTTCTAGTTTTGCGATGGCTGTGGCTGACCTTATTACCAGTCGCCTGACCCTTTTCGCAGATCACACATACTCTTGACATAGGTTTTTTCACCTCTCTTATTTCTATAGCGTACAGATTATAACATCATTCCGTATTTTACGCAACAAAAAAATCGGAAGTTGACGGAAAATTTTTTCTGTATTGACAAGGAGCAGAGAGATACAGTTAAATGTGCATGCCGCCCGTATCTAAGTGCGCATGCAAGAAATAAATCTACTTTATACCCGGTTCGCGATTGCGGTCGCGTCTGCGGAACAATTTCAAAACGCTTTTTATAATCCTTGGCGGATTTATACAAACGATTTTCAACAATGCGTTTTACCTCCCGTTAAGATTCTGCGGGGTGTGGACAGTTCTCGGTGACAAAAGATTTTCTTAGGCAGCAAGTCGTCATAGAGGATTGTACACTCCCATTCTGCGTAAAGCCTTACAGAAACAGCGGCGCGAAACAAAACTTTTTTTGCGATAGGGAACCGTTAACTATACGGTAAAACCCGTGTAGGCTTTCGCGTTTATGCGAAACTCCCCCTAAATGCGATACAACGGCGGTAAAAACCGTAAATATACGATAAAACCGGATAGGAGTTCGCGTTTATGCGAAGCCCCCCTTATGTAATTTTGTTGCCGTGCGCGTTCAACCGGCTATTACAAAGACAAACGCTTCACCCTTGGAGAGTGAGATTTTGATTTCCGTATCAACCGCGGCGTTAGAAATCCCGCGCGTCGACTTTTTCAGCAAATCCTCATCCTTTAGGGGGTAAAACAGCCCTTTCGTTTCCATTATATGCACACGCGACGAAAAGGGAACTATAGAAACGACGGTACCGACATTTACGGACATTTTAAAATTAGGGTTACGTTTGGAGATGAACCTCACTTCGGTGCCGCCGCCGACGGCGCGGACGGTTACGCCCTTGTGTTTATCGGCAATCGCCAAAAGGGTAAGATTATAAATAACGTGGTCTTGCCGCCCGCCAAGCGCGCCGTAAACGGTAATATCCTTGTACCCGCGGCTTAGAATATAATCAAGCCCGGCTTCGCCGTCGGTCATTTCCTTTATCGCGTCCAGCTTAACCACCTCCACCGTATCGGGAATATCCTCCGCTTTTAAGGCGGACGAGTCAAAATCACCGATGACGGCGGAAACCGGACACTTCAATTTATCGTAAGCGCCGTCCGCCGCAACGATGAAATACTCAAAAAAACAGCCGGGTAAATCCGACCCGTTTAATACGAGAGCGGCTTTTTTACACTTCTCAGCCCATAGTTGAATAATTTCTTTTTCTGTTAATTTAATCATTTATTAATTTATGTGCTTTGTTTTTTCAGTTCTACTCATATGCGCTGTTAGAAGCCCGTTTAGAATAGTGGTTGCGTAATTAACTCCGTCGGACATGTAGATTTGGCGGCTTTTATTAGAAACCGTTCCCACGCGCCGCGCGACTTTGCTCCACTCCGCTGTATATTTAACCGTCACACTAATTGCGAAACCGTTCCCACGTGCCGCGCGGCTTTGCTCCGGTTAAAGCACTCCAATCCGTGCATACCGCGCACCGTCGATATTGTTTTAGGCGGCAACGTATAACTTACCCGAGTGCGCCGCGCAACGCCGATATTGTTTTAGGCGGATTGGGAGAGCCGAACACGGCGGAGCCGGCCACGAGCACATTTGCGCCGGCGGACAAAATATCTGCGGCGTTACCCTCGCCCACGCCGCCGTCCACTTCTATATCCACGTCGGAGCGCCCGGCGGCATTTAGCAACGCGCGTGCTTTTCCTATTTTGGCAAGGCTATCGCGAATAAAGGACTGCCCTCCGAAGCCGGCGTACACGCTCATAATCACGAGCATGTCTATAAGCTCAAGGTAGGGTTCAATCAGGGAGAGCGGCTTATCGGGGTTGAGGACAAGCCCGCATTTTATGCCGCGCGCTTTAATTTCCTTTAGGGCGGCGCCTGTTTTTTCGCTTGCGTCGGGGTGAAAAGTTATAATATCCGCGCCGGCGTCGGCGAACTGCATGACGTATTTTTCCGGTTTTACAATCATGAGGTGTACGTCCAACGGAATTTGCGCGCATTTTTTCAGGGCTTTTACCATGGGCATACCGAAGGTCAGGTTCGGCACAAACACGCCGTCCATCACATCGCAGTGCGCGTAATCCGCGCCCCAAGCTTTAAGATTTTTCATTGCCTCGCCCATCGCGCAGAAATCCGCAGACAGGAGCGACGGCGCAATTTTAATTTGCTTTTTCAACATTTGCACCTCGTTGATTTATCTTACTTATATCATAACATAAACGGGTAATAATTGCAATACCGGACACATGTGACAACCGTATAAAAATGAAAAAGCAACTAAAAGCCGACTGTTTGATTTCGGTATTATAGAGATACGCAAAAATAATTAAGGAACATAGCCTAATTTTTGGTATTAAGTAAAGACACCGGAAAGGGTAACTAAAGAACGCTAGACTGGGGATTTACACTAATAAATTTAAAAACGCGGTTGACGTAAAAATGATAAATTTTTACGTCAACCGCGTTTTTCAAGTAATCAGTGTCAAGCTTCAAGCTTGCGCGTTTTTGGTTCTTTTGCCGCGTAGCAAAAGAACAAGAGCGCTCACACCCTAAAGAAATTACTTATTTTATTGTCTTTGATTTCGAAGCGGTACCGGGTAATTTTTTTATATTTTTCTCCGCGCACAAGCACGGCTATCTCGTTATCGCCGCCGGAATACTCGGGAACAATTTTTTCAAACGGCGTTATATACTCCTTGAGATACCCGGCGCTCTTTTTGAGATCAGCGCTTAAGTACTTTTCGATTTTGGCGTTGTCGCCTGATGAAAACGCTTCGAAGAACAGATACGGCAGCAGCTCCGCCGGGTAAATGCGATCGTTTTCATAGGCGAAAACGGTATTGAGTTTTTCGAACTTACCGTCGTTAAAGCTGTACGTTTCCGACACGGCGCGCCCAAGCATATCATGTTTTTTAGTAACCGCCGTAAAAGTGTTTTTGTCAAACACCAAATCGTCACATTCGGCTTCGAAAATACTTTTGCACGCGCCGTCATAGGTCAGCAAGCGCAAATATTTTTTATTTTTTGCCGTGATACCGGTTATTATGGACAGCACGCCGAAGGACACCGTTCGGAGGAATAACCGCGGAGCGGTTAAGTCGGGCAGGTCGAAGGTCTCACTTCCGCGCGCATTTTCCATGATTGCCCTAAGCCGCGTATCGCGAAACACGGTTACAAGATGCGGCATGCCGGACACGGACAGCTGCTCTTGAAGAACGGCTTGCGGCGGACGGTACTCACGCATTTCTTCGGCTATGAACTCGGCAATGAACACGTCATCGGAAATCTCCGTAAACTCAACGGAATCGCAGTCGCAAACCGGCTTACCGCAAGCGACCTCAACCGCCGCGCTAATCGGCAAAAATCCGCGCTTTAGAGGAAACCGCACCACACAAACGCGCGCGCCCGCCTCAAGCTTGAACTCACAATTCCCGTCGCAGTGCGTACCGTTAACCGATAAAAAGCCGTCGCCCGGCTTAAACGTAATCACCATGCTTATTCCCTCCGTGCCGCCGTATCCGGCGCATTTCAACCGACAAGACGGCGGTTTTTGCCGCGACACGACAGCCGTTTCAAACCGACAAGACGGCTTTTGCCGTACCCCGTTTTTTACCGACAATGCGGCGACTTTTATCGCAACACGCGGAATCTTTTTCAAGTTCCGCATATAAGTATATGCTTATACAACGCGGGCGTGAACCTCTTTATCTAAGTAGGGTGTGGACAATCAGCGGTGACAAAATCGGCTTATCTGGTATTTTTTTAACGGTTTCGCCAAAATACGGTTTTAAAGCCGTAAAATTGACTTAATTCGCGGGCGTATTTAAGGTAATATACGGGTGTGGACAACCAAATTTGCGGGAGGCAAAGGCACATGAAACGCGAAAAAAACGATAAAAAAGAAGCTAAGAAAACACGCGGAAATTACATGTTTAATATCACAAAAAAGGGATACTCCGTGCCGGAGGTAGAGGACTACATAAAGCGCGAAAAAAATAAAACGGACGCCGCGGCGATGGAAGCGCAGAAAAACCGCGAGATTTTACTGCAAGAGAACCGTACGCTTTGCGTTGAAGTGAAGAATCTGCAAAAACGGGAGGACGAAATAAAAACAAGTCTTTTGGCGGCGACGGAAAAATCAAACGAAATGATGTTGGATTTGAAGCTTCAATACGCATTGGAAATAGAGCGCTTAAAAATTTTTCAAGCCAAATGGACGAATGCCTACGAGGAATTGAAGGAACGCTATCATTTTGAAAGCGACGTTTTGTCAATGGAAAACGTCGTGGTGAATACCGCCCACGAGTTGGAAAAATTGCTTACCTCCGACTTTGGTTTGCAACGCCGCGACAACGGCGGCGATGCCGAACGCCAATTCAAAAGCGAATCTCAACGCCTCATGGAGCAAAGCCCGGAAATGAAAAAACTCGTTGAAAAATTGAAAGCCGAAATCAAAACGGTATCGGCGCGTGTGGCGCGTGCCGCCGCCGACCCGCCGCGCGAACCCCTTTCGGAGGTCGCCGACGAGTGGTAAGCGGACGCATTAAGCGGTTGCCGGTACATAAGTATTTTTACGGCGGGCGCAATGTTTCTGCGACCGCCGTTTTTTTACGTCGGTCGTAAATTTTGCGCTCGTTTTTTCTTAAGATTTTATGTCTTCGAACGCGGCAAGCGTGCTGCCCTTGCCTTCCACGACGGCGCGTAGCTTGTCGACACACTTACTTGAACCGCTTCCGGAAACGGCTTTTATAGACACTTCCTTGCCGGCGGGAAGCAATTCCAGCGCGGAGTTTACCGCCGGAGGTACATTGCCGGCCCATATCGGCGTCAACAAAATTATTTCGTCATAGGCGCCCAAATCGACGGTGAGCGGCTGAATTGCCCACCCTTGACCGTTCAACGCCTTAAGGCAACCCGACGAATACGCCTTGAATTTGCCCGGTCTTTTTTCGTCGTTTATTGCCGTCAAATCCGCCGCCTTTTCAACCGCCAAGGCTTCGGCTATTTTGCGAGTGTTTCCCGAATAGGAATAATAGATAATTAATGTGCTCATTTTACATATCCTCCAGTAGCTTAAGGGAGCGCGAATACCCCCTAGATGTTGTTAGGGAGTGGACAACCTGCGGTTACGACTTGCCAGCCAAAAAAATATTTTGTCCCCGCGAATTGTACACACTCCGTTTTTTATATAGCGCCTAAACCTATGCGGTTTAAGCCGGTTTTTAATTTGGGTATTGACAATTTGGGCGCGGATAATTCGCCGCAAATTGCCCGCATCCGACAATTTAAGCTCCGCGTGAAAGCGCGTCCAAAACCGCCAATGCCTTCAGTCGGAACTGGTCCAACGAACCGTAGTTTTCGATAACAATATCCGCAAACGACTCCACGACGGTATCCTGATTTTGGCTCCGTATGCGGGCTAAGGCTTGCACGGGCGTGACTCCCCTGCGTTTGGTAATCCTCTCCGCGCGGCTTTCCGCAGGAGCCTTTATCAACACTATCTTGTCAAAAATTTCCTCTATTCCGCTTTCTAGCAACAGCGGAACCTCCATAAGTACAATTTTTCCGCGTGCTTCGGCTTCGGCGGTCAAGCGCAACGTTAGCGCGGCAATTTCGGGATGAGCTATCGAATTAAGCTTTTTGCGTTTTACCGCGTCCTTAAAAATCATATCGGACAGCGTTGCCTTTGAAAAAACACCGTCGGAAAAAGCCTCCGGAAAAGCGACGCGCAAGCGTCCCAAATACGCGGAATCGCTCAACAGCCCGGCGTTTATCGCGTCCGCCGAAAAACACGCGAACGCGGGATACGCCTCCGCAAGCTCCATAAAGACAGATTTACCGCTGCCAATTTCTCCGGTAACCGCAATTTTCATATACACATCCTCTTTTGCTTAATGTGGCGGTTGCTTACGCCGTCACACACTCTCTTACTCAATTTTGGCGGTTGCTTATGCCGTCACACACTCTCTTACTCAATCGTAGCGATTGCTTATGCCGCCGCATACTTTTTTACTCAATCGTAGCGATTGCTTATGCCGCCGCATACTCTTTATCGCGCCGTCACCGATTGATTAGCGATTGCTTACGCCCATTCGGTACCTACCTCTACGTTCACGAGAAGCGGAACACGGAAGCTTACCGCGCCCTCCATTTCTTCTCTTATTATGTCCTTAACCAGTTCGACTTCGTCCTTTGCCGCGTCGACGATTAGTTCGTCGTGTACCTGCAATATAAGCCCCGATTTCCTGCCGGAAAGCCGTTTTTCTATACCTAACATGGCTATTTTTATTATATCCGCCGCCGCGCCTTGCAAAGGCATATTCATGGCGGCGCGCTCACCAAAGCTGCGCAAGTTGTGGTTTGCGGAACTGACCTCCGGAATCGAACGTATGCGTCCGCCGAAAGTCTTCACATAACCGTGTTCCTTAGCGTAAGCGATATTAGAATTCATAAATTCCTTAACGCGCGGATAAGTGTTAAAATAACGCTCTATAAACCCTCTTGCCGCGGCTACCGGCATGGATAGGTCCTCCGAAAGCCCGAACGCACTTATGCCGTAAATTATGCCGAAGTTCACGGCTTTTGCATTCTTACGCATGGTAGACGTAACCGCGTCAAGCGGCACATTGAAAATTTCCGACGCGGTTAACGCGTGAATGTCGGCGTTTTTATTGTACGCGTCGATTAAGCTTTCGTCGCCGCTGAAATGCGCAAGCAACCTAAGCTCTATCTGCGAATAGTCCGCCGAAACCAAAATTCTGCCCTCCGATGCCTTAAACGCACGCCGTATTTCCTTACTTTCGGCGTTTCTCGTCGGTATGTTCTGCAAATTAGGTTCCACGGAAGACAGCCTGCCGGTAGTCGTTATGCACTGTTTAAAGGAGGTGTGTATTTTTCCGTCGGCGCCGATAAGCTTTAAAAGCCCGTCCGCATAGGTGGATTTAAGCTTAGAAATTTTTCTGTACCGCAAAATCGACGGTATAACCGGATGCGCCGCCGCCAACCCCTCCAAAATATCGGAGTCGACGCTGTAACCGCCCGACTTATTTTTCTTACCGTGCGGCAACCAAAGCTTTTCAAACAGAGTTTCCCCCAACTGTTTGGGCGAATTTATGTTGAATTCCATACCCGCAAGCCGATAGATTTCCGCGGTCAAATCGGATAATTCACGCTCGTATTTTAAGCCCAATTCCCTTAATTCCCCGGCGTCCGCGGTAAAGCCGCGCTGTTCCATGTTGAAGAGTACGCGTATGAGCGGCGTTTCCAAATCGCGGAACACTCCGTCTAAATTAAGCTTCACAAGCTCTTCGGATAGGATGTCGCGCAACACAAATAGGTCGGCGGCGCGCTTTCGCAGTCCGTAAGCGTTTACCGCTTGCTCGACCTCGCGCATGGGACGCGAACCCCCCGCAAGGTGTGCGGCAAGCATGCAGTCGAAGAACCCGCCGGAAACCGTTTCCACGCCGCCTCTGTGCATAAACGACTTCACGTCGAAGGCTATCACGAACTTACCGCGCACGGCGTCAAGCAACGCCGCCACGGCGGTGTCGTAGTCCAGCCCCTCCCCGAATAAATCCAAATTTATATCGACGGCGTATTCGCGCGCGGCGTCCGTAGCGAAGCGGATTTCCCCGTCTGCAATGAGCGCCACCGTGTCGCAATCAGAGAGTATTCGCATCATGTCTTCGATTTTCGATACGGATATTAACTCAACCGTTCTTGAAGCAACCGTCCGCGCTCCGCCCGTGTTACCCGCACCGCCTGCGTCATCCGTGCCGTCCACACTTCCAGTATCGACCGCACCGCCGGCGCCGTACACATTTGCGATATCGCCCGTATTGCCCGCGCCGTACGCATTGCCCGCGCCGCCGGTAGAGAGCTTCAGTCTTTTTATAATTCCGGTCAGCTCCAACGCCTGAAGCCCCGCTAAAAATTCCGCGCCGTATTCCGCCTTGAACGCAAGCTTTTTAAAGTCTATGTCGACGGGTACGTCCCGTATTATCGTGGCAAGCAGCTTAGACCTAAGCGCCGCTTCCCTACCGTTTTCTATTTTGACGCGTTTAGCCCCGGTCATTTTTTCGTACGAGGCAAGTATGACGTCGAGCGAACCGAATTCGGAAAGTAAATCGCGCGCGGTTTTTTCCCCGATACCGGGTATGCCGGAAATATTATCCGACGAGTCCCCCGCAAGCGCCTTATAATCTATAAAGCTTTCCGGCGTGAACCCGTACTCCTTAAGCTCCTCAAGCCCGTACTTTTTCAACTCACGCACGCCGGATTTAGTCAAAAACACGGCGGTTTTTTCGCTTATTAACTGCAAACAATCCTTGTCGCCGGTGACTATTACCGTATTCACGCCTTCGCGTTCCGCCACTGCCGCCGCCGTACCGATCACGTCGTCCGCCTCGTAGCGCTGCAAGGACAGCACGGTAATGCCCATCTTGCCCAGTAGCTCCTTAAGCGGCTCTATTTGCAACCGCAATTCGTCCGGCATGGGCTTGCGCGTCCCCTTGTAATCGGGAGCGATGTCGTGGCGTATAAGGGGACCTTTAAGGTCGAAAGCCGCCGCTATGTGCGTAGGCTTCTCCTCGTCTATGAGTTTCAACAGCATGTTCATGAAGCCCAACACGGCTCCCGTAGGACGTCCGTCCCTTGTCGCAAGCGATGCGGAAGTACCAAGCGCATAGAACGCACGGTTTACCAAGCTGTTTGAGTCAAGTAAAAGCAATTTCATTTAAAATAATTCCGTATTTGGGCGCGTAGCCGGACAGGTTCGGTGAAATAAATTTCCTCCAAACCGTCGAAGTCAACGCACATTAGGTGCTTTCGGTGTGGACAATCCGCGGTTGGGTTACCCCGCCGCCGTACTCACCCGTTTTAAGGTTTTCGCGGCTCATATTATGGGTTCGTCGGTTTTCACGGTAATTATGTTCAACGGTTTGTTCACGTAGTCCGTTCCGCATTAGGTTTACCCCGCCGTAAATTCTCACTCAAGGGTCTAGACGCAATCTATTGCAGAAATGCACCGCGAACGCGTAAAATATTTCTTTAAGAGCGTCGTTTTTTACCGCTTTAACTCTCTTAAAAAAGTTTTCTCTGTCAAAGATATAATCGGAAGCGGCTTCCGACGATGCCGTCACAAAATCCGCAAATTCATATATGCGGAATTTTTCCGGCTTGAAAATAAGTGCGAAAAGCTCAAAAAAGTTTAGTAGCACTTGAGTTGACGTAAACCGTTCCGGCATGTCCAGCGCATCTCTGATAATCGCCTCAACCACTCCTGCATTTTTGCCTTGTTCGGAGGACGGCGCGCGCTTGAGCGCGTTTAAAAGATATACGTAAAACTGTACGGGCATTTTCTCCAACAGTTCCTTACCGGCATTGTCCGCACACGGCGCGATATAAAAGTTTTTTCCGTTAAGCCCGTCAAGCGCGCGCATGGCGTCAAAATACCCCAACATCATGTTGTGTTCCACGACCTGCCGCGTAAACACCATAGCCAAACCAAGCTTTTCGGAGGGAACTATGTAGGTCAAATCTAAATCGCCGTATTCAAGCTTACGCTTAGGCGGTTTTGTGCCGGTGCGGATGACGCACATGCGTTTATAGCCCTTGCGCGCCAACAAATTGATAGGTAGATTATCCCATATTCCGCCGTCCGTAAAGCGCTTGCCGCCGATGTCGTACAACTTAAACACGGGGAAATTAGCGCTTGCTATTATATAATCCCCCAGTTCACCTTCCGGCATTTCCTCTTTCATAATCTCGACGGCTTTAAAATCCGACACGGAATACGCGACTATCCCAAAATCTATGCCGCTATTTCTCACGGCTTCCTCGTCGATATACTTAGCAAGGAACTCCCGCATGCGCACGGAAATGATTTCGTTTTCGCGCCCTATAACCGGCAACAGCCGCCCTATGTACGCAATCACGGAGCGGTCAATCGGCTTTTCTCCGGTGACGTATTTTGCAAAGGTTTCGTCGTCGATGTCCAAAAAATCGGACGGTCCTATATCGTCCCAAAACAGCATCGCCTTATCAAGCCCGGCGTCCTCCGCCACAAACGCGCCGTTGAGCGCGCCTATAGACGTGCCGGCAATGCCGTCAAAGTGATAGCCGCGTTCAAACAACAATTTAAGCGCGCCGATATGGAAGGCGCCCTTTGCGCCGCCTCCCTCTAAAATCAATCCTAATTTTTGTCCTTCAGAGTTTTCCCTCATACGTATAATTTTAACACGTAAATTGTTAAAAGTAAATAGGGTGCGGACAGTTCGCGGTGACAAAATATTTTCGGGCTATTTTTAAGGATAAAATTGTCTGAAAGCACAGTTCGTAGCACCGCTACGGACGAGCATTTCAGGCGGTTTTAGACTAAAAAGAGCAAAAAAGATTTTCTTAGCCAGCAAGTCGTCTGCGCGGATTGTACCACTCACTAATAATAAAATCGTTTTTTTAACACTTTTGGCGCTCCTTTAGCATACAATGTTTCGGGAGATACGGAATGGAAAACTCTAAGCTTAAATTGTCGTCGGACTTGCCCTATCCCGAAATAGACGAAGTGGAACAGCCGACCGAGGCAAAAAAGCTCATGAACGACTACGCGGGGCGTGGCGGCGAATACACGGCGATAGCTCAATATATATTTCAAAGCTTTATAAAGTATGACGATGCGGAAATATCCAATACGTTGCGTAGAATAGCCATGGTAGAAATGCACCACCTTTCCTATTTGGGAACGGCAATAGCAAAGCTAGGCGGGTATCCGGTATTCGGCGGCGTCAACTACCCGTGGAACGGCACCTTTGTAAACTACGCGGGCGACCCGTCACGACTGCTGTTACTGGACATAAAAACGGAGGAGGAAGCCATTTACAACTACGAAAAAACCCTGCTAGTATTAAAAAACGAACAGGTCAAACGCTTGATAGAAAGAATTATTTTAGATGAGGAAATCCACATAAAGGTGCTTACCTCTCTTTTGGATAGGTTGTAAGAAATGGGAATACCTACCGCATAAACACCACCCATTAAAATAAAACACCCCTTAGATAGGCTGTAATGCGGCTTACCGCATAAAATCTTTGGGATAGGCTGTAATCGGAGATAAGGTTATCCACCGTCAAAATACGGCGATACGGCACAAAGTATAACCTATGAAACGCCGTGCGCACCCTGCGCGAAGCGTCCCGCCGTACAAACGGCATAATAACTGCCCTCACGGGCATATAACAAACGCCGTCGCACTATTTATTAGCGCGGCGGCGTTTGCCTTTCTTTGGTTATTTTGGGATATGCTTCCTTTATTTTTTGCCGTCTCACCCGCCCAAAGCATTTTTACGCTCAGGCGTTTGCCTTATCAAAACCGATTTAAGCTTCGGTTTCCATGTCTTTTATTCGGATTAAGCTCCGATTGCATTAGATATGATACCATCCATATTAATCTTTACCGTTGCCAAAATATTATTTATTGCCGTGATTTGAGACGTAATAAGAGCGTCGTACACATCTGCGGGCGTAAGCGCCACGCCTAAGCCATCTTCGGTAACGCTTTCAATATCGGTTAGCGCAGTGTTTTTAATTGTTTCTAAGGAGTTTAACTCCGACGAACCGCAATTACTCACATCAAGCCCTTCGTAATACGCGTTAATCTCTTTCGCGGCGTTTTGTTTTGCATTTACGATAAAATCGTTGAAGCTAAGTTCAAACGGCTCGCTGTCTACGTCCACGTAGTATTCATTGCCGCCGATTGTAGCGATGATAAACACCGACTTGAAGTAGTCGCCCGAAACGACCTCACTTGCGGTCAGCGACCAGTTTATTGTAATCTCATAGATATACTTGTTTAAGTCGTTGGAAAACTCGATAAAGTCAACCAAATCGACCAAAACGGAAGCGGTATCCGAATCACCGTCATCATACGCGAATATCCCTATAGGCAATATAACGGCGTCTTCGCTAGGTCTTAAGGTACCGCCGCCCACCGCGATTGTAAACACGGCGGTTAATTCAAGATCGCCGTTTTCGTTAAAGGCGGGCGTGAATTCCACACCGGCTCCAGCAACGGTCAAGTCCTCTTGTAAATCCTTTATCCTAAACTCAAGTTCCGCTATGTTGGAGTCTTCCCACAAACCGTCGCCGGCTTTTTGAACGGTAATACCGACCAACCCGGAAGTTAAAATCGTCACCGTTAAGCCGTTAATAGAGATGGTGTCTTTTCCGGCGGAATCCTCGTTAAGTTCAATGTCCCACGCACCCAATAGGCTACGGTCGCCTTCAACGACCAAATCGAAGGAGTTTCCGGGCAATAATACCGCGTCATCGGGCAAGCTCACGGAAATGTCTTGTACACCCTTACCAATAGTAACGTTTATTTCCTCCGTTGCTTCGTTATAGTTGCTATCGCCCGCTTTTGTCACGACGACAATAGTCCCTCCAACACCTATTATAGTCGCGGCGGAACCGCTAAGCGTGATAATATTTTGGTCATATGCCGCCTTTACCACGAATGTAACCGCGCCCGTTCCGGAGCCACCCTCCGCAATGATTGTAAATCCGCCTTCGCCGTAACGCAACACCGCTTCTTCTTCTATGCTTACCGTAAGCGCCGCTTGAGAACCCTTTTCTATGGTGAAGTTAACGGTAACCAAATTGGAGTCCTCCCAGTTTGCGTCGCCGGGTTTGTACGCACCAAGTTCAACCGCACCGGCGCCCAATATCGTCGCCGTATTGTCGGATAAAACGATAAACGCATCGCCGCTCTCAACCGAATACACTATGGCGGCGGTCGACTCTCCGCCCGTCGCGGTAACATTGAACGGCGCGTCGCCGTAATATTTCAATCCAATGCTACCGAACACCGGCGCTTGTTGCGTACCCTTAGTAATGGTGATTGTCACCACCGCGGACTCTGCAGCGGCATAATCGTTGTCGCCGGCTTTTACCGCTTTAAATTTAATTGTACCCGCTCCGGCAACGGCGATTGACGTACCGGCTAAAGCTTCGCCGTCCGCAATATCTCCGGTCACGAATTCGGCGCCTTCGGTAATGACGTAGGTTATCGCGCCTTCGCCGCTACCGCCGGTCACGGTTAAGTCTAAGACCAATCCGTTCGTATATTGATAGGTGGTAAGCGTCCCCGCGGAAGCCGTCAACGACGCTTGTGCCGCCTTATTTACGATTATCGTGTATACCTCCGACACGGCATCCTCGAAGCCGTCGTCGTTGCCCAGTCTTACCGCGTAAACCTTTATATTGCCGGCGCCGGTTATGCTTATGCTAGCGCTTGAGCTATCAAGCATGGGAGCCTTTGTCGCAATGCCAGTGGTTTCGTCCAATATATAGATTTCATACGCAAGTGAACCATCGCCGCCGGAAGCGCGCACTGTAACCGATTGCGAAACGGCGGGATTAAAGGTTATCGGCGCAATATCCTCGATAATGACGGGCGTAGCCTGCGGAGTGTATCCTATGTTGATTTCCAATTGCGCGGAGGTCTTTTCCTCATAATCGCTGTCGGCGGCACGCGTAACGGTAAATTGCGCTCTGCCGTATCCAGTCACATGAACCAGCCCGCCGGCGGTTACGCTAACGGGACCGCCCGCATAATTATAAGTATACGTGCCGGTTCCGCTTCCCTCTTCACCGTCTTTAAGTGCAAGATTGAAATCACCGGAATGCACGGTTATATTCGTACGCGGCGCTATGGAAAGCGCCCCTTGTTGCGCCTTTAATATATTAACGGTACACGTCTGTGTTTTTTCCGGATATATTCCGTCCGCCGCCTTTGTCGCGGTGACTATTATCGGGCTTTCTCCGTCTTGAGTATGGTTGAGAACCTTTATGGTACGGGTACCGACCAATTCGGCGGGTCCCATTATTACCGCGTAGGTAAACGCGCCGTTACCGCTACCGCCAACTGCCTCTATGTCGAACAAGAAGCCGCCCGGCTGCCATCTCTGACTGCTTAACTCGGTAACCGTCGGGAAGGTAAAGTCAATCTGTTCGGGGTTCCTCACCTCTATCGTCAAATCAGGACTCTCCTTAGCATTGTACTTATCGTCGGCGGCGCGCGTCCCGCGGATAACCGCCGTGCCTACCGCCTTCGGAGTAACCTGCCATATGCCGGTCTCGGTACTACCCAACGAAATAATGTCGCTGCCACTTACAATGCGGAAGCTGGTCACGTCCGTCTTGCCGTCCAATACCCTAAGCGGATACGGACCGCTGCCCACATAAATGACGCTTCCGCCGGTCGGCGTGGAAATGCCGATGGAAAAATCGCTTTGTTCAAGCTTAGATGTTTCATCGCCTCCGCCGCAAGCGGCAAGCGCGAATGCAAGCGCCGCTACAAGAGCAAGCAATGCTATGAATGAAATCCTCTTTTTCATAATATTCTCCTTCAAGACGCTCTACGCGCCCCGTACGGTTTATTTTGCCATGCGGCAATAGAAAAACACGGACGACAAATCCGCTCCTACTATTATAAATTATATTTATATAAATTGCAATACCTATTTTAGACATTTTTTAAGCTCGCCTTGTTCTTTTTGACACACGTCAAAAAGAACCAAAAAACGTGCAAGCGTGACGCTTGACCCTAATTACTTGAAAAACGCGGTTGACGCAGGATAATTCCTTAGCGTCAACCGCGTTTTTAAATTTATTAGTGTTAACCCTCTCTCTTATCGTCTTTTATGTTGCTTTGTTAAGTTGCTTTGTTAAGCGGAACATGCTCCACCCTTCGCACCAACTATTTCTTGATATATGCATAACGTTTCCGCGCCGTCACTTTAATAGCTGCAGATTCTTAAGTCTGTCACCTTGAGAGAAGCGCGGCACACCGTATAGGGGAGGGTTTCCCCCACGTGTCACCTTGAGCGAAGCGCAGCACACCGTATAGGGGAGGGTTCCCCCGACTGTCACCTTGAGCGGAGCGCAGCACGCAGAGTCGAAAGGTCCCCTCCATAGGTGCCTACCCTCTTTCGCCATGTACCCCATGCAACGCGCATAAAGCTTTCCCTAACTCCCCCGTTTTGTTTGTCCTAAAAAGGGCGGACGGCGAATTCTGCCGTCCGCCTAACGGCAACTATACAAAGGCGTTCTTGTCAAGGGCGTGAGCATAAACCGCAACTACGTTGCTTTTTATCCCTCCCGCTTATCCTTGACAATAGAAAGCCGGGCGGGAA
>JAITPR010000037.1 GCA_031289315.1 Clostridiaceae bacterium | reverse complement strand
AGGATAAAATCCTGCGTCAACCGCGTTTTTCAAGTAATCAGTGTCAAGCTTCAAGCTTGCACGTTTTTTGGTTCTTTTTGACGTGTGTCAAAAAGAACAAGCGAAGCTTGCGTTTTCTTGGGTTCTTTCTTGCACACGCAAGAAAGAACAGGGGCATTCACACTACTCACCCCATATAACGTGCGACAAGCGGGCGGAGGCGATAGACGAGTACGGCGGCAAGCACGGTAAGCACGATGTCCTTACCGATGGTATTTACGAACCCGGACATAAAGATGACTTGATTGGTAAGTGCGGCGGACTTAAGATAAAACCTAGCGATTACGAAGAAATACGGCAGCCCGACGACGTAGGAGGCGAGCATACCGACGAACCCGGCTATAAGCAGCTTAATGTAGCGTTTAGGGACGGAATCCCCGGCTTTCTCAAGTTTTTCACTTATAAGCCCGGTCAAGAACGCGCATAGGATAAAACCTAAGAGATAACCGAATGTGGGATGTACGACATACTGAAACCCGCCGCCGGCGGTGAACACGGGTATACCGATTAACCCCATAAGCACGTAAACGGCAACGGAAAGCGTGCCGTACTTTTTACCTAGTAGATACCCGGCTAATGTCACGAACACCGGTTGCATGGTAAGCGGTATCATAAATAACTGGAACTTTATGAACGTCCCTGCTATGATTAAAGCCGTGAATAGCGCGGTAAGCGCCAAGTTTTTGGTAAGCGACCGCGACCGACTCCCGGACCTTTTAACGCCGGCACCCTCCGTGACTGCTAACGCTTCGGCGTATACGCCGAACGAGCTTCCGTCGTCGAACAGGTCTTCTTCAGTGGATGCTTCCGCGTATATTGACGAACTTCCGCCGGCGGTAACACCCTCTTCCGAACGGCTATCCGCATATACACTACCGTGTTGTGCGTCCACAAATGTGTTATTCGAATATGCGCCGCCGTGCCGTGCGTCCGCAAGAGTATTATCCGCTTCGGTATAATTTTCATTATGCACTGTGCGGCTATCGGCGCAAGCCCCGTCTTGTGCTGCAACACTTTTACGCGCGCCGTCTTTTATTTCTTTACCCGTTTCAAACATCGGTCTTCAACCCCGAACAAAGTTATTTTTTATAAATGTAAACCTTTGCCGCATAATTGTCAACCATTTTAATACTGATTGTCAACCTTATTTCTACCCACCTCACTTAGGCGCGTATTCGAACCTTTCACAGTTCGCCAATTTTTTCATTTCGTCCCCCTACTCACTTACGTGTGCAACGCCGGCTATTTTATCCTTTTTTGTCGATTTTTGTCGAACAATCCCACGCGATGGTGTAAAAAAACACATTACTCTAAAGGCTTAACAAGACGGCAAAAAACATTTGTTTTTCCGCCATAAAATACGTATTTAAACTACCTCAAAACACTTGAATTTCTCATGAAATAGGCGTAAAATAAGCTTAACGCGTAGATAGATATGCGTCTATTAAAAGGAGTTTAAGCTATGCCTAAAGAAAAGTATAATCCGTATAATAACTTCCTGAAAGTAATGGATAATGCGGCGCAAATCATGGGTATGCAACCCGATGAATACGTCACGCTCCGTTACCCGGAACGCGAACTAAAGGTGTCCGTCCCCGTCAAAATGGACGACGGTTCCGTCAAAGTGTTCGAAGGCTTCCGCGTGCAGCACTCGACTTTGCTTGGTCCCGGCAAGGGCGGTATCCGTTTTCACGAGCACGTCGACATCGACGACGTGAAAGCCTTAGCGGGCATGATGTCGTTTAAATGCGCGGTCGTTGGTATTCCCTACGGCGGCGCCAAGGGCGGCGTTGCGGTGGATCCCAAAACCCTCAGTCGCTCCGAGTTGGAGCGCGTTACACGCCGTTACACCACCGCCATAATTCCCATAATCGGTCCTCAAAAGGACGTACCCGCGCCCGACGTCGGGTCCAACGCGCAAATGATGGACTGGATTATGGATACGTACAGCACCAATATCGGCTATCCCGTTCACGGCGTCGTAACCGGCAAAAGCATTGAGGTCGGCGGCTCACTCGGGCGCAACGAGGCAACCGGACGCGGTATCATGATTATCACCCGTCAAATTTTGTCTGCCCGCCAAAAGCCCGTAAAAGACGCTAAAATCGCCGTTCAGGGCATGGGTAACGTCGGCAGTATTTCCGCTCTCCTCTTAGCCGAGGAAGGCGCTACTATCGTTGCAGTCAGCGATGTGTCCGGCGGCGTTTACTCTTCCACCGGGCTTAATATCCCCGAAATAACCGCCTTTATCGACGGCGGCAAGCGCCCCTTAACCGAGTATTCCGCGCCCGGCGTAACGCACATCTCCAACGAAGAACTTATCGCCTCCGATTGCGAGATTCTTATTCCCGCCGCTATGGAAAACCAAATTACCGCCGCCAACGCCAAAAACATCAAGGCAAAAATTATTGTCGAGGGCGCTAACGGTCCCACCACAAAAGAAGCCGACGAAATATTGACTAAACGCGGCGTGACTATCGTTCCCGACATCTTAGCCAACGCCGGCGGCGTCACCGTTTCTTACTGCGAATGGGTGCAAAATATTCAAGCCGTGCTGTGGGACATCAGCAACGTGAATGATTTCCTTGCCAAAATCCTTAACAAAGCCTTTGATGAGGTCTACGCCGCTTCCCTGCAATTCGGCTGCTCCCTCCGTAACGCCGCTTATATCGTCGCCCTTAAACGTATGTCTACCGCCCACCGCCTCCGCGGGATCTTCCCGTGAGCCTCCGTTCGCTCTTGTTCGCGCGTCGCACCGCGCAAGCGTGACGCTTGACCCTGATAACCCAAAAGCGCGGAATGTAGTAAAATTTACTTGCATTCCGCGCTTTTAATTTTATTCAGTGTTAATCTCATGTATGCACTTCTTTAGTTACTTTATTAAATGCGGAGGCTTCCGTTGAAACATTGCCGCACTGTCACGCCATTCCGCATAAAAAAACACGCCGGAACGCTTTTCGCGTTCCGGCGTGTCCTATGGTAGGATTAAGTGGATTCGAACCACCGACCCCCACCTTATCAGGGTGGTGCTCTAACCAGCTGAGCTATAATCCTATGTTCATTTAGACTGCCGTCTATTTTCTATCGGCGCTACCCGCCTTAGATACCGTGCCGCTAAATTCGCGACCGGATACCTATTCTAAGTGTGGTGGAGATGAACGGGTTCGAACCGATGACCTCCTGCGTGCAAAGCAGGCGCTCTCCCAACTGAGCTACACCCCCGCAAGCGGAACATCCGGTTTTACCCCTTGCGGAGAATGACTAAAACCGTAACATCATTTTAATAGCTTAAAAATAATATCACCGATTTAAAGTATTGTCAAACATTTTTTTATATTTTGCCGTAAGTTTATAGTTTTGGGCGCTTTTTATAAGCTTTCACCAATTTGCGAATTTTTTATATACACGCTCCCTATAAAAATATACGTTAAATAGTATTCCGTCTTATTCCGCTGGCGGCGCTACCGTAGCGCCGCCAACGGCTTAGATGTGGACAATGCAAAGAAGTTCTGCGCAAAAAGTTCGCGGAGCAGAGCGGTAAGCAAAATAAAACTTTTTTTTGCTTCCTCCCTTTTATCGCCGCTTCGCTTTGATAAGTTGGTGAATAGTGATACGGTTTATCGGCTCATTGCCGCTTTGATAAGTTGGTGAATGGTGATACGGTATCGGTACCAGTCCGAAATTCTTAAATGACGACGTTGACCAAATACGCAAGCTTGTCAAACTGCTCCTTAAACCACGCCTCGTTATATCCGCGCGCCTCCAAAATGACCGCAATCCTGTTAAGTCCCGCGTTGTAGCGACGGAATACGGTGCGCAAAGCTATCTTAAGGCGCGCCGCACGCTCACGGTGCGACTCACCCCAGATATGCCCGACAACGGTTCCGCGCTCCTCATAGTCCAATACGTCCAACGCAGAATCCACCGTTTCTTCTATTTGTTGCAACAAAACTTTGCTCTCTATGTCGCGCATTATGCTCTCCACCAGAGGTCCGCTCTTTACAAACATACCTTTTAATGCCTTATCGGCTATCAATTTTTCAATTCCTGCTATTATTTGAGGAATGCGCTTGTGCGCCGTCAATAGGATTTCCACCCAATTTAATTTAATGTCAGTCATGTTTTTTCATCGGCAAAGCATCATAACCTCCGTTATTTCTTAAATGCATTTTTCAATTATTGCCGGTTTCTCCTTTTGTATTAATGTAAATCGGAAAATAGTACATGTATATTTCTCTATTTGAGAATAAATTAACATCTCAAATTGAGAAAGTCAAGCGATTTTGCTTATTTTTTCGAAAAAAAATAAAAAAATATTTGCAAATTTCTCAATTCGTGGTATTATTATCAAGTAAGCGGTTTTTGTGAGTTAGTACGCGGTCGCAAAATGACGGCTAAATACTTCACAATATGAGAAAAAACAATAAACGGTTTAGGACTGCACAGAGAGGAGTCGCTGCTTTACGGCGGAAAAAATATATCGACGGAGAACGGCGGGATTGAGGAGTTAAGGAGCAAAACAAAATATGACAAACAGAATTGCGGAGTTAAGAAAGGGAATCAAAATGACACAGGCGCATCTTGCGACAAAGCTAGGCGTAGCCGGAAACACGTTAAGTCAATACGAAACGGGCAAACGCAACATGCCGGACGCGCTTAAACACAAGATTGCGGACATGTTTAAGGTATCCGTGGATTATATCATAGGTAGGGCGGAATTATCGGAATCCGGCGAAAACCGCCCCGATAATTTTCCCGAATACTCACGCCTACCCGTATACGACAAAATAAAGGGCAATCCGTATACTAATAGCACGGACGCGGGCGAAACACAGGTCTGGGACTGCGCGGACGCAGTCTACGACAAAACGACGCATTTCTTTTTGCGTGTCGACGGCGACGGAATGGAACCTACCATACCGGCAGGCTCCCTCGTCATAATACGCGTGCAAGACCACGCGGAAAAGGGGGATATTGTCGCGTTCCGCATGGATGACGACTACGTTCGCCTAAAGCGGTACTTCCCTCAAAACAACGACCGCGTTCTGTTGCGCGGCGACAACCCGGACTCCGAAAGCTACGTCGTAACGCTTCGCCAGCTCGACATAAAGGAAGCCGGCATAATAGGAATAGCCTGCGAAGCCCGCTTCAAAATTCGCCGCAAAAAATAACCTTCCTCTCTCCGGACGGGACTGGCCACTGTAACGCTAATTGGAGCGGGTTCTTTAGGCGGGTTCTTTAGACTGTCACCAAAATGGGAGCATTCCCCCCACGTGTCACCTTGAGCGGAGCGCGGTACGCGCGCAGTCGAACCAAGCCGCTAAATTGCCAATGCAATTTACTCACTTATCGGAGCGTTAGCGGAGATAAGTGCAGAGAGGCGAGGTCAAGCCGCTAAATTGCCAATGCAATTTACCCGACCTACCGCGGTAGGTCGCAGAGAGGCGAGGAAAAGGTCCCCTTATAGGTGCCTACCCTCTTACGCCACTTTCCCATGCAACGCGCATAAGGCATTCCTCACTTCTTTTACTTCGTAATGTTGACTTTACGGGGTATATATATTAAAATGTTAAAGATATGTTCCGCGCACGGCGCGGGCGCGCGGGAATTTTATATTCCGATACGTTTTAGATTTCCGCGCGGGAAATTTATAATCTAAGATAAGGGAGTTTTGGTTATGAGAAGCAGAATTTTAAAAAGGCAAACGCTTTTGACGGCGTTAATGCTTATCGCGGCGGCGTTTTTGGGGCTTACGGTATACGCGGGGACTTTTTCCGCCGACGCCGCGGACAATCTCACGGATTTTTTGAACGTTGTGCAGATAAGCGACGTACATTATTTTCCGTATTCGGAATCGTATAACGGCGATATTTCCGATGAGGACTACCAAAATACGGACTTCTACGCCGATAGCTGTACGGACACTAAGCTGATTTTGGAAAGCGGTACTATTTTAAGTTCGGTTATAAGTGAGATAATTGCGGCGGCGAACGACCCTGACCCGAACAAGCGTCCCGACGTGCTTATACTTACCGGCGACCTCACTAAAAACTCCGAATTGCGCGCGCTTATCGACGTTGCGAACGCGCTTAGGTATCTCCAAAATACCGTGCGCAACATATATGACGAGCAACAAAAAAACGCACCGCGCGACCCTAAGCCGTTCTTTCAAATTCTTGCCGTACCCGGCAACCACGACGTAAACAACTCCGAAGCGATGACGTACGACCCGGAAACCGGGGAGAGATACGCCGCCGACTCTTGCGATATACCGACCTTTGCCAAGGTATTCGCGGGATTAGGCTATAAAAATCTTACCGGTGCCGACCTTGATTACGCAAAAAAATATTGGCGTTCCGACTACGTAACGGAGAACTACGCGCCGAAATATTTAGAGAGCAGGAACGCGGAAAACATTAAATTTACCTATTTTACCGACTATATTAACGACCCCTCAAATGCGGCGATAAAGGCGACGCACGTCAAACGCTTAAACGAGCTTTCCTATATAGCGGAAATCCACACGAGCGAAACAAAGGCGACGGACAGATATTATTCGATAATAATGGCGGACGGTACCGACCGCATAACAGCCGAAGCCATGATACCCGTAAAGCTGATGCTTGAGGAGCTTCCGCAAGACGACGAGGACGCAAGAAATAAAATAATCGAATACAACGACGACCACGGCACAAATTATCATATAAACGACGTTTATATTTGTACCGCGCCCGGCGAATACAAAAAGTTCAAGGACGCGACAGCCGCCGAACGCTCCGCCGCCGTGCAACAAGGCGAACCCTCCGTGACCGCGGGCTATTACATTGATTACCCCTACGAACACATAACGGGTGGACGCTTCGGCAAAAACTTTACCGACTGGCTGCGCCGGGTGTTAAAGGAGGACGCAACCACCGCGCCTTATTTTGCAAACGACACAATTATTTTGGGTACGCACTTCAATCTTCTTAATCAGTGGCTTATGGAAAGCGAAATTTTAAAGGATTTCACCCTCTATAACTGGGAAGCCGCCGCCAAAGATTTAATAAGCTTCGGTCTGCGGTACGTGTTCACGGGGCATATGCACGCCTCCGACATACAGAGCTATATAGACGCGTCCGGCAACGTATACTGGAGCTTTGAAACGGGTTCAACGGTTTCACTCGGCTCCCCCATTCGCTTCGTACAAATCCAAAGATATGGTTTAAGCCCTCTAAAAGAGAACGTAATCACGTGGATTACCAATAACAACGACATTTCCACCGTGCAGGGGCTTGCCATAAACGAGCCTGCCGACATCGCCGTATATCCGGAATTATTCGTTTGCAAGGACTTTATCGGTATAGACGATATTTCCACGTACATGCAGGAGCAAATCTACGACAGAATAGTCGACCGCTTGATAGACGCTTTCGTAAACGAGGCGCGCATAGAGTGGGCGAAGCAACTAGTGACCGACATGATTTACGGCTTGCAAACCGTACAAGTGGGCAACTTTTCCTTAGACCTATCCGCCGTTACGACGCCGCTCACCAAAATAGCTACCGAGCTTATCAACACTATCGCATACGAATTGGATTTCTACGGCGAGGACGGAAGCGCCCTAACGCTTATCGACATGCTGGTAACGGAGATAAAAACCCGCGTCGTATACGAGGAAAACGGCAAAAAGTGGACATTTATTCAAACCGCTATCGACATCTATAAGCGGCACATAACCGGCACGGAATTCCGAAGCGTCAACGGCGCTGAGAACGACGCCGCAAGAGCCGCGGAAAAACGCGCGGTTTCCGCTATGATTGCGGCTTTTGACAACGGTTCTCTCATTAAATTTGTCTTCGACACGCTTCTGAACCCATTGTTTTACAACGACGGCTCCCTCTTGAAGGAGGTCTTAAACAAAAAATTCGACTTTACGGCGGTACTCACCGCAAACGAAATCTCTACTCTCACCTCCGTGCTTCAAATGGCGGTGACAGCGCTTTCCAAAGGGAGCGGGTACAAGGTGAATTTGGCGGAATTCTCCGTAAGCGAGGTGTTCGGGGCTATGAAGTCATTCATCAGCCCGATTATAGGCGGAGCAACCGGCTTCCAGCTTCCGGAGGGCGATTTGCCTTTGACGGACTTAATAGCGGTGCTGTTGCACAACTATCTCACGGACAGCTTTTTCGAGGGCTTGGGCGGCATTGCCGGGGACATTATTTTTGCCTTCGCATTCGACGCCACGGAGGACGGTTCCTCAAGCACGCCCTACACGCTCAAATACAACCCTGCGGACACGTTCACGTACGACGGACAGAAGCACCCGGAGCGCTTCACCCCGGATTTCATACGCTTCGGAGCGGCACGCGACGTGCTTTATCCTTCGGCTAACGGACAGCTCCCCTCCCTCCTCACGGCGGCGCACGGAGGAGATAACCAAACCGCTTACGCAATAAAATTCTACACCGCGGAGGACGTATCCGGCATATTGCAATACCGCAAGGCGGGCACATCCGCGTGGATTTTAGGCGAATACGGGCAAAACGTCGCGGAAAGCAAGACCGTAAGCGCCGCGTACCCCTTAATTGATTTAGGACTGTTCGCCACGTACACCGCCACCGAATATATATCTCTCGTCAACGGAAACGAGGTGGCTTTACCGATTGCCGTATACGATTCCAACGGAAATTTAGACCTTGCTAAAACCCTGCTAAACGCCGAAAAAGCCGATAAGAATTCCGCGTTGCGCCTAAACCGCCACACCTATCTGATTAAAAATCTGGAAGCCGGCGTCAAATACGAGTTCCGCGTCGCCGGCAAGGACATAAAAAGCAGCAAGGTATTTTGGTTGCCGGGGCAAGAAAACGAGAACGGCGGCAACTATTATTCGTTTAAAACCGCGCCGGCGGAAAACACTCCTTTCAACGTGTTGGCAATCGCCGACATGCAGGGTATGCTTAACAAAAGCTATCTAGAGGCGAAAACGGTATTTGACGCAATCGGCGCAAGTGCCTACGAGAATTTAAAATACGATTTTATTCTTGACGCCGGCGACAATGTCGACAACGGAAAAAACTTCAAGCAGTGGAGCTATTTCTTAAATAACTTCGGCGGATACACGGCAAGCACCGCAATCTATACCGCCGCCGGCAATCACGAGTCCTCCGGCTACGCAATAGACAACATATTCCCATATTCGAATTCGGGGCTGTTACCGGACGCCGCGACGGAAAACGGAGTTTATTACTCTTTCCGTTACTCTAACGCCTACTTTATCGTTCTAAACACCAATGACGCGGACGCGGACGGTTTGGGCGGCGCTCAAACCGCATGGCTCAAAACGGCGCTTGCCGACGCCGACGCGCTCAAGGCATCCGGGCAAATTCAGTGGACGGTGGTCATGATGCACAAGTCCCTTTACTCCGCCGGTTCGCACTCGTTCGACGGTGAGGTGGTCGCCATGCGGCATTCGCTCACCTCTCTTTTCTACGACCACAACGTCGATATAGTTTTGGGCGGACACGACCACACGTGGTCGGCTACGGCTTTTATCGACCGTTTCGGCAATGTCGTTTCCAACCGCCCCGCAGATTCCAACGGCTGGCTTTTAAACCCACACGGCGTCCTGTATGTGACTCTCGGCACAATCGGCGGCAAGTTCTACGAGTATCAGGAAAACCCGGAGGTTACGCCGCTGTTCGACATGTCTAAGACCCTCTCCGCAACGCTCGACCGCCCCACCTTCGGCTCTCTTTCCTTCGACGGAAACAGCATGGTTTTCTTCGGGTATCAGCTTGCCGCGGACGGCGTTTTAAAGCCCTTAAAATCCACTCAAATAATAAAATCCGCCGATGCGCTCACCTCCTCCGTCGACTTAGAAGCCTTCGAATATGGCGGGCAGCGCTTCGAAGCTAAAAACGGCGCCACCGTTCGCGTGGACAAAAACGTAAACCCGCGCGACTTCCGCCCGATATTCGCACAGGGCAACTACGCCTATAAATGGACGCTGGCAATGGAAACCTCAACCAGCGGCGTTTACAAGGAAATTACCGATAAATCCGCGTCGTTTAAATTGGGAAACAACACCGTGCGGTTCACTTATTCCTCTGAGGACGGCTCAAAAACCGCAGCCGTAACCTTTACGGTATACCGCATGAACGACAAAATTTTTGCGGGCTACCTCTCGTCGGAGGCGGATTTTATAAGTAGCCTGTTTATTGACGAAATTTACGCGGGCGACGGCGGCATAATCATTGATTACTTTGCCGCAAAGAAAAATCTGTCGCTTACCTATGACGAAGAGCATTTGGCTAAGGACGCAATCGGGCAAAGCTACAACCGCGTGGAGCTGATAACGGACGGCGTAAACGCCGGGAGATACGGCAAGCTGACCGTGCGTATTTACGCGGAGGACGGCACCTATTACGACTTCGCAATAGCAACCGAACGCGAAAATTACGTCCGAAATACGGCGTTATTCTCCTCCGCCGGCGGTGTACTTTTCTTGCTGATTGCCGCCGCAATCCTCCTCATACTCCTCAAAAAACGCAAGCTTCGCATCGCAAACTCCCCGGATAACGACGGTGCGGCAGATATGAATAACTCGGCAGATACCGACGTCATAGCGAGTGTGGAAGATACGAATAGCCCGGTAGATAGCGCGGATAATGCGGATACCGGCGGTGTGGCAGATACCGACGGCGTATCAGCTACCGACGAAACAAATGGCGTAGCGAATGCAGATACCGACGGCATGGCAAATGCGGAAAATACGGCTTCTGATGATAAAAAACCGGATACCGACAATTCAGACAACGCATAGACTGCCCTTGAGCGAAATGCGACTTCCGCGTAGAAAGCGGTTTGGCGGCAAAACGGATATATATATAAAAGCGCGGATTTTAAAGCTAATCCGCGCTTTTTCATCTGCTTGTAAATTTTTTTTATGGACAAGTCTTTGCCACGATTTGCTACACAAAAAAATATTTTTATCACCTTGAATTGTCCTTACTCAAAAAAAAATTTTAATTTTGTGACATCAAATATTGACTTTCGGGTTTTTCGGGTTTACATTATATGCGCCGACCCTAACCCGTAACGCAACGTTTCCTCCGTTGTAAATGGGTAAACGGTTTCGACAAAGACCCTATTTCCGCGCCGCCCCTAACCCGTAACGCAACGTTTCCTCCCGTTGTAAATGGGTACAAAGACCTTATTTGCTTTGAAAAAAGCGCCCCTCCGCTGTTCGCGGAGCGAAGCTTTTACTTTTCTTTGCAAGTGAGGCAAAGAAAAGTCGACAAAAGAAAACTCACAAGCGCCCTCATCTAGAGGCGGCACTGACCGAGCCGATAAATTGCGAATGCAATTTACTCACTTATCGGAGCGTTAGCGGAGATAAGTGCAGAGAGGCGAGGGAAAGGTCCCCTATATCGGAGATGAAAACTTTTCCGTCTACGGCGAAGCCCCCGCATTATTGGAGGCGGCGAATGCCGTCGACCTTATTGGAGGCGGCGAATGCCGCCGACCTTATTGGAGGTG
>JAITPR010000017.1 GCA_031289315.1 Clostridiaceae bacterium | reverse complement strand
GTGTAAATCCTCAGGCTACCGTTTTTTAGTTGCTTTTGCGTATTCCATATTCAATGCGGAGGTTTTTTCAAAATGGGGGCTGTCGCCGTAGACGGAAAAGTGTACGGCTCCGTGATAGGGGACCTTTAGAATGCGCTCAAGGTGACAGTCTGCGCGGAATATTCCCCACCGCCTACCCCTGTTGCATTACGGAAAGTTGCTTATTAAATCTTTATGCGCGTTGCATGGTGGCGTGTCGTAAGAGTTTGCGTACCTATAGGGGACCTTTCGACTACGTGCTTACGCACTCCGCTCAAGGTGACACGTGGGGGAAAACCGCTCCCATTGGGTGACAGTCTAAAGAACCCGCTTCCATTGGGTGACAGTCTAAAGAACCTGCTTCCATTGGGTGACAATCTAAAAGAACCCGCTCCCATTGGGTGACAGTCTAAAAAACCCGCTTCCATGCGTTCAAGGTGACAATAAATATAAGGCTCCCATTCGGGTTGAAGGGCGTAAATAAAATAAAGAACGGTAGTTTGATGATTAATACTGAATAAATTTAAAAACGCGATTGACAAGCAAGGTATCTTGCGGCAATCGCGTTTTTCAAGTAATCAGTGTCAAGCTTCAAGCTTGCGTTTTCTTTGGTTCTTTCTTGCACGTGCAAGAAAGAACAGAGGCTCCAGAGGCTCAAGCGTCACGCTTGCGGTTTTTCGGTTCCTTTTGGGCACCCAAAAGGAACTACAATTCAATCAACATGGAGTTCTTTGAAGGCGTCGCGGAGTTCGCGGGGGATACGGGTGGCGGAGACGGCGCGTTTATAGAAAGCGGGAATGTCGTTGCGCAGGGGCTTAAGCGGGCGGTATAGGCGGCGTTTTTTAATAGTAGGCATTTGGGCTTTAGAAAACACGGAGATGATATGTTCCTTATCGTCCGGGTTAGCCGTCGGGAGTACGTCGGATAGGCATACGGAGAGCGCGGAGGTCACGGGGAGCCGCACGGTTATCTTACCGTCCGATACCGTGTATTCGGCGGGCGCGCCGTCAACAAGAACAGTGGCGGAGGAATAAGAAGCCGTGTCGCGGAAATTGAGTGTGTAAAGGCGTTCGGTAATCTCTGTTTCACCGTCTTGAGCGGCTATGTCGAAAGTGATGGTGTCGGTGTGTTCGGTTACGCTCGTACAGGTGAGGACATCGTTTTTGATAAGGGTATCGGCTTGTTCGGCACGGGTAGGCATGGGGGCATCGTTATAGGAATTGTGTTCGCTTACGCTCATGCGGGTGAAAGCGAAGCCGCCGTTTTCGTTGCTTTCGGTTAGGGTAAAGGAACTGGTGCCGCGGTAAATCCAAATTTCAAGCCCGCAGGGGAGTGTTGCGCCGTTTGATACGCCGTCGGTATCGAGGGGGATTATAGCGCCTTCCTTAGCTAGTACGGGTACGGAGGTTAGATTGCGGTATAAGTTTCTCATGGTGCCGCCCTTGTAGATTTGTCCCGTGAAGATGTCTGTGTAGCGTCCGTCGGGTATGTAGGCTTTTACCTTCGACATGAGCAGAAGTTTATCGGTTTTTTCGGTGACGGGTGCGGCGATAAGCTCGGTGCCGAATAGGTACTCATTGGGGACGGAGTAAGCTGCTTTGACGTCGGGATAGGCGTGGTACACCGGGCGTATGAGGGGTAGACCTTCCGTGTGAGTGAGGTAGTTGCAGGAGTAGATGTAGGGTATCAGCCGCTTGCGGAAGCGCAGAGCCTCTGAAATCAGTTCTTCGGCGACGCCGCCGCACTTCCACGGTTCCTTGCCGGCTAAGTCGTCGCTTGTAGAGTGGAGGCGCATGACTGGGTTGAAAACCGCAAACTGTACCCAACGGACGTATAGCTCGTCGTCCTTGATGCCCATGCAGTGTCCGCCTACGTCGTGCGACCACCACGTATAGCCTATATTGGACGCGGTGGCGGTGAAACGCGGTATAAAATCAAGAATTTTCCAGTTCATCCACGTGTCGCCGGAGAAGCCCAACGGATAACGGTGGCTGCCGGCGCCGGCGTAGCGCGACAGAATTAAGGGTTCGCGCCTTTCCTTGCCGTTGTCCAAATAGTGGAAGTGATTGAGCGCGTAGAGGGGGTCAAGCCCTTTTAGTTTGGTGTTTTTGCCTTGTTGCCAGTCTATCCACCAAAAATCAACGCCGTCCCGTTCATAGGGCTTGTGAATAATTTTGAAGTAGGCGTTGATGAAGTCGGGGGAGGTTATGTCAAAGGGAATCGCCTCTTTTTGGGCGGGGTCAAGGTTGAGTTCGGCGCACATTTCACTGTACATATCTTCAAAAAACCGCAGTCCGTCCGCCGGGTGCAGGTTGAGTGTAACCTTGAGGTCGGAGTCCTTGAGCGTGCGCAAAAACGCCTTGTAATCGGGGAAAAGTTTATTGTTCCAGCTGTAGCCCGTCCAACCGCCTGTGGTGGGGTTGTCCGTCCAAAGCTTAGAAGGATAGTGTGTGCCGAACTGCTTGTTTAGATCCGTCCAATGCCAATCCATATCGACCGTGGCAACCGTAAGCGGAATTTGTTTTTCCTTAAAGGAGGCTATTAGACGGAGGTATTCCTCTTGCGTGTAGGCGCGGTATCTGCTCCACCAGTTGCCTAAGGCGAAGCGCGGTATCAGAGGAGGATGGCCGGTGAGCGTGAAGAAATCTTTGAGGGCGGATTGGTAATTAAGACCGTGCGCGAAGATGTAGATGTCGTCCTCGTCGGCGGGGCGGGGGGCGATTTCCCCGTTTTTGTCGAAAACAAGGGATTCAGAGTCATCTAAGACCGCTACACCGCTACGCGACAGTATGCCGTCGCTTAACGGTACGGATTTGAACGCGCCGTCAAGTGTACGCGCCGTACCTTTAAGGTTGCCGCTGTTTGAGCAAGGGATAAGTTCCGTCTTGCCAAAGGGTATGCAGCAAAGCTTTTTCCCGGTAAGCGGAATCTTAAAAGTCGCTTTTTGAGTGGTTATAAGCAAAGCTTGCGCGTCGGAGGACCTTTTAAATTCCGTGGGCGAAAACGCTCGATTGAATACCGTCTGTGTCGCTTCGTCGGTGAATACGCCGCCGGCGCTTCGCTCGACACGTATAAGACACGGGGACAGAACGGTTACGCGCAAGGTACCCTCCGTTACGGTTTGCGTTTCCGCCGCCAACGGCGTAGCCGCCAACCTTAAATGTAAATCTAAACCCATAAACTGAACCGACGGTACCCCCTTTATTTAAGGCGCACCGCTCCTTGTTTTTAATATAATCAATTTTAACATATCCGCGACGTATTTGCAATATAGGTCACTTAATAAAAAAAGTTTATTAAGGAAGAGAAGCTTTATCAATAGATAAAAAGGTCTATTAAGGAAGGAAAAAAAGAAAAAAAATTCTAAATAAAAAAAGAGTGGTTCTTAAAAAAGAAAAAGTTTCCGTATTAAAAATATTAGAAATATCGCTTTGAAATGAAGAAAAAGGATTGACACTTAGTCGCAAAACGTGCTATTATAGGTATACAAAAGGTGCCGCGTAATGCGCGCATCAATAAAAACGGGAGACATATAAGCATATGAGTGAAAAAGGCGCGGGAGGCAAATACATTGTTTTTGCATCTGTAACAAGACCGGGGCAATTCAGATTTACGTTGAAAGCGGTTAACGGCGTGGTACTTTACGAAAGCAAGGATTTTGCCAGCATAAAATCGTGTAAGGGCGGTATCGACACCTTTAAGAAGGCGATTAAAGAGGGCGACTTCGTTGTGGAAGCAGACAGAAACGACGAGTTGTTCATGTTTAATCTTCAAAACGGCGGCGTTACGTATATCGGCGAATTGTTGAGAGACAGAAACAGCGCGTTGAACAACGTTGAGAATGTGAAGAAATACGCGTTCACCGAGACGATTGTCGACGAGATTGAACAAGCCAAAGAGGCAGCCACTAAGCAAGCGGATGCCGCTAAGGCAAAAGCCGCCAAAATAAAAGCGGCGGAAGATGAAAAAGCCGCTAAAAAAGCTGCAAAGAAAGCCAAAAAGTAACATAAGGGCGGTTTACTTAAAGCTTGACACTGATAACCCAAAAACGCGGTTGACGCTAAGGATTTATCCTGCGTCAACCGCGTTTTTCAAGTTAACAGTGTCAAGCTTCAAGCTTGCACGTTTTTTGGTTCTTTTTGACGTGTGTCAAAAAGAATAGAGGCTCAAGCCTTCAAACTTGCAGTTTTTTGGTTTCTTTTGGGCGCCCAAAAGGAACAAGAACCCTATTCGCCGAAGACGGATTTAAACTCTTGTTCGGGGTAGACGTAGCGGGGGGCGGGGAGCATAGGGTTATATACCTTATCTATTTCGAACAGTGCGCCTTGCACGCCGCCGTACTTTTTTATACCCGACCAGCGCCCTTGACAGAGGAATCCGACAAGGTTGAGATTGGTAATATAGACGGCGACTTTAGCTCCGGAGGGTATTTGTTTTAGGAGTTCGGGGTATAGCGACAGTGAGAAGATAAGCTTGTTGTTATCCACGGGCGCGCCTTGAATGGCGGGAATTACGCGGGGATAGCCGTCGGTATCGACGTAGGATATGAAGATAAGCGAATCAATTTTTTTAGCGATATTGACGCCGAAGTCAGGCAATTTGACGACGGACTTATCCTTTTTTATGAAAGCTTTCATGTAATTGGACTTGCACGCGCCGATTGCGATGTTGAGGAGGGGCAGCTTAGCGCCGATGCTGATGTCGACGAGGTCTTCGTAATGAACCACACCTATGCCGCAATAGCAGTTGTAGCGGTACATGGGCTTATCGTTGTAGCGTACGAAATCTTCCCCTTTACGGGCGCTGTCGACGTGCAAGGCTTTACCCGTCCACCAATTCATGCCGGTATCTACGACGAGGAAGCCGGTTTTTTTGTTGTCGACTAAATACTTTTTAGAAAGTCCTTGCGTGAACTGTCCCCACATGATAGAGGTTTTAGTTTTAGCCATGATGGTGGTGATGAGCGCCATATGCGGGTAGCCGTCGGGGGCGACGGAGCTTAAAATACCGATTTTGCCGTCCGGCTCAAAGTCGGTAAAACAACGTTCTTCCAATTCCTTGTTAAATTTAACCATATTAATTAATTTTCTCCCTATTTTTATTCGGTTGTGACGCCGCTGTACACGGCGCAAGGCACATATTTTTGTGCGGTTTCTTTAAGCTTTTCCGCGTAAGATTTTTTTGTTTTTTCGTGGGCTTTATATTCCCAGTCCAAATCAAGACGCGTATATTTATCCTTGCAGAGGTTGTTAAAGGTGCATAGTTCCCAGCGTTCCGGAAGCCCGTTGTCGCGTAGGAACTCGGCGATTGCCTTGATGTTATCCTCTCCGTCCGTCGCGCCGGCTATAAGAGGAGTGCGCACCCAAACGCGCGCGCCCGTCGCAATCAAGCGTTTATAGTTGTCGAGAATGTGCGCGTTATCCACGCGGGTGTGCTTTTTGTGTGCGTCGGCGTCAAAGATTTTCAGATCATAGAGGAAGATGTCCGCGTAGGGGAGGATACTTTCAAGTAGGCTCCACGCGTAGCAACCGGCTGTGTCTATGGCGACGGAAACGCCATCGGCTTTTAAAAGCTTGGCAAGCTCCGTTGCGGCTTGCGGTTGCATCATAACCTCGCCGCCGGATAAAGTCACGCCGCCGTCGTGCCCGAAGTAGGCGCGGTCTTTGAGCAACTCGTTTTTGAGCTTTTCGACGGAGATTTTTTTGCCTTTCAGCTCAATGCCGGCTCCGGGACACTCGTCTACGCACTTGCCGCAGGTGAGGCACTTTGAGCGGTCTTTAAAGTGTACGCCGCTTTCGTCCTTGATGAGAACGCCGTTGGGACAAATATCCTTGCAGGAGTCGCAGTTTATGCACTTGTTCATGTACCAGTTGAGGTCCGGTTTAAACGAGATGCTTTCGGGATTGTGGCACCAGCCGCACGCCAAATTGCACCCTTTAAAAAACACGGTTGTGCGCAGTCCCGGACCGTCCTCGGTGGACATGCGCTGTATATCCAAAATTAACGCTTCCATTAGAATTGTTGGTGGGACTCCCTTTCGATTATTTCGTTTTGGAGTTCACGTCCGATTGCCGTGAAGTAGGCGTTATAGCCGGTAACTCTTACGAGAAGATGACGGTAATCCTCCGGGTTCTTTTGAGCGTCTTTGAGGGTTGCAACGTCAAGAATGTTTATCTGAAGTGCCGTTCCGCCGTTTTCTACGCAACCGCGTAGGAGATTTTTAAGCTTCGCCTTGTGTTCGTCGTCGCGGATAAGTGAGGGGCTTAACGTTATGGTGTGGCTGGCGCCGTTGGGCAACCAGTTGACGTACTTGCCGCTTTCATCCTTGCCTCCCAAAGCCGTACCTACGGAGTTGATATTGGAGGTGGGTCCGTTTATGTCCGCGCCGTTGGAGGGGCATATGGCGTTGGAGAGGAATTGTCCGCGTCTTCTGCCGTCGGGGCTTGCGAACAGAACGTATCCGTCGCCTACCCAGTAGTTCCACGAAAGCATACCGCCTCTGTATTGGTGACCGGTGGTCGTGTGATATTTGGGAACCTCGTTCGCCCAGAATTTCATAAAATCTTGAGCCAAAGCGTCGGCTTCTTCGTCGTCACGTCCGTATTTGGGCGCCTTATTTTTGGCGATTGCGCGCAATTTTTCGTTTTCCGAACCCTCCCAGTTTTCCTTAAGCGCCTGTATCAGCCTGTCCACGGTGCAAACCTTTTTGTCGTATATGAGATACTTGACGGCAAGCAAGCTGTCCACCGTGCTGGCGAAGGTTACGCCCTCTACGGTTACGAATTTAATTTCCGCGCCGCCTTGCGTGACGTCCTTTCCGCTGTCGGCGCAGCCCTTTACAAGACAGCTTAAATAGGGGGTGGGCAGGTATTTGGTTCTAAGTGCGTCACCTACGTTGTAGAGATCGACTATGCGCTTTATTATATATTTGGTTTGCGTCTTGAACGCGGAGTAAAATTCTGTAAACGTATTAAACATACGCGGGTCGCCGGTTTCCGGACCGTCCTGACCGCTTTTGTAGACCTTGCCCCAAAGCTTGTCGGTGTAGGGTACGATGTCCTTGCCGTTGCCTAAGGTCAATTCCACCGCCTTTAGGAAGTTGAGGTTGACGTCGACGGTTTGCGAACGGTCGTTGCCTATCATGGTGTTTTCCAAACAGCCAACGGAGCCGTAGTCCCACACGTTGTCCTCGTTGATTAGCTTTTGAATGCCGGCAAATTTTGCCTCGTGCAAAAGCCCCGCCATGGAACGCTCGTCAAAGTTCAAAAGGAAGGGCGCGCCCTGACTTTCCGCAATCATGGAGCATACGATGTCCAAAAGCTTTTCGGGAGTGTTGCGGTGCAGACGCACGTTTGGCTTCGGCTCAAGCATGGGGGACATCTCGTCGATTACGTCTAAGAACAAATATGTGAGGTCGTTTGTCAAATCCTCGCCGTTTTTTCCACAGCCGGAAAGCATGAGAAGCTGTCCGTAGCCCGCCGTAATACCCTGATCCATTCCGACCCTTATCATGGCGTCGTAGGCGGTGTTGCAGTGAATCCACATACACTTCAAAACTTCCTTCATGAATTCGGGTGACATGCCCTCTTCAAGCGATTTTTTGTAGTAGGGGTATAAGTACTGGTCGACGCGCCCGAAGGAAACGCCCGGACCGGGATAGCTCTCGTCCGTCATGACAAGCATGTGCGTAAACCACAACGATTGCACGGCTTGCCAAAAATTTTGCGCGGGTAACCACGGGACGATTTTCAAATTTTCGCCCATTTGAATAAGTTCCGCTTTACGGGTTTCATCGGCTTCATTTTCGGCTTTTTTAAAGCAAAGGTCGCTGTATTTCGCGGCAAGGTCGCGCGGCATCTCCGACGCGCTTATCATAGCGCGCAGTTGAGCACCCTTGGAGCCTTTCTTTTCGTCTTCGGAAAGCTTCGCATAACGTGCTTTTAAGTCGTCGTTTACGTGTTTAAAGCCGTATTTGACGGGAATTTCATAGCCGGGTTGCAAGTGTCCGCTGGTGGGACCGCAGTTGCCGTAGCCCTTGTCGTGGAACTCAAAGGTCTGTTTTCTTAAACCGTTTTTCTTGTTTAAAATCACCTTGTCCTTGTCGGCGGCTTCCTTTTTATCCAAACAGAGGCTTGCCGACAGGTTGAAGTTGGCTCCGCAAAGCAGGTCGCCTGGTAGTATCTCTTGAGGTACGTTTTCGACTATGGCTTTTTTGACGAACCACGCGCGCCGTTCGGCTATGCTTTGCTTGAAAAAGTCCTTAGGCGGCTCAATTTTCTTAGCGCCGTACCGGTAGCCCGCCGTGAACGTCGAGAAAAATGTGTATGTTTCCGGCACGACATAGTAGGTCATTTCGTTGTAATTGCTGTCCCAAGGCGTACCCGTCGTGAACGGTCGGTCTTCATTGTTCCACTCACGGTCGAAGCCCTTGAAATAGTAGTCCCTCAACCACTGAATGCGCGGTGAGAGGTTTTTTGGTTGCTTGATTTGTCCCATAATTTTTGCTCCTTATCTGTATGCGGCGGACGGCATTCAACCGCCGGCGCTCTTATTGACGTTTAGCGGTATTTCATTGTATCTCACTACTAAACTCTACTTCCTATTATAACACGCACGCGCGTAAAAATCAATAGGACAAGCTTGGTTTTTTAATTCATTAATATCAATTCACACTTCCATATTTTTATTTTCTTCCGTGTTAGTTCTGCGTAGACTGTCACCTTGAGCCGGAACCGTTAAGGTGATAACCGAAACGGTTCCGTGTCTAAAGGTCTCCTATGACAGAGCCGTATACTCTTACGTCAACGGCGAAGCCTCCGCGTTTAAATTTATTATTGTTAAAACATCAAATTGAATGAATTTTAGTTAATTACTGTAAAATGGCAATCGGAATAAAATTTTTTTCTCAAAACGCTTGACAGTTGAACGGTTACTCAACTATAATAAGTACAACGATTGAACGATTGTTAAATCGTAGTGCCGGATACGGATGTTAAACCATAGTATATTACAGGACGCGGGCAGAATGGGAAGTCAAAAAACTTAACAAGGACGTGGGCGGAATGGGAAGTCAGAAAGCGAATAAGGACGGGAGCAAAATGGAAAACAAAAAAGAGGGCGGAGAATATTGCAATTGTACGGTTATACACGAGGCGAACGTCAAGTGTTTAAGCGAAAAAATACCCGAAGAGGGCTTCTTTAACGGACTTGCCGATTTCTTTAAGGTGTTCGGCGACCCGACGCGCGCCAAAATTATTTGGGCTTTGTCAAACGGCGAAATGTGCGGTTGCGACCTTTCTGCGTTGTTAGGCATGACAAAATCGGCGGTGTCGCATCAACTGGGCTACCTACGCAAATGTCGGCTCGTCACCTTCCGCCGCGACGGCAAGGTTGTTTATTACACGCTGGATGACGCGCATATATTCACCATATTCGAAAGCGGCGTGCAACATATCAGTGAGTAGATGAGGATTTAAAAGGCGAAACCGAATTCGAAGGCGGGGTGCAGTGTAGTAGCTAAATATTCGTTAACAGAATCGATTAAAAAGGAGGAATTACATATGAAATATACATATAGACTTGAAAATTTGGATTGCGCCAATTGCGCGGCAAAAATGGAGCGTGAGTTATCGCGGCTTGACGGGGTATCGAATTGTGCGGTCAGCTTCATGTTTGAGAAGCTTACGCTTGACTATGCGGGCGACGTGTCCGAGCTTACGCCGAAGATAGAAAAAGCGGTCAAAAAAGTTCATTCTTCGACTAAGGTAAAGCCGGCATAAATGAATGCGGTCGTAGTGTTAACGTTTGTGGAAAACGCTCCAATTGAGGGGTATGGCGGTCATGTGGAATTCTCGTTGCTTGCTTGTGCGACGGTCGCGGGAAGCGCACCCATTCCGGGGACCTTTCGACTACGTTTCACTTCGCTCAAGGTGACAATCTAAAATAATTCGCACCTATTGGAGTATGTTCACGATGGAGATTGCGTGTAGTACCCGACGTTTAACTCCGCTTAAGGTGACAATCTAAAATAATCAGCACCTATTTATTTAGGTGACGAAGGGGAGTGAAGACAGAAAGGGTAATGGTTGGACGGGTATTTGCGGAAAATTTTGTCGCAATGCGGCGGGATTTTCCGCAAAAAACAGGGTCAAGCGTCACGCTTGCGGTTCTTGGGTTCTTTCTTGCCGGCAAGAAAGAACTATACTTAAATCAAAATATGAAAAAACAAATTATTAGACTTGCGATCGGCGGGGTGTTATTTCTTTCGGCGTTGATACCGTTTGAAATCTTAAAAATCCAACTTTTTCCGTTGGAATTAGCGCTTTACATAGCCGCGTATTTAGTTGTTGGCGGCGACGTTGTTTTACGTGCGCTTAAGAATATTTTGCACGGGCGCGTATTTGACGAGAATTTTCTGATGACGATTGCATCGGTCGGAGCATTCGCGATATTAGAGTTTCCGGAGGCGGTGGCGGTCATGCTGTTCTATCAAGTCGGGGAGCTGTTCCAAAGCTACGCGGTGGGGAAATCGCGCAGGTCGATTGCCGCGCTGATGGACATACGTCCCGACTACGCCAACGTATTTCGTGACGGAGCGGCGGTCAAATCCGACCCGAACGACGTGGCGGTGGGCGACATGATTTTAATCGGTCCCGGCGAACGCGTTCCGTTGGACGGAGTGGTGACGGAGGGCGAATCCACTTTGGACACCTCCGCGCTCACGGGGGAGTCGGCTCCGCGTGCAGTGGCTTTGGGCGACACGATTTTGAGCGGCTGTATCAACATAAACGGCGTATTGAAAGCCGAGGTCACAAAGGAATTCGGAGAGTCCACGGCAAGCAAAATACTGGAATTGGTGGAAAACGCCGCCGCAAAAAAGTCGCGTTCGGAAAGCTTCATAACAAAGTTTGCGCGATACTACACGCCCGCAGTGGTCATAGTCGCCGTGTTATTTGCGGTTATTTTGCCGTTCGCATTGCCGGGAACGGGCTTCAAGGAGTCTGTTTACCGTGCGTTGTCGTTTTTGGTGGTGTCGTGTCCGTGCGCGCTGGTCATATCCGTACCGATGAGCTTTTTCGGCGGAATAGGCAGGGCGTCACGGTGCGGAATACTGCTTAAAGGCGGCGACAGTATAGACGCGCTTGCCAGAGTAAACACCGTCGTTTTTGACAAGACCGGCACGCTTACGGAGGGTACATTCCGGGTGACGGAGGTAGTACCGGCGGATGGCGTAACGGAGGCTAGGATTTTGGAAGCCGCCGCGTTGGCGGAGAGTTATTCATCTCACCCGATTGCCGTCAGCTTAAGGCGCGCGTACGGAAAGGAAACGGGAGGCGACCGCGTTTCCGGCGTTACGGAGCTTGCCGGGTTCGGCATTACTGCGGATATAGACGGCAAGCGTACGGCGATAGGCAACAAGCGGCTGATGGAAAAAGAGGGGGCGGATTTCGTCGCGGCGGACACGGCGGGAACCGTGGTGTACATAGCCGAAAACGGAATATATTTGGGGGCGGTCGTCATTGCGGACGCGGTTAAACAGGACGCGGCGACGGCGATAACGGAGTTGCGCGCGTCGGGCGTGAAACGCATGGTGATGCTCACCGGCGATTCGGCGGCGGCGGCGAACGCCGTGGCGAAAACGCTTGACATCGACGAGGTTTATTCGGGCTTGCTTCCCGGTGACAAGGTGGAAATTCTTGAGAAAATTATCGCTCAAAGTGAAATTAAAACCAAAGAAAAATCAGCGAAGCAGGCAAAAAAACGCGGCAAACGCGGTTCGGTGGTGTTCGTGGGAGACGGAATAAACGACGCGCCCGTGCTGGCGCGCGCGGACGCGGGGGTGGCTATGGGTGCCGCCGGTTCGGAGGCGGCGGTGGAGGCGGCGGACGTTGTAATCATGGACGACAAGCCGTCTAAGCTTGCCACGGCGGTGCGTATCTCTAAAAAAACCGTGCTGATAGCCGTGGAAAATACCACGTTTGCAATAGGCGTAAAGCTGTTGATTTTGGCAATCACCGCCGCCGGGCTTACCGGTATGTGGTTGGCGGTATTCGCAGATGTTGGCGTCGCGGTAATAGCAATATTAAACGCGTTTCGGGCGCTAGGCGGGAAAAAAGCTTCGTCCGAAAAATAAGTGAAAATCCTTGTTTTGGGCGGTTTTTTTTGCGCTTAATATCACGCACCGTAGCCTTAAAGGCTTTCCGCGCTAGGTGTCACGTGCCTTAACTGCGCTAAATAGAGTGGGTTGTAAGGAAAAATGTCGCAAGGTAACAGTGTGAAATTTAGGAGTGAACAATCCCTAAATTTTTATTTTGTGAAAACCGCTTGACAAATCGGAGCGGCGCTGTTACTATTGAGAAAACCGAAAAGGAGTAAGCAGATGCTTAGTGTTCTTTCTCTAGTCGTTATAATTAGCATTATTATAGGGCTTGTCGTCGTAGGAAACGGGAAGGATACTTTGCAATTGCAAAAAGCTTAAAGCGGTTAAAGTGAAAAGAACTTACCGAAAACGAAGCCCCGTTGCAATTGCAGCGGGGCTTTTAAAATGCATGGGTTATGAAAACACTTGTACGGGAAAGCGGAACAAAAATAAAATAAAAACAAGTATCCGTGAGTTAGCGAAACGTGCCGTAAAAAGGCGGCGCGGCGGAGTTTAACGGTGCTGAATTCTATAAGGAAACGAGGTGGGCGTATGCGTTTGCGCGGCGCGGAAATTTTAATCAAAGAGTTGTTGTTTGCGGGGGTGACTGATATTTTCGGTTATCCCGGCGGGAGCGTTTTAGACATCTACGACGAGTTGTACCAAAATAGGGACAAAATCCGCCATGTCACAACGGCTCACGAGCAGGGGGCGACGCACGCTGCGGACGGGTATGCACGCGTCACCGGTAAGACGGGAGTTGTGCTTGCGACTTCGGGACCGGGGGCGTGCAATCTCGTGACGGGCATAGCCACCGCCTATTTGGACAGCGTGCCGCTTGTGGCGATAACCGGTAACGTGGCGACCAAGCTTATCGGGCGGGACAGCTTTCAGGAGGTCAACATCGTCGGTATAACCATGCCGATAACCAAGCACAACTACATCGTGGAACGCGTGGAGGATTTACAGCGCACCATACGGGAGGCATTTGTGATTGCGGGGAGCGGACGTCCCGGACCGGTGCTTATCGACATACCGAAGGACGTACAGCAAGCGTATTGCGAATACGACGCGGACGTGGAATTTGACTTCAGTAAAATAACAAAATCCGCAGTTTATTCAATCGAAAACGCATGTAAGCTGATAAAGGAAGCAAAGCGCCCTTACATTTACGCCGGCGGCGGCACGGTGATTTCGGACGCGTCGGCAGAGCTGTTGAGCTTTGCAAGACTTATAGGCGCGCCGGTGGCAACCAGTCTTATGGGGCTTACCGCTATTCCGCGCATGCATGAAATGGCCTTAGGAATGGCGGGTATGCATGGTCGTTACGCCGCGTCGCGCGCGCTAGCCGAGTGCGATTTACTGATTACGGTAGGCGCGCGGTTCTCTGATAGGGCGACGGGCAAAAAGGAAACCTTTGTCAAAAACTGTAAGGTTTTGCAGTTCGATATCGACCGCGCGGAGGTCAATAAAAATATTCACGCCGACGATTTTGTGATAGGCGACATCAAAAAAATTTTAAGTGATTTGTGCGCGGCGCTCCCGAAACTCAACAATAAAAAGTGGCTTGACTACGTATCGGAGCTTAAAAAGGGTTCGGAAAACGTGTTGGGGACATCCGGCAAACCGCTTACTCCCAAGAACATAATTCAGACTACGGGCGACTTTTTGGGCGCCGACGCCGTAGTGGCTACGGACGTGGGGCAGCACCAAATGTGGACGGCGCAGTATTATAAATTCGAGCGTCCCAGAAGCTTTGTGACGAGCGGCGGATTGGGTACGATGGGGTACGGATTGGGCGCCGCGATAGGCGCGTGCGTGGGTACCGGCAAGCGCGCCATTCTGTTTACCAGTGACGGTAGCTTCCATATGAACATGAACGAGCTGGCAACCGCGGTAAGCTACAATCTTCCCGTTACGGTGGTGTTGCTTGACAACAACGCGCTAGGGATGGTGAGGCAGTGGCAGACGATGTTTTACGATAAGCGTTATTCCGAAACCACGCTTTCGAGGAGTACGGATTACGTGAGGCTAGCGGAGGCATTTGGGGCTAAGGGCTTCAATGCCGAAACGCCGGAACAGTTGAAAGCCGCGCTTACGGAGGTAAAAAATACCGACGGACCGGTTTTGATACGTTGCGCGGTGGACGAGGACGAAAATGTTTTTCCGATGATACCTCCTAATGGGACTATAAAGGACATTATAATCAGGTAGTCGATTATATGACAAGGAAAATAAGGACACGGAAAGGGTCGTGTTGATACGGATATTTGCGAAAAATTTTGTTGCGGAGCGGCGGAATTTTCTGTAAAAAACAGGTTCAAGCGTCACGCTTGCGGTTTTTCGGTTTCTTTGGGGTGACCAAAAGGAACGTCTAATAAAACCAACCTAATAAAAACAATCCATAAAGGAGCATATACGGATATGGGAACAAAAAAATTTACGCTGATTATGTTGGTGGAAAACAAGCACGGTGTTCTTAACAGGATATCGGGGTTGTTCGCGAAGCGCGCTTACAATATAGATAATTTAAGTGTCGGCGCGACGCACAACCCGAAGGTTTCGCGCATGACGATTGTTGTCGAGTGCGAAGAACCGTTGTTGGAACAGATTATCGAGCAGTTGAAAAAGTTAGTCGACGTAATAGCCGTAGAGGTAACTACCTCCGCGCTTGCAGTTATGCGCGAGCTTATGCTCATAAAAATTTCTCACAACGACGGCAATTTCACCAAGCTTACGGGGGTTATAAATGATATTTTTCGCGGACGGGTGGTGGACATAACGCAGGATTCCGTAATAGCGGAGATAACCGGACCGGAGGATAAGCTGAACGCGTTCATAAAATTCGCGGAGCCTATGGGGATAATCGAACTTGCACGAACCGGCGTTACGGCACTAAACAGGGGAAGCCGCGCGCTTGTAGACGCAGGCAAGGACTAAATTATGGAGCTTACCGACGTAGTAAAGGCAAGGAAACGCTTGTCAGGAGTGATACACAACATACCGCTTGAGCATTCGGCGCGCTTTTCGGAATTGTCCGGGGGCAACGTCTATTTGAAGTGCGAGAATAGGCAGCTTACCGGTTCGTTCAAGGTGCGTGGCGCTTATAATAAGATGGCGGTTTTAAAGGAGCGGGGCGGCTGCGGTAGGGTTATTGCGGCAAGCGCCGGCAACCATGCGCAGGGAGTGGCGTTCGCCGCAAGGGAGAGCGGTATCAAGGCGACAATCGTCATGCCGCGCAGTACCCCTATCGTTAAGGTATCCGCCACGGAGGGCTACGGCGCGGAGGTGCTACTTTACGGTGACTGCTACGACGACGCTCACCAAAAGGCTTTGGAAATTCAAGCGCAAACCGGCGCGGTTTTTATAGAAGCCTTTGACGACGACGACGTGATTGCCGGGCAGGGTACGCTGGGTTTGGAAATCGTAAACGAACTTCAAGACGTAGACGTAATTGTCGTTCCTGCGGGCGGCGGCGGACTGTTGGCAGGCGTCGCTAAGACGGTTAAAAGCCTTAAGCCGGGAGTCAGAATAGTGGGAGTGCAAGCGGCTAAAGCCGACGCAATCAAACGTTCATTCGACGAAAAGAAATTGTTAAGTCTTGATAACATCTATACGATAGCCGACGGCATAGCGGTTAAAAAACCGGGGAAGCGCACCTTCGACATCATAAAGGACTATGCCGACGAGGTGGTTTCCGTCACAGATGAGGAGATAGCGTCTACGATAATCGACCTCATGGAACGCACAAAACAAGTAGTCGAACCTGCCGGAGCGGCGGGGCTAGCGGCGGTGCTTCACGGTAAAACAAACGTAAAGGGTCTTAACGTAGCGTGCGTTCTGTCCGGCGGAAATATCGACGTCGGGTTCATACACAAAATAATAGAGAAGGGATTGATTCAACGCGGACGGGAATTGCACCTTTCCATTTTGGTTAACGACGCGCCCGGAAGCTTGGCAAAAATCTCCGGCATAACGGGGGATTCGTACGCGAATATTACTTCCGTGCGCTACGACCGCGCGGTGGCGGAAATCCACCTGAACGAGGTTATACTGCACATAACGTGCGAGGTAAGCGGCAAGGAACACGGCGCAAGGCTTATAAAACGGCTGTCCGACGCGGGCTTTAAGCTGCTATCGCCTAAGTGATACGGAACAAAATTAAACCGCTGTAAAGCTGTGAGGAAATAAACTGAACCACCGTAAAAGTGGTACGGAAATAAAATCACCTTTAAGGAGAACATGAATATGAAAAAAGAAATTAAAACGACAAAGGCGCCGGAAGCAATAGGACCCTATTCGCAAGGGATATTTACGGACGGGTCAAGCCGTTTAATCTTTTTATCGGGTCAGATTCCCGTAAATCCGGCGGACGGTACCGTTCCGGAGGGCATAGAGGCGCAAACAAAACAGGTCTTTGAGAATATCAAAGCCATACTTGCGACAAAAAAAGGTTACCTTGACGACATAGTAAAAACCACCGTTTTTATGAAGAATTTGGACGATTTTGCCGCAATGAACGCCGTGTACGCGGAACAGTTTAAAAAGCCGTATCCGGCGCGTAGCACGGTTGAGGTAGCCGCGCTTCCTAAGGGCGTACTTATCGAAATTGAGGTTATCGCGTTAGACATTAACCCGGCATTACGTGGATAAACGCTGCTGCGCGTGCGGAATGAAACGGGGAGAACTTAGCTCAAGGTGACAGTCAAAGTAAGTGCTTTCGGCAGAACGCTTTATGCGCGTTACATGGGGGCATATTGTAAGGCTTTATGCTCCTATTGGGGGACCTTTCGACGCGGGACCGTTTTGGTTGTAAACCTCAACGGTTCCGGCTCAAGGTGACAGTGCGGGTAACTCTCGCGGGTTCGTCAAGGTGATTAGCCAACTTAAAACGCTACCGCACCTACACGGGTGTTCGCGCATATAAAAAAGCAAAATCCCCAAATAACCGAAAAACAACCCCAAAATACAAATAAAAATAAAATATACGAGGTAAAAAATATGGCGACTTTATATTATGAAAAGGATTGCAACTTAGCAAAGCTTAAAGAAAAAACCGTGGCGGTGATAGGCTACGGCAGTCAAGGACACGCTCACGCGCTCAATCTTCACGACAGCGGCGTAAAGGTAATAGTAGGCTTGTACGAGGGTTCGCCCTCCTTAGCTAAGGCAAGAGAAGTCGGATTGGAGGCGGTTGTTACCTCCGAAGCGGTTAAAAAAGCCGACGTAATTATGATTTTAGTCAACGACGAAAAACAAGCCGCCCTATACGAAAAGGACATAAAACCCTATCTCAAAAAGGGGAAAACATTGGCGTTTGCGCACGGCTTTAACATACACTATAAACAGATTGTGCCGCCCACCGATGTCGACATTATTATGATTGCGCCCAAAGGTCCGGGACATACGGTGCGCTCACAGTTTTTGGAGGGACGCGGAGTTCCCGACCTAGTAGCGGTTTATCAGGACGCTTCGGGACACGCGTTGGAAACGGCGCTTGCCTACGCCGCAGGGATCGGCGGCGCGCGCGCTGGCATACTTGCCACCACCTTTAAAGAGGAAACCGAAACCGATTTGTTCGGTGAGCAGGCGGTTCTTTGCGGCGGCGTAACCGCGCTTATGAAAGCCGGGTTCGATACGCTTGTAGCGGCGGGCTACCAACCGGAAAGCGCCTACTTTGAGTGCATTCACGAGATGAAATTGATAGTCGATTTGATTGCGCAGGGCGGCATGTCGCTGATGCGTTATTCGATAAGTGACACCGCCGAATACGGCGATTACACCACCGGCAACCGCATAATAACCGACGCTACGAAAGCCGAAATGAAGCGGGTTTTGCAGGAAATTCAGGACGGCACCTTTGCGTTTAAGTGGATTAACGAAAACAAAAAGGGCAGAGGCGAGTTCATAAAAATGCGCGAAGCCGCCCAAACCTCAAAGGTGGAAACGGTAGGCAAGGACTTGCGCTCCAAGTTTAACTGGACAGCAAAGCCTCGATGAAAATTTCGGCGAGGCTGTTTAGGGGACGCACGCGAAGTCCGATATCGGGCGGCGAAAAAACAATTTCATGCGGGAATTATTATGAATAGCGACACTATAAAAACCGGAGCCAAAGCCGCTCCTCAAAGGTCATTGCTGAAGGCGTTGGGTCTTACAAACGACGAGCTTAAAAAGCCGTTTGTGGGCATAGTGAATTCATGGAACGAGATTGTCCCCGGACATATGCACTTAGACCGCATTTCAAAGGCGGTCAAGGATGGCGTTATAGCCGGCGGAGCGGTGCCGTTTGAGTTCAACACAATAGGTATATGTGACGGCATTGCTATGGGACACGAGGGCATGAAATATTCGCTTGCTTCGCGTGAGCTTATAGCCGACACCGTCGAATGTATGGTGCGCGCGCATTGCTTCGACGCACTGGTGTTCATACCGAATTGCGACAAAATTGTACCCGGTATGCTCATGGCGGCGACACGGTTAAATCTTCCGTCGGTGTTTGTATCGGGCGGTCCCATGCTGTCAATAGACCCTGGCAAAACCGGCGTGGCATGCGGCTTTATGGACTTGAATAGCACGTTTGAGGGGGTTGGCGCTTTCGCCGCCGGCAAGATAACCGAAGCGGAATTGCAGGAAATAGAGGACTTCTCTTGCCCTACGTGCGGCTCTTGTTCGGGCATGTTTACCGCCAACTCAATGAATTGTTTATGTGAGGCTATAGGCATTGCGCTGAACGGCAACGGTACGGTTCCCGCCGTCTATTCGGAGCGCATACGGCTTGCCAAACGGGCGGGCTTGCAGGTTACGGAGTTGCTGCGCAAGGGCATTACCGCACGCGACATAATAAACGAACGCTCCTTTAAAAACGCGCTTACCGCCGATATGGCGCTTGGGTGTTCCACGAATACGGTGTTGCATTTGGGCGCGATAGCCGAAGAGTGCGGCTTTAAGCTGTCTTTGCCGCTCATAAACGAAATCAGCGAACGCACGCCTACGCTTTGTAAGCTGGCGCCGGCGGGGAAGCACCACGTGCAAGACCTCTACCGCGCCGGGGGCGTACACGCGCTTATGAGCGAACTTAAAAAAGGCGGATTTTTGGATTTGACCGTTCCTACCGTGACGGGTAAAGCCGTGGGCGAAAACCTTGAAAATGTGCGCGTGGCGAACTATGAGGTAATTCGACGGGTGGAAAATCCGTATTCGGCGACGGGCGGACTTGCGGTGTTATTCGGCAACCTTGCGCCCGGCGGAAGCGTGGTAAAACGTAGCGCTGTGGACGCGTCTATGCTTAAGTTTACGGGGCGCGCACGCGTTTTTGACGGCGAAGACCCGGCATACGCCGCAATTATCTCCGGTTCCGTCACGAAGGGCGACGTGGTGGTTATACGCTACGAAGGACCTAAGGGGGGACCCGGCATGCGTGAAATGCTGTCGCCGACCTCCGCCTTAGCAGGGATGGGACTGGACCGCGACGTCGCGCTTATAACCGACGGACGGTTCTCCGGCGCTACGCGCGGTGCGGCAATAGGACATGTTTCCCCCGAAGCCGCGAAGGGCGGGCTTATTGCTTACGTGGAAGACGGTGATAAAATCGAAATAGATATACCCGGCTATACCCTTAATTTAGCCGTTACCGATGCCGAAATTGCCCTCCGTAAAAAAAGCTTTAAGCCTAAAACCGACCAAAAAATAACCGGGTACCTCAAACGCTACGCCGACTCAAAGTAAGTGGGATTTTTGGTTGTGTTTATATAAGATATGCTTTATATGCGTAATAGACGCAAGTACAATGTGTAGTGGATATGAGTACAATGCGCAATAGATGCAAGTATAATGCGTAGTGGGTATAAATATAATGCATAATAGATACGACTGTGATGTGTTATAGATGCAGCCTATAATGCGCAATAGATGCAACCGCAATCAAATAAGATAACAGGAGAAAATTCTGGTATGGAGCAGATTAATTCGGCAATTAAAATAGCCGCGGAAGCGCACGACGGACAAACGGATAAAACAGGCAAGCCTTATATATGGCACCCGCTTACCGTGGCAAGCTTTTGCAAAAGCGAAAAGGCTAAGATTGCCGCGGTTTTGCACGATGTTATAGAGGATACCGACGTAACGGCGGCGGATTTGTTAAAGGCGGGTATTGACGCCGACGTTGTCGACGCGGTTGTGCGCCTTTCAAAAAACAAGGGGGAGGAGTTATCCGCCTATTACGACAGGGTAGCCGCAAGCGACATCGCAACGGAGGTTAAATTCGCCGATATGCTACATAACAGCGAGTTAAGCCGGTTTGCGGGCAGTGCGGTTTCCGCAGAATATGCCTTGAAAATTACGTCACGGTATGCGGAGCGCATGAAAATTCTCTACGGGAAGCCGGGAGTTAAGGAAAAATTCCAACGGCTATGCGCGCCGGAAACTGCGGCAAGGGTGTTGGAAAAGATGAAGATATAGAAAAAAAAAGGATTGTCTAATGGCGTACGGGCATACATGATAGATTGTGCGCCGTGTGTGTTAGGCGGCAATAAAATTTCGTAGCCGGCTAGCCGATTTAAGAAAGCATTTTTTTAAGTTTTGACATGACGTCGGGATTAGCTTTTTTAGCGCGTGAGGCGTATACGGCGGTGGTCGCCAAAGAGCCTAACAGCGCACCCAACAATAAAGTGTTTTTCATTTACGTTTATCTCCTTTTTACGGTGTGTACGGATTGGACGGAAATCCGCGCCTTTTGGAAGCCGGCGAAAAACGCCGCGCCGCCGAAAGAGTGTACAAATTAGATGGAAAGAAATCCGTGCCTTAATATTTTTGCCGACATGCGGAATATTATTCCGTGTAAATTTTGGACGAAGTTTTTTGTGTTTGTCGACTTGACTATTCTCTAAATCTAAACATAATAAACGCAAGCTAGTGAAAAACGCAAAAAGTAATTAAAAAACGGTAAGATTTGATAATTAACACTAATAAATTGAAAAGCGCGGAATGCGATAAGGGTTACCTTGCGCAGTCCGCGCTTTTCAAGTAATCAGTGTAAAGCTTCAAGCTTGCGCGGTTCTTTGGTTCTTTCTTACGCGTGCGAGAAAGAACAGGAGCGTTCTTTTTGCCGCGCAGCAAAAGAGAATAAGGGCGTTCCTTTTGGGTGTCCCAAAGGAACAAGGGCAGAAACAAGAGCCTTAGGCTTGTTTGGATTTATAGTTTTCAATAGCCGCTTTAATGGCTTCTTCGGCTAGTACGGAGCAATGTATTTTTTGCGGCGGAAGCCCTTCCAAATACTCGACTACCTCTTTATTCTTTAGGTTAAGCGCTTCTTCAATTGTTTTGCCTTTCACCATTTCGGTGGCGACGGAGCTTGTCGCGATTGCGGCGGCGCACCCGAAGGTTTTAAACTTTGCGTCCTTTATTATGCCGTCTTCTATGCGGAGCGATATTTGCATTATATCGCCGCAAGCCTCGTTGCCTACGGTGCCGATGCCGTCCGGATTTTCTATCACGCCGACGTTTTTCGGGTTTTGAAACGTAGCCATTACTTTCTCGTTATACATATTTATTTCCTCATTGCGGTATTATTTAGTGTTTTGTGCGCGGGACGCGATGGGGGAGCAGAATCGGAATTGTCCGGTAACACCCGCTCCCTAAGGAGTAAACGGTTGACGCCGGAAGGCGGAGTCCGCTTATCAGTGTTTTTGTGCGCGGTTGACGCGCTAGAGTTTTATATTTTGCAACCGCCTATCATGGGAATCGGTTCGTCGGAGGTGCGGTTGTAAAGCGGCGACATGTCGCGGAGCTTTTGAATTTTGTTTTCCAAAACTTCCAATACGTAATCTACGTCGGCTTTGGTGTTTGCCTTGCCGAATGAGAAGCGAATGGAACCATGCGCTATGCCCACGGGGACGCCGATAGACAACAAAACCCGCGACGGCTCCAATGAGTTTGAGGAGCAGGCGGAACCGGACGACGCGGCTATTCCGGCTAAATCAAGGGAAAAAAGAATCGACTCTCCCTCTATATATCGGAAGCTGAAATTTGCGTTTCCCGGCAACCGCGCCGTTCTGGAGCCGTTGAATTTTACCTCCGGTATACGCTTTTCCACCTCTTTTACGAAGTAGTCGCGCAGGCGGGCGATTTTTTTTGATTGGCTTTCAAGGTCGGTCGTCGCAAGCTCGATAGCCTTGCCTAAACCGACTATAGAGGGGGTGTTGCTAGTGCCGCCGCGAAGCCCGCGTTCTTGTTCGCCGCCGGAGATAAGGCGACTGATTTTTATGCCGGTGCGGACATACAGCGCGCCCACGCCTTTGGGTCCGTAGAACTTGTGACCGGACAGTGACAATAAATCCACACCCAAATCCTTGACGTTTACGGCAATGCTTCCCACGGCTTGAACGGCGTCGGTGTGAAACAATATTTTGTGCGCTTTTGCCACTTTCGCCAATTCCCTTATGGGCAGGACGGTGCCGATTTCGTTGTTGGCGAACATTATGGAAACCAAAATTGTTTTGTCGGTTATCGCCGCCGCAAGCACGTCGGGAGACACCGACCCGTCGCCGTCCACCGGCAAATACGTTATTGCAAACCCGTCGTGTTCCAGTTCCTGACAAGTCTTATAGATCGCGGGGTGTTCAATTGCCGTGGTTATTATGTGATTTCCCTTGCTTTTATGCGCGTGCGCTATTCCGCGCAAAGCCCAATTATCAGCCTCGCTTCCGCTTGACGTGAAATAAATTTCCTCGGGTTTTGCGTTTATTGCCGCAGCCGTGCGTTTGCGCGCCAACGCAAGGGCGGAAGCGGTATCGCGTCCAAAGCCGTGTTGACTGTTGGCGTTGCCGAATTTATCGGTAAAATAGGGGAGCATTTCCTTTAGAACCCGCTTGTCGACATATGTCGTTGCCGCATGGTCTAAATATACCGTTCTTTTTTTCTGTGTGTCGGTTATTTCCGTTTGACCGTTCTTTTTTTCTTCATCCATATATAATAAGCCTCAGTGACCACCCCTTGGGGCGTCCGAAAGATTTTTATTTTTTGCGGGAGTTTTTAAACCCGCGCGTTTGTGTGTCGCCATTCTTTGGAGGTTAACCGATTGCGGCGTAATGCCGGAGGTTAGCTTGCGGTAGAGAGTGTGTTGTTAGTGTGCGTAATGAACCCGTTTTTTTTACTCGCGCCCATTAAGTAAAGTTTCTTGAGAAACAGAGGAACGCTTTTGGAGTTTCGCGGAAGCATCCGCGCGTCTTGTTAGGTAAGGTTTCTTGAGGAACGCGCTATGTGTTACTTTGTGCAGGTCGTGCCGTCCGTTGTCTTAAGCTCTTCCAGAGATACCTCGTCCAAAGCGCCGTTTATTGCGTTGTATATCTTTGTCCAAATACCGTGGGTCTTGCAAGCGCCGCCGCAAGGAGCGTAAAGACAATCAATAAATTCAAGGTTGTCTTCAAGGGCGCGCACAACTTCGCCTATAGTAATCAGTGCGGGGTCGCGTGCCAAACGATATCCGCCGCCGGCTCCGCGTACGGCGGTAACCAAATCCGCGCGTTTGAGCAAGGGCATTATCTGCTCCAAATAAGCCTCCGTTACGTTCGTAGCGGCGGCAAGCGCCGAAATTGCAACGATGTCGGCGCCGTCGTTATTGACGAGCGTTTCCATGACGCGCAACCCGTAGCGAGCTTTTGTTGAAAGCTTCATAATAATCCCTACCTTTTTTGTCGGAAATATAATAACACCAATTGCGCCGCCTTGTCAAGAAAAATTAAGAGGTTAGAGGAGTTTATTATTAAGTTTTTAAGATTATAGGCAGGCGATAGGAAAATTGGCTTTCGGGGGACTATTTTATTGCGGAAAACGGGGAAGGGAGGCAGATAAAGCGGTGGTCTTTTCGAAATGTGACGGTCTGAGCGGAGATATGGGATTTTTGGCTCCGACGGCGCATGAAAGCAGGTTTTTTGGGGCTTAAAAGGTCTTGAAAAATGATAGTATTCCTAGAAATGCTGTAAAATAGAATTCTCGTTTTCGACTGTTTTTAAAAATAAGTGGATGATAAAGGTGGAAATCACGGGTATTTTGCTGTAGATAGGGCGTTTTTTGCGAAAATGCCATAAAGCGACTTTTCTTAGGTGGTTTTCCTCTCGATGTTGTGTGCTTGCGTTTGAAAACCGTGTGAACCTGCTCTTTTGCCGTATCCTTTGCCGTATTGTTGTCGTTGAGGTGACGGCTGTGACGGTGTTGTGCTCAAAAGGGGACTGGTTTGCGTCCAAAACCGTAAAAACTGCCGAAAATGCCTTGGTTTTAGGCGTCACGGGATTATTTGCGGCGCGGTAGCAGTAGTGTGCGGCGATATGACAACTCGTTGGATGCGGAGGGGCATTGGTGTCTTTGCGGCGGTCTTCGGCTCTGAAAAATGTCGAAAAATGCCTTAATATATAACGTATTCTAAAAATAGGCGCAAACAAGAAGTCTTCACTCTGCAACGCAATATAAAGATATGCCTTTTCCGCGGTTTTTTAAAATCGCAAAACTATATAGTTAATGCGCGCATTCGTGCCGATTAAATTCATCCTTGGAAATTCGAAAGAATTAAGGTGCATTTGAACCTCAAAGGAATGCTCTGAAAATCCAAAAAATGGCAATTCTTCTATTAAAATTTTTTTTTATCGCCATATTGCTTCTTGTTTTCACAATAATTTGCGCATATCGTGTGTTAAAGTATTTATTTCGGCATGTAAAATATCTATTACGGCATAAAGCTTTTTTCCCTCGCGCGCGTACATAATAATACGAGTTTTTGCCTACTATAGCCAAAATAATATTTAGTAATCTATCTTGACATTCACCATTAACTCGCTTATAATCAAGATAATATAATAGGGTTATTTAAGCATTAGATAATCAAATAAGCTTGGTTGGTTCTGTACCAAACACAGCCGGCAGAAAAGGCAAGCGGCTAACAAGGCAAATAAACGGAGAGTTATGTCAGAGAAATTTAACCCGACTACGGGCGGGAGAATTTTAGACGAAGAAATCGCGGTAAGCGATGTACAAGTAAGCGGTGAACACGGTTACCTAAATGGCGTGCCTTTTTCTCCCGACAACATTGTCGCGCCCGATAAGGCGAAACCCGAACCCACTGCGGAAGCGGGAAAAGAAATTCCTGTAAAAAAGGAAGCTACTCCCAAAAAGGAAGTCGCTCCCCAAAAAGAAGTTACGCCCAAAGGGGAAGTTACGCCCAAAGGGGAAGCTGTTGCAAAAAAGGAAGCTGCGCCTAAAAAAGGTGCGACCGCAAAAAATGATGCATTGGCTAGTGGTGATAAAATAAAAGATGAAATTAATGTTATTGATGATAACAACAATGAAATAATTCCCACCACGAAAAAAGAAACTCCTGTAAAAAAGGAAGCTACTCCCAAAAAAGAAGTCGCTCCCAAAAAAGAAGTTGCGCCCAAAAAAGAAGTTGCGCCCAAAGGGGAAGCTGCTCCCAAAAAGGAAGCCGCACCTAAAAAGGAAGTTGTGCCTAAAAAAGGTGCGTCCGCAAAAAAAGAACCTACTATAAAAGAGGAAATTCCTACGGAAAAAGAAGTATCGGCTAGTGATGAAAATAAAAAAGATATTATTAATAATGACAATAATCAAATAATTCCAGTAGGTGAATCGGTAATACATATAATAACTTCCGAAAAGGAACCCGTTCTTAAAAAGGAAACTCCCGCGAAAGAGGAAAATCCTACGAAAGAGGAACCCGTTTCTAATGGGGAACCCGCTGAAAAAAATGATGCTTCTGCGGAAAATGATGCATTGGTTAGCGGTGATAAAGATAAAGAGGAAGTTGATGAAATAGTTGTTATTAAGGATAACAATGAAGAAATAAATCCCGCTCCCGCCGCTGAAAAGTCCGAAGCGGCATTGATTGATGAGATAATTGTAGAGCCCGAAGTAGTTGCTATTGAAGAGATAGCAAAAGAACCCGAAGCGCCGGCGGAAATTGTTTTAGAAGCCGTGCAAGCTGAAACTGAAAAGCCTGTTGCCGAAAAAGCCGAATTCGAAGCCGTGCAAGCTGAAACTGAAAAGCCTGTTGCGGAAACTGAAAATCCCGCTCCCGTCGCTGAAAAAGAACCCGTTCCCCCAAAAGAACCCGTTCCCGCTCCTATCGCTGAAGCGAAACCCGCTCCTATTGCTGAACCCGAACCCATTCCCGAACCTGCTCCCGAAGCCCCGAAAAAGCCCAAACCTCCGAAACCCAAAGCGGTTTCAATTGACAAGCTGATAAAGGAAATCGAAGCGGCGTCGGAAGCCCGTTCTGAAATTGTTTTCGAAGCGGAGTCGGAAATCCCTTCCGAATTCGAACTTGAACCCGTGGAGGACGGCGAAAAGCCGTATTCGCGTGACGACGCATTGCGCGCAGAGTTTCTTGCCTTGTTTGAAAGCTACACGGACGACGAGGAACACGCGAACGACGTCGGTGTTTCGTTGGTACTGGACGAACACCACCGAGAGGTCTTAGAGCCGTGCTTTGAAAACGTGCTTCGCATGTCGGACAACGTGATAAAGCTTTCGTATTCGCGACTTAAAAACGCGTTTCTCTCTTATGACGACGTTGTGCAACGTTACGACGGCATGCGCGAACTGTTTCTCAAGGGCGACAAAATAATTGGTTGTGTGGAAATTCTGCCGGAAATCGGCTTATGTGTTTCGTACGCGCTTGAGAAAGGCGACGCGGCGTTAAAGGGCATTCCGCACACAATAAATTCCGGCGCGGCATACAAGGCGGTTCCCGTCCGTATTCCGGTTGCGCGCGGATTAGAGCCGTTGCGACGCGCCGTGGATTTGGTATCTGTGGCAGCCGACCGCTCCGACCTATCCAAAAGTAAGTTTTACGTGCCGGTCGCCTATGCGGAGCGTTATCCATTAAATCCGGGGGCGGTGTTACGCGACAAGGCGGAAATTCCGCCGATAGCGGGCGAGTACGACGGTGACGAATATGATATTATAATCGGCGAGTTATCGGGGCGGTTATTGGAGGACATTTTAGGCTCGGACGCCTTAAAAAACGACTCCGACGGTGAAGAAGCCGACGCCTTACATCAGAGTGCCGACACAATAAAGAGCGCGGTTGCCATAACCGACCCTGTAGTTTATTTCTACAATTCCGCGCTGAACCCGGACAGCACATTGGGCTACATGAACGTGCGTCAAGTGTTGAACGACAAGTTCTTAGGCAAGATGTTGCCGGAGCAATATTTTGCTTGTGCCGAGGCAAGCGACCGCATAGAGGATTTAAATTTCCTTGCTTTAAAGGAGATAGCCGGCGATTGCGACCGCAACCCGAAGATTAAATTTGTTGTTGGTATCAGCTGTCGTTTGCTTTTAAAGGACGTGCTTATACAGCGGATAATCCGCTACGGCAAGACGGAAAACGGCAACTTAGCGCTTGCGTTCGACGGACTTTTACTGCAATCGTTGGGAAAAATCGGCGCGGCGGCGACGGCGGAGCTTGCGGCTTCGGGATTGATGATAATGGCGGACAACGTAGAGAACGCGTCGATGCCGTTACTTACGGAATTTGCGCTTGATTATCTAAGGTTTGACGCGCGGCATTACACCTCCGAGGACCCGAAGAAGTTGGCACATTTGCAGACGATTACGGGGTACGCAAAGGTACAGGGAATAAAATGTGCGGCTTCAAACGCGACGGTAGTCAAGGAAGCGCGGGCGTTGCTCTCACACGGAGTAGAGATTGTCGAGGGCGATTTGGTGGGGCAGCCGAAGCGATTAATTGCTGTTGCGGCTAAAGAAATAAGGAAGTTGCCGATAGTAGTGTAAAAAAAAGGTACATTTAACGGTAAAAACCATATTGCATTTGGTGTTTGGAGATGTTATAATATAAAAACATAGGGTATTTGGTATGAATCAAATACACCGGCGGCAAAAAAAGCAAACACGCGGGCATTCGACCGCTGCTATCAAAAACTGAAACATCTGCCTACGGGGTGCGCTTCACGGGCTTAGAGATATTGAAACTTCTACCTACGGGGTGCGCCTTGCGGGTTCAGACACTGAAACATCTGCCTGCGGGGTGCGCTTCACGGGCTTAGAGATATTGAAACTTCTACCTACGGGGTGCGCCTTGCGGGTTTAGACACTGAAACATCTGCCTGCGGGGTGCAAGCCTGCGGGTTCGGATATGGAGCAATAAGTTTGTGGACGACGAAAGAATAATCACAACCGAAAACGACGATGCTTCGATAGCCGAAAGCGGGTTAGACACCGGCGCGCCCAAAACAAAGAGGCGCGGCAAGGATAAGTCCGCCCAAACGCCGGCGCCCGCCGCCGCGGGGGAGTCCCCTACGGACGCCGCCGACAGTGCCAAGCCTAAGAAGCCGGGATACACGTCGTCGTCGTTAGAGGAGACCCGGCAAGGGCGTTACAAATACATCTTACAAGAGAAGGCGACCGAAAAGGAAAGTAAGAAGCGCCGATGGATTTGGATACTGCTTATCTTTCTTTTGTTCACGATACTGTTTGGCAGCAGTGTATGGGGCATAATGTCGTTTGTGGAATACAACAACTTCCGCATATTGGTTGACAAGGAAGGCAGAGATTACCTATCTCTTTCCTACACGAGGGAGTTTTTACCGGGTTCGGAGGTACTCACCTTAGACGGACCGGAGTTCATGTCGGACGTGACGCTAATCACGCTGTACGACCGGTTAAGTGAGTTTGAGGCGAAAGAGGGCAATTCTACCACGGATAGTGATAAATTCCTTGCGTCGACGTTTTTCCTAAAGAACGTCAGCGACAAACAGCAGAACTACACCGAATATATAACGCTCAACGGCGTTAAGAAGGATGTCGACTCTGCAATTCGGGTTTTCCTAAGTCACGAGACGCCGGACGGCACGTCGCAGCAGATATTCGCGAAGCCGAAAGCCGACGGTTCGCCGGAAGAGGTGGTACCGCCCGACCCGCAGTGGACGAACGGCAGGCACTTTGGAGCGGACGGCGGGATAGGCGACACGCCGTGGTATGCGGAGCCGTTTGTGAATGACAGCACGGTTATGCGAAACAGCGGGTTGACGCTTGAGCCGGGAGAGGTACGGCGATACACGATAATCATATGGTTAGAGGGTTGCGACCCGGAGTGTATAAACGACATAATCGGCGGAACCGTCCGCCTACAGTTGAACTTCAACGTGGAGTAGGGAAGCGGGAATTTATTCCCACGTGTCCCCAAATGGGAGCGGGATATTTAGACTGTCCCCCAATAGGAGCGGAATTTATTCCCACGTGTCACCTTGAGCAGACCGCGAATGCGGTCGTCGTCGAAAGGTCCCCTAATGGGAGCAAAAACTCTTACGCCACGCTCACATGCAACGCGCATAAAGCTGTACAAGGTCGGCGGCATTCGCCGCCTCCAATGCGGGGGCTGTCGCCGCAGACGTAAAAGTTCGCGTCTTTGTCTTAGGGGATATTTC
>JAITPR010000021.1 GCA_031289315.1 Clostridiaceae bacterium | reverse complement strand
ATGGAGAAGTGGCGTAAGGGTTTAGGCTCCCATAAGGGGACCTTTCGACACGCTTATATAGCGGAACCCGCTATGTAAGCGGCTCAAGGTGACATCGGGGGAAAACCCGCTCCCATTAGATGACATCGGGGAAAAACCCGCTCCCATTAGATGACATCGGGGGAAAAACCGCTCCCATTAGGTGACATCGGGGGAAAACCCGTTCCCATCATGCATATAATAAAGGGGCGCTTTTTTCAAAGCGCCCCTTTACTCAATATTATCAGTATCTGACAATTTTCTATTTCTTCCGCTTGATTCTGGCTATGAGAACGGACATCTGCGCACGGCTTTTACCGCAAGCGGGGCAAATCTCTACGCCGTTGCTGTTAACCGTACCGCAAAACTCGCATATATATCTGCCCGGACCGGGGTCTATATCCTTGAAACGCTCTCCCAAAGGCGCACCGTTCACGGGTAGCCTCGTCCCTACGGGGATTACCGTCGCGGGTTTTGGCTCTTGCTTCGGCGACGATTGCACCCTAACATCCTTCATCTCGAAAACGCCCGATTGAGCCGCCGGCGCAGAACCGCTGATAACCTTCGTCTTCACAACGGCATCCGGCGTTACGCGAACTTCCTCCTTGGAAATTGATTGTATCGGTTGCGCCGTCTGAACGGGCTTTGTCGCGATCGGCGTAACTTGCGTTTGTATGGACCTTATCACGACAGGTGAGGGTTGCGTTTGTACCGACCTTACTACGATGGGAGCGGATTGCTGTTTAACCGGCTTTGCCGCGACCGGAACGGGTTTTGACTGTTGTACCGGCTGCTTTACCGCAACGGGTGCGGCAGACTGTACCGTCTTCTTTACAGGCTTCTCCATAACGGGTGCGGGCTTTGCCGCCGTGGGCGTAGGTTTCGCCGTCGACGTGGGCTTTGCCGTCTGTGCAGGCTTTGCCGCTGTGGGCGTAGCTTTTGTCGTCGGTGCGGGCTTTTCCGCAGCGGGCGTGGCTTTTGTCGTCGGTGCGGGCTTTGCCGCTGTGGGCGTAGGTTTTGCCGTCGGTGCGGGCTTTGCCGCAGCGGGCGTAGCTTTCTCAGTCTTCTTTACAGGCTTTTCAGTAACGGGCGCGGGTTTTACCACAGCAGGTGCCGCCGTCGGAACGGGTTTTTTTTCGGTTTTATGCGACGCCTTATTTTCTTGCTCCCATGTAAGTATTAAGTCTTCGCCTTCAAACGTTTGGAAAGGGGGTTCGCCCTCCGTGTCGGGGAAAAGCTCGTCGGAAGCGGTGTCATCCAATTTTTCGGCGGCAATTTCATTTTGCGCGACATTTGGCTCGGCTTGGGGAGCGTTCTTCTCGGCTTTGGGAGTGTTTTTTGTGGCGGGTTTGATTTCGGGTTCAGGCTCGGGGGGCTTTTTCCTTACGTAATAATCGTCGTCATCGTCCAAATACCCGTATCCCGATTCTCCCGAACCGGAAACCCCGAACGGCGTTCCGTCCGGAACAAATTCTGTTTCCGTACTGTCGTCTATGTCCGGCAACTCCGGAATATAGTCAACCGGCTCAAAATTCGTATCCGGGCTTCCGTCGCCTTGTTCTTTTCCGTCTGCTTCCGAAACAACAAACTCGTCCATAAATGAACCGTTCTTTCTGTTTTCATCGGAAATTCCTACATTTTCTCTTATCATCGGTTATCCTCCTCCGCTTTTATACTTGCCTCTACTTCTGATGGCTCGTTTTCGCTTACCGCTATATTATTCTCGCCGCCGTCCGATAATTCCCCGTTTGACGGCGCATTTTCCGTAAACGGTTCTTCTTTAGCGCTCTCCCACACGGGAACGGGCGCATATTCGGGAGCGGGACCTTTTTCGGCTTCCTCATTGGTTTCTACCGCATTTTCGAGAGCGGCGTCTGCGTTGGCTTCTATCGCATTCTCGGGAGCGGCTTCTTCGGTTGCTTCTACCGCGCTTTCGGGGGCGGCGTCTTCGGTTGCTTCATCCACGTCTTCAAGAAAGACTTGCTCTTCGCTTTGGCTTTCCTCCGCAACAACGGCTATGACTTCCGCGCCTGCGGCTTCCTTCGGTTTACCCGAATATTTCTTTTCTCTTTCGGCTTTCAAAGCCTCTTTTCTTTCGGTTTCCGCTCTTGCGTCGTCCTCGGCTATCGCCCTTCTTCGGCTTTCCTCCGCATGCTTAAGCTCTGCGGCTTCGGCTTTTTCCTTTTCATCGGCGTATTTTTTCTCACGCGCTTTCTCATAGCGTTCTTTGTCCGCCGCTATTTTTTCGGCTTTTATTTTTTCCGCTTCGACACGTTTGGCGGCAGCCGCCGCCGTTTGGGCTTTTTTCTTATCCTCTTTTGAGAGGACGCCTTTTCCTCCGTCGATCGCCTTCACAGCCTCCGCAACAGCCTCTTCCGCTACAACGTCCGCACCGATTGCCGCCGCTTTAGCAGCCTTATTCGCCGCCACGCGTTCTCTTTCATCCGCGTTTTTCTTTCTTTGCAGCAAGACAAGGATTAAAAGCAGTAAAAGCAGTAAGAATACCGCCGCCGCCACGACTATAATTATTATAAGCTCCGACTGACTAAACTCAAAATCCTTTAAAAAACCGTCGTTTTCCGGCACAACTCCGGGATAAACCGGCGCGACAATTACTCCCGGCGCGGCTCCCGGCGTCAACGTCCAAAGCGTCCACGCGCCGTTGATTTCGTTCTGTGTCGCCGCGAAAACCTTTTCCGGATACTGATAGGAAAGGTCTCCCACAAGCGCTATATTGCTTCGTATGAGCGTGACGCTCTTAAACACCTTGTGTTCGGCTTCTTCGGCTATACCGGTGGAGAAGACCAACCCGGAGCTTTGCGCGTCGGGGTTGAAATTTCTTACGCCGTAATAATTTTCGCCGTCGATAACGGTTTTGTAGACATAGACGCCGCCGAAATAAATGGGCTTGCCACTGCCTCCCGACGACCACGCGATATTGGCGCCTATGCTGTCGTCGTTACCGGCGACGTTGCCCCACGTATCGGCGTTGGCGGCAATTTTGTTGCCCAAATAATCTACCAATGAGTAGTCGTAGGTAGCGGCTATGTCGTTGTTTTGTTCGTCCTTATGCGCGGGCGTAACCTTGAGTGCAAGCGCGTAGTTACCGGAAAACTCCGATACTTCGTCATATTCGCACGGTAAAATCTCTTTTCCGGTCATGTCATAAAGCCCGTAGCGCTTCACAACGGTATTTGTTGCGGCGTCGGTTACGCTTGCGCCGGCTATTATGAAGTTGCGCGTAATCTTAGCGGAGAAGAATTCCTTACCGGTCAAAGTAAGCTTGACATTGCCGTATCTGTCGTAAACCCTTATATCTCCGGGTGAAACCATATGCCCCGCTACGCCGTAGCCGTTGGTGAAAACAAGCGCTAAATCGCGTATGCTGTCGGAGCTTTCGGTGCCGGTATACCCTAAGGTGTTGGTGAGCGACGCCACGACGTTTAAATCGCGGTCCACAATCAACTGGTCAAAGTAGGCGGTTTTGTCTTCATTTAAAATGTAAGCGGAACCGACATAGCCGTAATTCCCCTTAAGGAAGCCTCTTAAATCGACGGCGGAGTCGGCGGCATCCGCAAGCGTCACCACCGAAAGCGGAATTACGTCGCCGTTATGGCGTGTACGCGTACCCGTAGCCGCATCGTAGAACCACATTTCCGCAACAAATTTTGCTTCGTTTGTATCTTGGTAAGTGTAGTTCGTATCCGAACCCGCGGTTTGACGCAAAATATAGAAGCGCCCGCTCCCCAAATAGCTGACGAGAAGCTTGTCCGTAGACGACGTGCTAAACTTTTCAAACCAACCGTCGCCGCTCTTAGGTATCGACGTTATGCGTGTGTCCTCGGACAGCTTGACGAAGGACACGTTTTCCCTGCTGTTGGTGCCGGTAGCGGTCACAAACAAATAGTTGTCGTATACGCGAATTTTAGTTACGTCCGCTCCGCGCACGGCTAAGACCTCGTTGCCGGTTTCCACCGAAAAGACGTGTGCCACTTGGTCGCGTGTATAAGCTATATATTTAGGCGAAAGCACTTTCACATACTGGTCAATCGTATAGTTTGACGACACGCTTGCCCACGTCTGCGGATTAAATCCGCTCGTGGCGTCCTTTACCTGTTGTAATTTAATGTTACCGTCCGTATCGAAAACCGTAGTAAGATTTTCGCTGTCTTGCGTGACAATGAGGTTATACTTAAAATAAATTTTATCGTATTTAACCTCCACGGTCACATCGGACGCACCCGCCTTATAGAACCCGTAATAACGCCCTTGCTTGGTATTTCCATTTTCGGAGGCGGTATTTGTGAGAACAAAGCCGTCGGCAAAATCCACGTATCCGGTATGGTTTGTACGGTATAGGTAAGTGTTATAGGTGTAATTTTGATTGGTCGCCGCGGTGCCGGTCATGGACAAAGTCATAACCTGCACACCGGTGGGTAGCTTGACGTATTGCGCCGCTTCAAAGTAACTCTTGTCTTGAGAACTTTTATATACGTTGTCAAGATCCGTATAGCCTACATCGTTTTTGTCGTTGCAAGCATAGAGGAACGCCGCACAAGCGACAATAAGCACTGCGGCAGTTAAAAATTTGATAATCTTCTTCATATATTCTCCCCGCGCGATTGAATGCTTCACATTCGGCGCGAACGGTATTTCTTGGGTGGTATGGCGGCGGTTTCCGGTTTTTAGCCGGAGTTACGCAATCCTTAGTGTTTGCACGGCGGTTCCGATTTTTAGTCGGAGTTCCGTAGCCTTAAATATTCGGAGGCGGAAAGTAATTTTACGCCGGTAAGTCCGTACATTATCATGAGCGCAAGCTCCAACGCTTCCGCGTCACAAGCGCCGTCGACGCTGCCGGCGACTACGCCGTGAGCGGAACAAACCTCTTTCAACGCCGCAAGCGCACCTCGGCTTATGGTCAAGCCGTCTTTGGGACGGCATTCGCCGCAGACGGCGCCGGCGGAAAAATCAAAGTATGCGTGTGCGGAAAGCTCTCCCCCGCAGACGGCGCAAGCGTCAAAATTAAGCAAATAGCCGGAAGCCGCTAGCACGTCGGTTATAAAACGCAGTAAGGTTTTTGCCTCGCCGCCGCCGTAACTAAGCGATGTGAGCGCGGTGAGCGCCGCCTTTAAAAGAGGTACATTAGGTATCTCATTCGATAGCTTATCCGCCGCTTCAAGCACGGTAAACCCTGCATAGTAGCGCGCGATGTCGCTTGACAGCCCGAAAAAGGACTCTCCCTCCGCGCAATCGGCAAGTATAAAGCCTCCGCCTTTGCCCTGCGCAAGCATATACTCCCCGAAGCAAAACGGCGCGGCGGCAAATTTAAGCTTTGCGGACGGTTTTTTAACACCACGCGCGTACACTCCTATCTTGCCCCTTTCCGCGGATATGAGCGTTATTATCTTGTCGCTTTCGCTGTAGTCCGTAGACCGGACGCAAAGCGCATTAAGCTTTATATTATCCACATTAACTCTCTTATTGGTTTGGTTTTATTATCGTTCCTTTTGGGCGACCAAAAGGAACCGAAAAACCGCAAGCTTGAAGTTTGACACTGTTTTTGGCGGAAAACCTATCCGCATTGCGGCTAAATTTTCCGCAAATAATAGCGTAGCATACCCTTCCCGTTTCCGCTTTCCGTTTATCAACTTATTTGGTTTAAGTACAGTTCACCAAAGATTGGTACGCCTTCAAACCTCAAAAGGTCTTAAAGCTTAACCTCTTTTCTTCTTTACTCGCCGTATCCCAACTCGTTGAGCAAGTATGCGCTGTCACGCCAACCCTCGTCCGCCTTCACGTACAAGGTAAGGAATACCTTCGTTTCTAAAAGCTCCTCCATGTCGACACGCGCCTCCGTGGCAATTTTTTTAAGCATGGAGCCGCCCTTGCCGATTATAACCGACTTGTGATTTTTGCGGTCACAAACAATGTCGGCGTTTATGTCGTAAATCGGCTTGTCCGCGCGTTGCTCAAACTTAGTCACAAGGACGCTTATTCCGTACGGTATTTCCTTTTCCAAAAGCTTCAACGCCTTTTCGCGAATTATTTCGCCGCACATAAACCGCGTACTCTTATCCGTCAGCACGTCCTCCGAATATTGGGGTTCGCCCTCCGGAAGCAAGTCGGTAAGCAGTTTTAAAAGCTTGTCCGTATTGTCGCCGCGCTTTGCGGAAACGGGTACTATCGCCTTTATGCCTTCCGTGGCGTTCAACTTTGTAAGCTCCGCAAACAGCGTTTCCTTTGCCACACAGTCCGTCTTATTGACGGCGACGACAACGGCGGGAACGGTCTTAACCGCCTTGCTCAAATATTCCAAATCCTCACGGCTCACTCCGCGTGCAACGTCGCATAGATATAAAAGACAATCTATCCCGTCAAGCGCGGCTTCGATACTCTGCATCATGTAGCGGCTCAACCCGTCGGTCGCGGAATGTAGCCCCGGCGTATCGACAAAAATAGCTTGATAGCCTTCCCCGTTAAGCACGCCGGTTATCTTGTTTCTGGTCGTCTGCGGACGCCACGTAACTATGGATACCTTTTCGCCCACGAAACGGTTTATAAGCGTGGATTTCCCGGCGTTCGGTCGTCCTATAAGTGTAATAAATCCGGTTTTCATCATCTCTCCGTTTCCGATTATTAGGGTGTGGACAGTTCGCGGTGACAAAATATTTTCAGACGGGTTTAAGCTAAAAGAGTTGAAAATATTTTTCTTGCCTAGCAAGTCGCCGCTGCGGATTGTTCACCCCGCTTAGGGTGGTATCGGCATGTATATTAAACACGCGTAATCCCAAGTTTATTTAGAACGGCTTCCTCCGCCGCGCGCATTTTTTCCTTACCGGCGTCGTCCATGTGGTCGAAGCCGAATAGGTGCAACAGCCCGTGTAGAAAAAGGTACGCCGCTTCGCGTTTTTCCCCGTGTCCGTATTCGGCGGCTTGTTCGGCTAATCTCTCATAGCAGATACAAATCTCACCTAAAATCAGCTTGCCGCCGGACATGTCGGTTTTATAGTCGTCCACGCTTAAAGGGAAGCCCTTCATATCTATAGCGGGAAAGCTCAAAACATCCGTTACGGCGTCTACTCCGCGCGTCCGTAGATTGATTTCCTTGATTTCCTCCGCCGGAACGAAATTAGTTTCCGTGAAAAAAATATCGCGGCATTTAAGGTGCGCAAGCGCGCATGCGTACACGCGCTTCAGTAAGTGCTTATATTTAAACGGCGCTCCGTATATCCTCAGCATTCTCCGTATTTCCCTATGGCTCTCTTTTTTTCCGTCTATTTGGGGGACGGTTCGGGGTGACAAAATACTTTCTTGTGTGGCAAGTCGTCGCCCCGGATTGTCCGCACCACTACTTTTTGTAGGCTATGCGTCCGTGTCTTATACCGGGCAACGTTTCGGCTATGGACCGCTTTATTATACCCAGTTCACGCATGGTTATGGGACAATTGTCGAATTGCCGCCACTCCATTTTATCCTTTATAAAGCCGTCGACGTATTCTTCAAGCTTCTCCTGCGTATCCGGTATGGTAACGCGGCTTGCCGCTTCAATAGAATCCGCAATCATGATAATGGCGGCAATCTTCGTCGTGGGACGCGGCCCCGGATAGCGGAAGTTATTGTAGGACAGCTCACTCCCCGAAATCTTATTCGCCTTCATATAGAAGAAGTTTACAATCGTATCGCCGTGGTGCTGGCGCACAATATCGGTAATGACCTTCGGGATTTTGTATTGCCGGCAAAGCTCCGCCCCAAAGGTGGTATGCCCGGTAATTATGCTCACGCTCAACTCCGGCAAAAGGTCGTCATGCGGGTTTTTATTACTTTGATTTTCCACGAAATACAGCGGGTCCTTCAGTTTTCCCACGTCGTGGTAATAGGCGGCGGCGCGCGCCAAATGCGGATTTTCGCCCATTGCTATGGCGCAGTTTTCCGCCAAAATCGCCACGGACTGGCTATGGTTAAACGTACCGGAAGCCTCGTTTGCAAGCTTTTTCAAAAGCGGGTGTCTTAGATTGCAAATCTCATCAAGTCTGAAATCGTCCGCAATGTTGAAAACGCTTTCGAACACCGGCAACAAAAACATGAATAAGACTATCGCTGCCGCGTGTCCGACGTAAGACCAAAACAGATACGTCAACAGCATAAGCGACGATTCGCCTATAATCAAAAGCAAAAGCGCGGTCACCGGAAGCGCCACAACGCCGCCCAACAAACCCATGACGATAAACTTCATTCTGGTAAACTTTTTCGATATTAAAAACAGCGTGAAGCAAGCCGAAAAAGTGGCGGAAATAACGGCTATAACCGCGTTCATCAGCGACACGCTGGTCACCGCGTCGTTTACGACATAGGAAACAAATAAAATGAGCGCGGTGAACACTACCGCCGTAAGGCTGACGTCCCGCCGCACAAGCACGCGCAACAGCGTGGCGACTAGCGCCAAGGGAACCGCGAAAATATTGAGATAGTCTAAGGCGATAAGACAGAGCAACGCGGTTACCGTTATAACCGTGTATAACAGTATACAGCTTTTCAATGACGGGTACTCCTTGCCCTTCTCCCCAAAACGCATATATAGAAAAACACACAACAGCGACACGAATACGGATAAGAAATACGCCGCCGTTTTAAGGATGTTCATGCCGGTAAACGGAGCGGCAAAGTTGTCCTCTCCCCTGTAAAACCACAGTAGCGCCAGCACGACGAAAACCGCGGAAAAGACAAAGGTAAGCCCTCCCACCTTCCACAATCCGGCGGAAAACTCCCTTATCGGAGTTATCTCTTGAACGCGTTGCCGGTTTTGTGCATTGGCGGACCTTGCACCCTGTTTATTGGCGCCTGCGGCGTTGACGGAGTGTTTCACAACGGGTTTATTTTTCCTGCGGTCTTTTTGGTTCATGGTATCCCGTTTTTTTTCGTGCGCGGATTACTCCGTGTCGGTTTTTGCTTTGGCTTTTTCAGTGCGTGGACAATTCATGGTGACAAAATATTTTCTTGCATAGCAAATAGTCACTGCGGATTGTCCTCACCCGCTTTTTCGTATGCCTTTATAATTGACTGCACCAGCGTGTGCCTTACGACGTCCTTATGCGTTAGACGCACTATGTCGATGCCCTTTATCCCGTCCAAAATGCCTATCGCGTGTACAAGCCCGGACTTGACGTGTTGAGGCAAGTCTATCTGCGTAATGTCTCCGGTGACCACGGTTCTGCTACCCTCACCCATGCGGGTTAGGAACATCTTCATCTGTTCGCGCGTGGTGTTTTGTGCCTCGTCCAAAATAATAAAGCTGTTCGACAAGGTGCGTCCGCGCATATACGCAAGCGGCGCAACCTCGATTATTCCGCGCTCTATGTGCTTTTGGTACACGTCCTGACCGAACATTTCGGAAAGCGCATCGAACAGCGGGCGCAAATACGGATCCACCTTGTTTTGTAAGTCGCCGGGTAAAAAGCCCAGTTTTTCTCCGGCTTCCACCGCCGGACGGGTAAGGATTATCCTTTCCACCTCTTTATTCTTGTACGCCGCTACCGCAAGCGCCACGGCAAGATAGGTCTTCCCGGTGCCGGCGGGACCGACCCCGAACACAATTTCGTTTTTCTTTATCGCGTTGACATATACCTTTTGTCCAAGCGTCTTAGCCCTTATCTGCTTTCCTCTTGCGGTAACCGCCACCACACTCAAAAGCTGCGACGGCTCAATCTCTTTGCCGTCCTTTACGAGTTCGATTATCATTCGCACATGCTGAAGCCCCAACTGCTCCTTTTGCCCCAGTGCCAACAAGTTGTAGAATACGCGTTCGGCGGCGGCGACGTTGTCCTCCGCGCCCGTCACGAAAAGCCCGTCCTGTTCCGTTGAGAAGGCGACGTTCAACGCGTCCTCAATTTCGCCTATGTTCCCGTCGATACTGCCAAAAAGGTCCTGCATCGCCTGAAAGTTATCTACCCTTATTTCTTTTTTTATCATCGTAGCTTTTGCGAAGCTTAAGCCCCCGCGCCCTTTTGAGAAGAAAAAAGTTTTCGACGGCGCGGTTATTTTTTTTAAACGCCGCCGATAATCTCCTCACATTCGACCACCGCGGTGATTTTAATGCCGCTTTCCGTCGTTTCTATGTTGCACCATTCGTATATAAAAGTTGCGCCTAAGGGCATTTTACCGCGTGCGGCGGCAAGTAAACCCGTTTTCAAGCTCTCCTCCGCCTCCGCGAATGTACACTCCCTTTCTTGATATATGATTTCACGGTAGGTAACCGTGCGCGTCGTAAACGGTATTAAAAACCCGGTGATCGATGTCTTGTATACCGCCTCAAAGTGCTTAAAGGGCGAACCCGGAAGCTTTGCGGCTATTCCGAATATGACCGGCGCGGAGTACGTTTTAACGCCGCCGTAGCTTTTGGTTATCACCGTGCCGCCGTACGTCGCCTCCGCAGAGTAATACGTTTTGCCGTACACCGTCCCGGACGCATAGCCTGGCACCTGCTCTTCATTCAGCAATTCGTAGGGCGCTATAACTTCGTCGCCTTCCTCTACGATGTCGCCAACCTTGACAAGCGCCGTCCCGTCATACACTATCACGCGTGAAACAACGGCTTTTTTTACGGCTTTCACCGGCTCCGTCCCGCGTAGGTTCTCATGGTACGGCGCGTCTAAGCTGTTTTTCAAATCAATATATAGCTTGTTGCCGCGCAGACGAATCGCAACGAACGACACTCCGTCCAGCGCCAAAAGCGCGTCTTCCAAACCGTCTATATCTATTTCGCTTACGGCGACACCGCGCGTTACTCCCCGCTCCGAAAGAAGCTTGAGTACCTCTGTTTCTCTAGACGGAAGCCCCACCTCTATCGAATGCAAAAAAGACGCGGAAACCGCTATGTATACGATAACGGCGACGGCTCCCAAGAGCGCGCCCGCATACGCGGAAAGCATGCGCAAAGACGCGCGCGCGCCCGTTTGTGTTTTTATTATATAATTATAATTGAGTTCTTCTAAAATTGCAATTAATTTCTTATAGTTTGCCGTTTTTATCGAAAAATCTAAGCTTTTTTTACCGCTTTTTATCCGAAAAAGCCGGAAACCCTCCTTTGTAAGCCTAGTGGCAAGCTTTGAAAGGTTTAAACCGGTCACCGTGAATCTTGTTACGCCGAAAAATACCATCATAAAAACTCTATCTTAGAAAGCCTCCCTTAGCGTGAATCTTGTTGCGTCGAAAAATATTCTCATAAAAACTCTATCTTAGAAAGCCTCCCCTTTATGTATGCGCAGCCGCCGCCCAATTCGGATATTTCCAAATTCGCTCCGTAGACCGTCACGACGCCCCTTTTTACGCTAAGTCTAATCTCCTCCGCCGAAAAAGAAGCGACGGCTTTTATGCCCTCCGCCGCAAGCGCGCCGTTGCCGAACACCGCGACGGAGTAATCCGAAAAAATTCCGCCGCCCATTCTTTCTTCCAATTCATTTAAAAACATGCCCTGACTTTCCTCCCTAAACGAATCCCTTGAATCCGAAAAAATGCGGCGAAGACCCCGCCTACGGCAATGCCTCTCTTTATGTGCATTGCATAGGAAACACCCTGTAAGAGTTTACGCACCTATTCCGGAAACCTTTCGCACTAGAGGTTGCGCGAATGCGCCCTTCGCTCAAGGTGCCTTTGGGGAACAACTTCCCCAATTACCTCTTTTTTATGTATATGCCCTTACGCGCGCCGCATATGCTTAAAGCGGCAATCAAAAATTAGGGCGAACGCGTTTTCATGCGCTTGCCATAAATCCACCCCTTTCAATTCGGTTGTGGGCGGTTCGCGGCGACAAAATATTTTCTTACGCAGCAAGTTAGTCACGGCGGATTGTACACATCCATTTGCTCACCCATAAGGAGTTCCGAGTGATTACGGTTATAATTATGAGCTTAGCCTCCGGCGTGTTCGGCACAATGCTCGGCGGGCTTTTCGGCTCGATGTTCAAAAAAAATGCCGCCGACGTATTAAAAGCCTTCGCGGCGGGCATGATGTTGTCGCTCGTGTGCGTCGACCTTTTGCCCGAAGCACTGTCGCTTGCGGGAGCCTTAACCCTGCTTGCCGGGCTTTTGGCGGGAGTCGCCGCCGCCGAATTATTGGAATCTACGGCGTCAAAACATGAAAAACTTGACATCGGCGGGAAAACTGTTAAAATTAACAGTGTACCCGGCTTGACGTTGTTTTTAATCATGGCGTTGCACAACCTCCCGGAGGGTATGGCTATAGGTACCTCGGAAGTAGTTGCAAAGGGTATGTCCGTGACGCTGGCAATCGCCATGCACGATATTCCGGAGGGCGTAGCCGTCGCCGCCGCTTTTATTGCCGGCGGCATGAAAAAGCCCAAAGCCGTGCTACTGGCGGGAATCTCCGGGATACCCACGGTAATCGGCGCCGTAATCGGTTGGTTACTGGGCAATGTCTTAGACGTTTGGGCGGCAATCGCCTTGAGTATTGCGGCGGGAGCAATGCTCTACGTCGTATTTACGGAGATGTTGCACTTCGAAAAGCACACTAAAGGCACTTCGCTTGCCTCTATAATAGGCGTTATCGCCGCATTTTTCATTATAAACTTGATTTAGCGGCGGAAATAGGTTAGAATAAGTTAACCCAAAAAAACCGCTTCCCGTACGCGCCCGATAAACACCGCACGACCGGAAAGCCTTAGGTACAAAAGAAAAATAATCCAAATACGCCCACGCATACGCGGCACGACGCCGCACCGCACAAATAAAAATGGAAACTAAAATATTGAGCGCCTCCGAAGGGACGGAAACGGCGGCGCAAATAATCAGGTCCGGCGGAGTGGCGGCTTTTCCCACCGAAACCGTTTACGGGTTGGGCGCGAATGCGTTCGACCCTTTGGCGGTTAAAAAAATATTTGAAATAAAGGGACGCCCCGGCGACAACCCTTTAATCGTGCATATTGCGGACTTGGAGGACGTCACGGCGCTTGCGACCGATATTCCCGACGTTTTTTATCTCTTAGCCGAAAAATTTATGCCCGGTCCGCTCACCGTAGTTTTAAAGAAAAGCCGCGCCGTCCCGTACGAGGTTACCGCCGGCGGCGAAACCGTCGGGATACGCATGCCGGCTCACCCGGTAGCGCGCGCTTTCATACGGGCTTGCGGCACTCCCGTTGCGGCGCCCTCCGCAAACGTTTCCGCGCACGTATCGCCCACGTCGGCGGCGCACGTCTTCGGCGACTTGAACGGAAAAATATCGGTCATACTGGACGGCGGCGACTGCGAGGTGGGCATAGAGTCCACCGTTTTAGACCTCACCCAAAATGTGCCGGCAATACTTAGACCCGGCTCCGTCACCGCGGAAGCACTGTCGGAAATCTTGCCGGGAGTCACCGGCGCATACGACAAGAAAAACGCGGAAACCGAAGGCATAACGCGCTCTCCCGGCACTAAGTACCGGCATTACTCCCCGCGCGTTCCGGCAATTTTGGCAGGCTCCGCCGAAGCCGCCGTCGCGCTGTATGACGAAAAGACGGCGGCAGGCGTAAACGCCGTTCTGATTTTAAAGGAAGCCGCCGCCGAAAAGGTAGGCGGGCGTCGCTGTTTTTCCATGGGAAGGGACAACGCGGAGGCGGCAAAAAACATATACAAATTGCTCCGCGCCGCCGAAGATGCCGCCGATTTTATCATAATAGAAACCGTGGAGGGAAGCGGCGTAGGCGAAGCCGTGCTAAACCGCTTAAAAAAAGCCGCCGCAGAACAAGAAAATCAGACGGAAGCGCGCATGGAAACTGCGGGCGAAAGTAAAAAAGCATACCGCACAGAAGCGGAAGAAAATAATGCGGAAAAAAACCGTATGGCGACAACGGAAATTTTGCCGGACGGAGGTAAAACCGCTAGCCGTTTCCGTCCGAAGCTTGCCGTGGCTTTCGTATGCACGGGTAACACCTGCCGTTCCGTGATGGCGGAAGCCGTTCTGCGCGATGAGCTTACGCGGCGCGGCGTGACGGAAACGGAGATAATCTCCGCCGGAACCAACGCGCTACCCTTTTCCGTGACGTCATCTCACGCAATAAAGGAGCTTTCTAATTTAGGGGTAAGCCTCACCGAAAAGGAATCCGTGGCGTTGAACCTCACGGTCTTGCACCGCGCCGACGTTATAATAGCGGTCACCTCCCGCATAAAGGACAAAATCCTGCGCATGTTCGCGGTATCGGCACACAGCTTTGAACGCAAGCTTTTTTCTTATGCGGAAATAACCGGCGGAAGCGACCTTACCGACCCGTTCGGGTTGCCGTTTTTGTACCGCACACTTGCCGAACGCTTGGTTTCGGACGGCAAAGCCGTTGCCGATTTTATAATTGATTTTTTAGAAATAAGGTAATTGTAAATCACAATATCATTCTTTCGGTTCAACTTCTTTCAATTCGCCGTTTTTTATTTCGCCGTCTTCTGTTTCAACTTCTTTTGCGACATTTTTAACTTCGTCGACTTCTGTTTTTCCGGCTTCAATATCGGCGTTTTTTAGCTCGTTATTTCCGAATATCAGCTTTAACGGAACATGTTTGATTATAAACCTGCAAATCATACCGGTTACAAACCCGGCAATCGCTCCGGCTAGCGTCATATACGGCAAATAGACGAATACCGCCGCCCCAGCAAGCGCCGCCGCAATACCTACTTGAACGGCATTAAATATAATTCCGCTTAAAGCCGAAGCGCCCGTCAGGGATAGCTTGCCGGTGTTAAATAATAGCACCGCGACGGTGTAGGCGGCAAGCGCGGACGGAAGCGAATACAAAATCATACCGGCGTTTCCGGCAAAAATCGCGGCGAATAGGCATTTCAACACGAGCGCGGCATAGCCGTACCACACGCCCACCGTTATAAAACATGCAAAAAGAACTATGTTGGTAAGTCCCAATTTTGCGTAAGGCAATACCGGAACAAGCGGCGGTATTAACGACTCCAAAAGCGCGACGATAAGCGCCAGCGCCAAAAATATTCCCGTTTTGGCAATCTTTGAAACCTCGGCTTTCATGATGTAATCCCCTTTACCGCGCCTTCGCCGGTTATGCGGATTACGATTTTATTAGGCACACAGGCAATCATGCTTCCTGCGGAGCTTATGGCGCCGGCGTACACACAGTACTGCTCCGGGCAATCGGAATGGGAAACAAAAACCGCACCGTCCTTTACCGTTATCACAAAATGCTCCTCGCCGCCTACGGACACCTCCCGATTTTCGTCAAGGGACAGCGTGTATATCAGCCGCCCCTCCTCGTACACCTCCGCGTACGTACCCCGGGGACGCATAGCCGTCCACACAGTAAGCCCTAAAATAACCAAAACTAAAACCACGACTATGATATCGCCTATTTTAAACGGCTTGGAATTTTTTATGCTTTTAACGCGTTCTAAGGGCTTCATTTTTTTCTCTTTCGGTCATCGCGGAGTCTTTAGCAACGCTTCCGTATACGCGCCGTCGTTTAGCTTAAAGCCGTCTATACCGATAACGGCGTACGTCATGTCGTCGAATACAAACACCGCCCCCGCTTCGTAAAAGGTAAGTAGCTTAACGCCGCGCTCGTAACCCAAAACAAATAGTGACGTCGAAAGAGCGTCCGCCACCGCGCCGTTAGCACAGGTCACCGACACGCTTATAATGTTTGATTTGGACGGGTAATTTAAGGAATAGTTTGCAGGATATCCGGTTCTTCCGTCGATTATGTGTGAATAAACCGCGTCTTCGTATACGTAATAGCGCTGATAATCGCCCGACGTGGATATGCCGCCGGAAACCGGCAGGCTTCCGAAGTACGGAAGCGAAGAGGTGCGCGGATTGCCTATACCGATATTTTGCGCGCCGCCCACGGCGAATATATTACCACCTAAATTGATTATACCTGAGGCGTTTTTTGAGGCCTTCGCGGCAATTGCGGCGGCTTGCTCCGCGGCATAACCCTTAGCTATCGCGCCCAAATCCAATTCCGCTCCGCTTAATCTTTTCGTCACCGTATTCGCGTTTTTGTCTATCGTAAAATCCTCCGCCGAAAATCCGCACAGCGGCAAGGCTTCCTCTATTACGGCGGCATCCGGAGGAACGCGAACGCTGCCCGGTAGAGTGAAGGTTTCCGGCGTGAAGCCCCAAAGCGCGGTAATCGGTCTTAGGGCGGGATTAAATGCCCCGTCCGTTAGGTCGTAAAGCTCGCGGCATAGCAACAAAAGCGCCGTCGTTTCCGCAGATACGCTAACCGCTTCCCCCGCCGCCGCCTTGTTAATGCGGTATATGTCGCCGCCCGCTATCGTCGCCGACATAAGTCCGTCCGTTTTGTTAAGCCTTTCGACGATTTCGCTTTCCGTCTTGGCGGACGTGCCGCTCAAGTCAATCTCAAGAAAGGTGCCGAAAACAAAATATTGCTCCGGCGGGTTGCAACCCGCCAAAAGAGCAATACTTAAAAACGCCGTAAGCAATAGTGCGACCTTGACGCCGCTTTTTTTATTCATAGAAATTTATCCTTACTTTGAAATAAATATAAGCCCTATGGTGCCGGGCCCGCAGTGAGCACCGATAACGGGACCCACCGGCTGTTCCCAAATTTCTTTGTCGGGATATGCCTCGCGAATGCTTGCGGTAAGCCCCGCGCTTGCTTCCTCATCGTCCGCGTTTACCACGACTATCGGCGCGTCAAAATCCTCATCTAAAGATTTTTTTATCTCATCTATCAAATAGTTGAGCGCCTTTTTGCTTCCCGTGGTAACCCCCGTAAGCTTTGCGCAAACGTCAAGCTTGCCGTCGTCGGTAACCTTTATTACCGGCTTTATTTTAAAAACCGAACCCAACGTCGCCTTTGTCGCGGAAATTCTGCCGCCGCGCTTTAAGTAAACCATGTCGTCCACAATGAAGCGAACCGTCACCTTTTTGCTTATTTCGCCTAAGTAATCAAAGGTTTCCTCCACGGTGTGTCCCGCGTTAAAGAATTTCCCCGCAAGATAGGCTTGTATGCCCGCGCCCATGGATATGTTGCGCGTGTCGAAGCGCGTTATTTTGGCGTCCGGATAAATCTCCGTCAACTCCTTTACCGCCACGTCGTACTGCGCAAACGTGCCTGAAAGCTCCGCCGAAAAGGAAATATAAAAAATTTCCTCTCCCTTTTTTAAAACCGGCTCAAAAATTTCCTTATAATTTTCGGCGTTCAAAGCGGATGTAATCGGCACCGCGCCCTCACGCATTCTCTTATAAAACCCCTTAAAGTCCGTAGTTTCGCCGGAATCAAATAAGTACTCCGTTTCGTCCAACGTATAAGGCATCTTGATAACCTCAAAGCCCAATTCCTTTGCGGTAGTCCACCACAATTCGGCATCGGTATCTAAAAATAACACAGCCATACAATCCTCCTCACCGCGTGTTTTTACGCGCGGCGTAAATTTTTCAAACGCTTTTGAGCGCGTCGATTTTGTTTTTATCTGCGAACACGGGAAGCCTGCGCACTCCGCGCCCTATTTGCGAAAAACGGTTTTTGCCCGGTAAGGCGTCGTCGCTTAACGCAAATAATATATACAATTATAACCCATACAAGGATATAAATCAACCCATGAAATTAAATTATATAGAGAAAAAAAATAAAATATGAGGAAATTTTACATTCCGTAAGGAAAATTTACATTTCCGTCAATGCGGAGTCTATTTCTCTCTTCAAAAAAAATTTTTTATACCGACAAATCATATACAAACACAAAAACTATTCCCCTCTTCAAAAGCAACTTAAGTACCGGCAAAAACCGACTTAAACGCGAAAACTCTTCCTCTTCAAAAGTAACTTAAGTACCGAAAAAACCAGCTTAAGTTACTTGAGCGGCAACGCACTCCTATGAAGTACGGGTGTGTACGTCTACTTTATTTTCGACTTAGGATTTACATCGTTTTTAAAGCCGGAGCCTATGACGCTCTTCACATTGGAAATATAGTAAAACGCCGTCGGGTCGGTTTGCTTTAGAAAATTAATCAGCGTATTTTCCTGTCTTTTGTTGATTATGCACACGAGATAATTGACCTGCCGCCCCGTATACATTCCTATACCGGTAAGCCCGGTTATTCCGTGGTGTAGCTTATGAAGCACAAAATCCGCGATTTCCTCTTTTTTGTCGGAGAAAATTTTGAACTCCACCGTGGAAACAAAACCCTTTTGAAGCATTTCCGCTATGAAGCTGCCGACGTATATGGTTACAAGAGAAAATATTACTATGGAAAGCGACGCGAACGTGATACCGGCGGCTATGGCTACCGCCGCGTTAAGCACGAAGAGCAACCATATGACCTTGATGTTCCTAAACTTATTTTGCACAAGCAACGCGATTATGTCGCTTCCGCCCGTAGATGAGTTTATTTTAAGAAGCAAGCTTAAGGCAACGCCGTTCATTATGCCCGCCATTATCGCGGCGGCAAACGGGTCCTCAATGAAAACCGGTATCGACGGAGTGTCCAAAACCTCCATAAAGCCGCTCATTACCAGCGTCGCAATCGTCGTGGAAATCGCAAAACCCCTGTTAATGTAGAAAAATGATAGGATTAAAAGCGGAACATTGAAAACAATCGTTATGAGAGATACGTTCCAGCCCAAAGTATTGTAGAGAATGGACGCAATCCCGCTGATGCCGCCCGGCGCGATTTTATTCGGAACTATAAACACATTCATAGCAAGCGCGCGAATTATGCCGGTTATAATAATAATCAGACCTTGGCTCAAATAACGCTTTACGTTTCTCAAAAACGGATTGCGCTCCACGATGTCGTCGCCGGATTCGTCTAGAACTTCCTCTTCGGTTTCCTCCGCGTATTCGTCCGACTCTCCCGCGTACTCCGCAATTTCCTCTAAAATCTCCGCTTCCGGAGAAAAAAGCACCGTTTCGTCCTCGGATATTTCTCCGTTACGAAAATTATTTTCCACTGCGGAAACGGCGGATTTTTCCATTTCGTCCGTGAAATTTTCATTTTCGGCCTCCGCATAGCTATCGGCTTCTCCGAAAAATTTTTCCCCAACTTCCCATTCGCGCCGCTCGTTTGCGGTTAACGGAAACCTAACGCCGCCGCCGGTGATGTTGACTTCTTTTTTCGACGATGAATTTCTTTTTTGTTTTTTTTCCATACGAATTATGCTTCGACCGGGAAATATGCCCTACACACGCACGACCTTTGCCGCCGTATGCGGACGTAATTATTTTTTTATAGACGACCGCGCCTCAATACGGATATAACCCATACCGAGCTCCGTCCGCCGTTTTAGAGTTACATGGATTTATACAACCCTACCGAACCCCTTTTGCCCTATCTCTTATACGCCGTCAAGGAACATCATGTCGTCTATAACGTATGTATCGCCCTCTTTTACAAGACCCACCTCGTATTCCTTCATCAGCGTGAACAGCTGTTGATTGTCCACAAGCATGAGATTGGGTGCGCGCGATGCAAAAAGCTTTGTTTCGCGGGCGAAGTTAGCGTTGCTTATCAGTATGCCCTTAGACGCACGATATGCGGTAACCACGCCCAAAAACTCACGTACAACCTTTATTGAAACGTATGCCACCGTTCGAAGCTTTGTCTTAGACTGGAAAAACACCGTGTCCAAAAAGCCTAACCCGTCCTTAACCGTAAGGATACCGTCTATTCCGTTATCGTCCGGTCCGGCGGTAAGCTCGTCCTTGACAACCGAACTGCCGTAAACCGTTCGGAACAGCTTCATGGACAGCAGTTCGAAAAATTCGCCGCCCGCTTCGCTTATACAGCTTGTGACAAGCCTCTGCAACGCGGTTTCGTACGCCGGAAGCTTTACCTTGCCGGAATGGTACGCCTTGTAATTGTCGTTTGAAAGCTTCAAAAGCTTGCCGACGGGCGTGTTAGGATACGCGCTTTCCGACGCCAATATTAACTTTTTTATCTTATCGTTTTTTACAAGCTCGTCTTCGATTTCTATAACGACCTTTGCGCCTTGACGCAAAATGCTGTCATCTTCGGTTTTTCTCTTGATTATTTGCCCTAAAACCGCCTTCAAAACGTTCTTTTTTCCGTCCGGGCGGCTATCCTTTGCCTCGTCTTCGGTTAAGAACTTCTTTATGAAAAGTTCCGTTATTTCCTTCGACGTTATCGGGACAATCTTAAGGGAGATGTCGCCGTCGTCGTCTAAAGCAAGCACCGAGTCCGCTAAAAGCTCGTTGATTACGACGCCCGTCAAACTCTTTAATTTAGTCGACAAGCTTTCGCAACTCTTGTCATTCAATTCTTTAGACGAAAACCCATAGCATGAAATTGAGGAATTTATGAGTATCTTACGTTCCCATTTCTTTTCGGGTTCCTTCGAGGCAAGTGCGACTATAGCTTCCGCGATGGTCTCCTTGCCGGGCATTTTGTATGCCGGATTTGCGACCGGCTGACTTACTGTTTGTTTGTTATTCTGCATCTTATTTATATTATACCACATACAACAAAAAAGTAAAGAAGTAGTTTGGGGTGGGGACAATTCGAGGTGATAAAATATTTTCTTGCGCAGCAAGTCATCACGGCGGATTGTCCCCGCTCAGTTTAGGTAGATGCCCAAACTTGCATCTGCCCTATTAAGGGGGACACACTATGACATAAAATTCGGATATAAAGAGGAGCGGCGCGGATAACTTGTCATCCGCGCCGCTCCAAGAGGGGAAATTAGGGGTGATATAAGCATTGTTAGGGCAAACCGTTTTTTTGCCTAAGCACCTTTAAAGCTTTAGGCACGGTTTACCGGGAGAGTTTGACATCCGCATACGGAAGTCTTTTAGCGCCCGTTTACGGGTTTACCCGCATGCGGAAGTCTTTTGGCGCCGCGTTTTTCCAACCGCAATAACGCCGTTAATATTTGACGGTTTTATATTTCACGCCTTTTGAGAGCGAATCCACCCATTTAAGCGCGAAATTCGATGCTATCGCGAAGCCTATTCCTTCCACGTTGGTCGAAGCTATTTTCGCCGCGACTACGCCGATACATTCGCCGTTTATGTTGAAAATCGGTCCACCGGAGTTGCCCGGATTTACCGCCGCGGTAGTTTGCAGCACGTCGCCGGTTATCGTCCAACCGGAGTCGCTTGTGAGCGACCTTACCAACTGGCTTACAACGCCGGTGCTTACGGCTATCCCTAAACCGTCCGCGTTACCTAAAATCGCGACTTCCTCACCTAGCGTCAACAAGTTGCTGTCCGCGAACGTCACCGCCGAGAAGTTAACCGGTCTTACGGTGTCGCTGAATTTCAAAAGTGCCAAATCCTTCGAAGAGTTGTGGCTGACGTAAGTCAGTGAGTACGTGGTACCGGAGTCGTACATTTGAGCGCTTATACGAGTAAAGCGCGTGCCGTTTTCTTGCAGAATGACGTGCGCGTTCGTAAGAATGTAACCGTCGTCGGAAATAATTATCCCGCTTGCGGTACTCTGCGAACCGGCACTAGATGTGGAACAGTTGATGACAACCACGGACTTTATACAATTTTTAGCTACGTATGCGCCTATTCCGAAATAGTCTTCGGGTAGGTTGTAATCCCGCTTATACTGGTCCAGTATTTCTTGCGAAATCATTTCCGCCGCCTTTTCCGCCGCAAGCTCCGCTACGTTGGCGGAGATTTTATCCGCCACTATAGTCGGTACGACCGAAAAGAACACCCCGAACAGTATCGCGGCAATTATTGCGATTACAATAATGACCGTGTTTACTTTGCGTTTATAAGCCTTAAAATCCGCCCGAGAAACCGTATCGTAACTCGGTTGCGGTCTAGAAGGACGCGGTGGAAGATACCCAAAATACGGGTCTTCCGTGCCTCTACCATCATGATAGTTGCCAGATGAACCACCGAAATATGGGTCTCCGTTGCCTCTGCCGTCGTTATTATTATTGGGGGAACCTCCAAAATAATCCATATACCCTTTGACCTCTCTTGTTTCCGTCGCCATTATCTACTAACCGAACGCCCCACGGCAAAACCACCGTACACACGCACCGAAGTTAAAGTCAAGCATATAATATTATGCGCTATTTATGAAAACAAGCGCAGGCGGGGAAATATTTGACTTTAAAGAAAAATTTCCCTAAAGCACATCTCCGGACAACGGTAAGCCTCATCCATTGTGTTTATATGTTACCACGACCTATAACAAATTGCAACTTTATTTAAGGTGTTTTTTTGCAATTTTTCACATTTTTTATTAATTCTAAAAACTATCTTGCATGCTGTCTTAACAAATCTGCGCATACAATTTGCAGCGACAAAATATTTTAATACGGTTTTAGACCCAAAAGAGCCGAAAAGCTTTTCTTGGCAGGCAAATCGTCACAGAGGATTTTGTCCACACTCTAAACAATCACATTGATGGATTTTTTTATCCGTCGCCGCATAATCATTGACTTTTGCATAAAAAATTGTATACTGTATATGTTTACGCGTCCGCGCGTGATACTTTGTATCGTGCGGGTGCAAATCCGCATGTGGAATACAAATATCCGTGTACCGACACAAAAGGGAATATGAAAAATTACGCTGTATATGTTAATTCGGTTAATACCGCCGCGGAGCGCGCCGCAAAGGAATTTGTTGCAGCGGTGAAGAAGGCTTCCTCCGGAAGCTTTGTGACCGACAACGATATTTTCCGCTTGCCGCTCACAAAAAGCACCTCTTTGCTAGTGGTGTTCGGCGGTGACGGTACGGTTTTGAATGCCGTTTCGCGCACGGCGCCCTTGGGCATTCCTATTTTAAGCGTCAACTTCGGCACCGTCGGGTTTTTGTCCGGCGTTGAGCCGCCGTTTGCGGAGGACGCCTTCTCACGCTTTTTAAGCGGCGATTTTATGTTTGAAGACCGCGCGCTTCTAGAGGTAACTCTGAACGGCGAAAAATATAACGCCCTCAACGACTTTGTTTTGCGTTGCGGCGCGAATACCCGTCCCGTCCCCGTGGAAGTGCTGCTGAACGGAAGCGTGCTGTATAAATATACCGCCGACGGCATAATTGCCGCCACCCCTACCGGTTCCACCGCGTATTCGCTTTCCGCCGGCGGTCCCGTGCTAAGTCCGGACGTACCCGCTTTCGTGGTATGCCCCATCTGCGCCCACGCTTTAAGCTCCCGTCCCGTCGTCGTCCCGCAAGACAGCTTGCTGGAAATCCGCGCGGCGGCATCGGCACGCCCGGTACAGTTCGCCGTGGACGGACGTCTTGTCGGAGAATTCACCGGCGCCTCCGCTCTTATAAAAAAATCTCCCCACGTACAGCGTTTTATAATGTCGGACGGGCGGAGCTTTTACGATAAATTATTGCGTAAATTTAAAGAGGTTTAATTGCTCCTATCGGCAAAATCCGCCTATCCGGCTTACCCCGATAGGTTGTGCCGATAATGACGGTTTTGGTGGATTTTGGGTTCACAAAGCTTGCCGGAATTAGCCTCCATAAGTTAATAAAAACCGCTAACGGGCGTTTATCCGATTGAAAACGGGTGTAAACAATTCGAGGTGACAAAAGCTTTTCTTGGCAGACAAGTCTTCACCAAAAAATACCCACACCATTAAGAACTCTTTTATCACGGGAGAACAAGATATGACACGGTCAACAAGGCAAATGCGCGTTTTGGATTTAATCTCAAAACACGACATCGACAAACAAGAAACATTGGTGGAAATGCTTGCCGCAGAGGGCTACAAAGCGACGCAAGCTACGGTTTCGCGCGACATTAAGGAACTCGGACTGGTTAAAGCCCTCGACGGAAACAAAAAATATAAATACGTTTGTCACGCCGCGCCAAAGGACGAAGGCGGCGAATACAAGCTTTACGGCTTGTTTAAAAGCACGGTCACCAGTATAAGCTTCGCCGAAAATATTATCGTTGTCAAGACGCTCCCCGGCGGCGCAAACACTGCCGCCGCCCTCATTGATAAGATGAACTACCCGGAGGTTTTGGGCGTTGTGGCGGGCGACGATACAATTATCGCGGTGATAATAACCAAATCCGCCGTGCCTGGCGTAATCGAAAAATTCTATTCCTTTTTGGATTAGTCGCTAAAACCACACGCAAAAGACGATGTTATGTTAAGAACCCTATCCATCAAAAATATAGCCTTAATCGACGACGCCGAAGTAAATCTCTACGGCGGGCTGAATATTATGTCCGGCGAGACCGGCGCGGGCAAGTCGATAATTATCGACTCGCTGAACTTTGTACTGGGCGAACGCGCGGACAAGTCCTTGATACGGCACGGACAGAACTCGGCTTCCGTGGAGGGCGTGTTCGACGAATACGAAACCCCTAAAATCCTTGCCTATTTGGAGGATGCCGGTATCGCTGCCGACGACATACTCATTTTAAAACGCACCATGACGCACGACGGCAAAAATGAATGCCGCATAAACGGACGCCTGACAACGCTGGGAACCCTTAAAGGGCTTACCTCCCTGCTTGCCGACATTCACGGACAACACGAACATCAAGCCTTGCTTGACCCGGAAACGCACATAGGGCTTTTAGACGGCTTCGGACACTCCGCCGTCGCGCCCCTCAAGGAGCTTGTTGCCTCCGAATACGCGCGCTACGCCGAAATCAAACGTGAGCTTAAAAATATCGGCGACTCCGCCGCACGCGAACGCAAGCTTGATATACTGGGCTTTCAAATAGGCGAAATAAAGGACGCGGCAATAAAAGACGGTGAGGAAGAAGAACTTCTTGCCGAACGCAAACGCTTCCTTAACATCGGTCAAATCGCAGAAAGCGTCAATAAAGCGGCGGAATACCTGAACGGTGATATGAACGGTAACGCGCTGTCCTCCGTCAAAGGCGCCGCAGCAGCACTCTCCTCCGTTTCCGACTTCGACGCGGGGCTTGCCGAATACGCCGACAGACTTGAAGTCGTACGCGCGGAAATTAAAGATATTTACTCCGATGTGCGGGCAATAGCCGGCACTTTGGACTTCGACGAAAATAAAGCCGAAAAAACCGAACAACGCCTTACCGCCATCAGAAATATAACAAAAAAATACGGCGGCGGGTACGCTGCAATGTCCGCGTTTCTTGAAAAAGCCGAAAAAGAATTCGATATGCTTTCAAATGCCGCCGAACACGTCGCGGAGCTTGAACGCTCTCTAGCCGCCCAAGGCTCAAAGCTTACCTCAGCCCTAACCAAACTAACAGCCGCCCGCACCGCCGAAGCCGCTAAGTTTGAAGCTAAAATCACCAAAGAATTGCTTGACTTAGGTATGAAAAATACCGAATTTAAGGTGTTTTTTAAGGGCATTCACAAAGACGGTATTCTTGACGCCGCAACCGAAAACGGCGTCGATTTTATTGAGTTTCTTATTTCCCCCAACTTAGGAGAACCCCTTAAACCCTTAGCAAAAATCATATCCGGCGGCGAAATGTCTCGCTTTATGCTGGCTCTTAAAAATATAACCGCCGAACTAGACGGTATCGCTACCGTGGTGTTCGATGAAATAGATACCGGTATCAGCGGCAAAATCGCCGAGGTCGTCGCCGAAAAACTCTATAATATCGCCCGCGAACGCCAAGTCGTCGCCGTTACTCACCTGCCGCAATTGGCTTCTATGTCCGATTACCACTTCCTTATCGCAAAGGATACCGACGGCGGCAAAACCTATACTAAACTAACCGTCCTTGACGAAGCCGCCTCAATCGCCGAAATCGCCCGGCTCGTCGGCGGTAAGGAACATAGCCCATTCGCCTTAGAACACGCCCGCGAAATGCGCAAGTATGCCCTGTCGCTTAGAAAAAAATAATCCCCCCGCGCGCCCGCGCGTTTTAAAGGTTCCTTTTGGGCGCCCAAAAGGAACCGAAAAACCACAAGCTTGAAGCTTGAGCCGCTGTTCTTTCTTGCGTGTGCAAGAAAGAACCAAAGAAAACGCAAGCTTCGCTTGTTCTTTTTGACACACGTCAAAAAGAACCAAAAAACGTGCAAGCTTGAAGCTTGACACTGATTACTT
>JAITPR010000009.1 GCA_031289315.1 Clostridiaceae bacterium | reverse complement strand
GTACAATAAATACGGAGAAGCAAAGCAAAAATACCGCGTTCTCGTTAAACACAAGAGTGCGAATCCGGCAAAACATCTACACGAATATCGCGACTTACCGTTTAGCGTCTTTGATTTTCTATAGGGACGCGCTTGTGCCACTCCCCCTAACTATCGCGTATTGACTTTTAGTCCGAAGCATGGTAAAATTAAAGGTATTGACGAAAGGTATTGACGGAGGCTTAAATGACTTACAACCATCTTTTTTCCGAGGGGAAAATCGGAAAACTTACGCTTAAAAACCGCGTGGTTATGGCGCCCATGTGTTTGGGAACGGGACAGCTTGACGGTACGCCGTCGGAAAAAATGCTAGATTATTACGAAGCGCGCGCTAAAGGCGGCGCGGGCTTGATTATAACGGAAATCACGCGGGTAGACGACCGCACCGGCGCAAGCACCTTTGTTCAGCTTGCCGCAAGCCGCGACTATCACACGGCGCCTTTGGGCGAACTAGCGGAGCGCGTACACCGTCACGGTTCTAAAATTTTCGTGCAGTTACACCACCCCGGACGGCAAAACGTAGGGCTTATGGTGGACATGATTCCCATGTGCGTAGCCGCGGACAAGCTACTTAAGGGCAAGTTCAAGGATATTCTTCTTAAAATTATGCCCGCCGCCAAAATCCTTCTTAAGCGGAACATGGTTCTTTCCTCCGTTGCTCCGTCCAAATGTCCGCCCGCATATTTTGCGGAAGGGCGCGTGCGCGCTTTGCGTAAAGGCGAAATTAAGAAGCTGATCGGGGAATTTGTAGACGCCGCCGAACGTGTTAAAAATTCCGGCTGTGACGGCGTGGAGCTTCATGCCGCGCACGGATACTTACTGCAACAGTTTTTAAGCCCGTACACCAACAAAAGAAAGGATAATTACGGCGGCAGTCTTGACAACAGAATGCGGTTTATCACGGAAATCATGGCGGGCATTAAGGAGCGTTGCGGCAAGGACTTCCCGCTTATCGTCCGGCTTTCCGTCGACGAGATGTACGACAAGATAGACAAAAAGGGCACCGGCTACTCTTTGGAAGAGGGTATACTTGCCGCAAAAATATTGGAGCGCGCCGGCGCGGACGCAATAGACGTATCTTGTGCCGGCTACGACACCATGAATTACTGGTTGGAGCCGGTTTCGTTTGAGCCTGGTTGGCGTAAAAATCTTGCCGCGGCTGTTAAAAAAGCCGTTAAAATACCAGTTATCGCCGCCAACCTCATACGTTCGCCGCAGCAAGCGGAGGAGCAAATTAAAAGCGGAATACAAGATTTTGCCGCTTTAGGACGCCCCTTCCTTGCCGACCCGGAGTGGGTTAACAAGGCGGAAGCGGGTGAACCGTCTAGCATCAAGCGATGCTTTATGTGCTTACACTGCTTTGAAAGCATGCAACACAACGCCTACAAGCTGACAAACGGCGGTTGCGCGGCAAATCCCTCCTTGGGAGCCGAAAAGGAACGCGCAAGTCTTGAGAAAAACGGGAACGGCGCAACGGTCGCAATAGTAGGAGGAGGACCCGCAGGGCTGACCGCCGCCGAAATACTTTCCGAACGCGGATATAAGGCGGTACTCTTCGAAAAAGAAGCACGGTTGGGAGGACAAGTATATTTGGCATCCCGCCCGCCCCAAAAAGACAAAACCCTTTGGTGCATAGACGATTTGACCGCCGCTTGCGCTAAAAACGGCGTCGACATACGCTTAGGCACGGTCGCCGATAAGGAAACGCTAGCCGCACTCTCCCCATACGCGGTAATAATAGCCTCCGGCGGAAATACCGTCCGTCCCGCGGCGATAGCCGGCGCAAACGGAGATAACGTTTATGCGGCTTCCGACGTATTCAACGGCGCCGTATCCTTCGAGGGCAAAAAAATTGTTATTGCCGGCTCCGGTATGACCGGTTTGGAAACGGCGGAAACTTTGGCGAAAAACAACAAATTAGCCGTCGTTGAAATGGCTGACACGGTGGCACCCGGCACATGGCTTCAGCATGTTGACGACATTTTGCCCAAACTCAAAGCCGACGGCGTTAAATTTTTAACCTCCAAAAGGCTGATGTCCATAGATGCCGGCGGCGTTACGTTGCAGGACACGCGCACAAAGAAAACTCAAACGCTTTCTTGTGATGCCGTAGTGCTTGCCTTAGGCGTAAAGCCGGAGCACGCGCTGTACGACGAGCTTGCCGCAGACGGCGCGTACTCCGCGGACGGTTCGAAGGACGGAAAAATCCTCTTATACAAAATCGGCGACGCGGATGCGTCCGGCAACATAGCCTGCGCGACTTCATCCGCATATAATCTCTGTAAATCGCTTTAACAAAACGGTATCCGCGCTTAAACTGTGCGAATCGGTAAGGATATGAACGACGAACTAAAAAACTATACTTCCGCGGAGGCATCCGACGCACCGACCGCGATATTTTCGCAGGAGTCTTCCGGCGCGATTTTGCAAGACGCGATGCTTCAACCGGCGCTTCAAAGCCAAGACGCGGACGCACCGTCTGCCGCTTACACGGAAGAACCCGTCCGCCCCGAGGACAAAATTCCGCTTAAAGAAAAGCTTATCTACGGCGCGGCGGATCTGTTCGGCGGAGGACACGGCACCATATTATCAATAATCCTATTGTATTTCTTTACGGACATAATAGGTATCGGCGCGGCGCTTGCAGGTACGGTTTTTCTTCTTTCTAAAATTTGGGACGCCGTTATAGACCCTCTTTTAGGTAGCGTCTCCGACAACATGCGCGGACGCTTCGGCAGACGCAAGCCCTTCATGCTGATAGGCGGGCTTTTAATTATCCCGGCGTACGCGTTTTTATTCGCTCCGATACAGAACCTCCCGTCGTCGGCGGCAAAGGCGGCTTTCGCGACAATCGCATATCTCGCATATTCAACCGTAGCGTCTACCTCGCAAGTGCCGTTCATGTCCATGAGTTCGGATATTTCCTCCGACTACCGTGAAAGAAACCGCGCCAATCTCGTCAAGCTAGTTTTCGACATGGCTTCGGCGGGCGTCTGCTTCCTGCTTCCCAGCGCGCTTATCGACGCTTTAAGCAACGGCACAATTTCTCAAACGACCTTCTATCTTGCGATAGTGTTGGGCTTCGGCATAGTTTTCAGCGCGCCGCTCATACTTGCCGCGTTCGTAGTAAAGGAAAGAACCCCCATACCCTCCGAAAAAACCAAATTCGATATAAAGGAATGGTTGCGTTCCTTCCGCGTAAAGTCGTACAGATACCACATAATAATGTATCTTTCGGCGTTTCTCTGCATGGATATAGTAACCGCACTGGCACTTTACTACGTCAACAACGTGCTCAAAGATGTGGTTCTATTCGGCAATAAAATAGGCTCCGTATTTGTTATCGCGCCCATGATGGTGCTGGCCGCCGCCGTCGTGCCGCTCTGCTACTTAGGCATGAAAAAGAAAAGTAAGCAGTTTGCCTATCGGATAGGCTTGCCGCTCTACGTAATCGGCGCGGTAATGCTTGCTTGCTTTGTCCCCGGAAAATTTCTGGCGATATTGGTTCCCATCTTCGCTTGTATTATGGGAATAGGCTTAGGAGGCGCGCAAATGATGCCGTGGCTCATATTCCCCGACACCGTCGACGTGGCGGAATTAAAACTGAAATACCGTCCCACCGGCGCGTTTTCCGGCATGATGACCTTCGCCCGTACGGCATCCACCGCAGTTGCAATTCAAATTATAGGTTTGGTGTTGGGCTGGACGGGCTATCAGTCCTCAACCGCCGACACGGTCGTAACTCAACCTAACTCCGTGTTGCTTGCAATAAGGCTCATGTTAGGCATCTCCGTAGCCGTACTCATTACAATTGCCTTCCTTACGTCGTTTAAATACAAGGTTACCGACAAGAAGCTTGCGCGCGTACGTTATTTCAACGATGCCGAACAAAAGGGCTTGACCGACGGACTTTCTTCCGAGGAGCTTTTGGAAAAACAGGCGCTAATTGACGAATTAGCGTGATAAAATAAGGTGGGTGCGGACAATCCGCGGTTACGACTTGCCTGCCTTTTGTCCCCGCGAACTGTACACACTCAAATAGGAAATATGACAATGAAAAACCTCATACCCGATAAAAAGCCGCTCCCGATTTTCGAAAACGGGTACTCTGTTTTTAAAAAGCCGCGCGAACGGGACTTTAAAATACTGCTCCTAACCGATACGCATTTCGGTTGCGGTTTTCTATCCCGGAAATCCGACCGCGCCGCCGAAGCCGCAATACGCGTCTTAGCGGGGCGCGCCGCCGCCGACCTTATAATAATATCCGGCGACCTTTGTTATCCGATAGCCGTTTCTTCCGGCACAAACAACAACAAGAAGCAAGCGGAGCATGTATCCGCCGTCATGGAAAGTCTTACCACGCCGTGGGCGTTCGTTTTCGGCAATCACGACCAAGAACGGCACTCACCCTGCAAAAAGGATGCTCTTGCCGACATCTTCATGCGCGGCAAAAACTGCCTCTTTAAAAAAGGACCGGAAAATATCGACGGCGTTGGAAATTACATTATAAAAATCGAAAATTCCGACAAAACTCTCAACAACGCGCTCTTTTTATTAGATAGCAATATGTACTTAAAAAAAGGCTTTTTCTCCGGTTACGACCACATACACGACAATCAAATAGATTGGTACAAATCGGAGGTTGCGCGCCTAACCGCGGAATACGGCGAAAATCCGTCCTCGATGATGTTCTTTCACATACCTATAAAAGAGTTTTACGACGCGTGGCGGCTGTGTTACTTGGGTAGCAACGAAGTAACATATCACTTAGGCTTTGCCAATGAAAAAGATAATTATGTCGGGTTCCCAAAGTCGCGTCCGACACATCTCTTCGACGACATAGTAACGCTGGGAAGCACTAAAGCCGTATTCGCCGGACACGACCACCTAAATAATTTTTCTATTACCTACAAGGGCATCCGACTCTCTTACCCCATGAGCATAGATTATCTGGCATACCGGAAAATAGCTCAAAAACACACTCAACGCGGCGGTACATTGGTTACGCTTTGCGACGACGGCGGCTTTGATATAAGGCATCTGCCGCTAGAGGAAAATATTTCTTTAGCAAAATACTAAACAGTGAACGCCGACACCACGTAAGTCTACCGCGTAGCCGACACACCGAAACACATCAAGCTAAAGCGCAATAACAAGAACCATGCTCACACATAAAATTTGCGCAAATAAAACGGAGGCATTCCGCCATGAATATAAACAGAATAGCTAAATTCGATACGGTTTCTGAGGAACAGTTCAGAGCCGACGCCACTGCGGCGTTCAAAGGTTCCGCGGCGTTCTTAGACGACGTTATAGGTGCAAACGAGGTTCTTTACGACGCCTACGACAATCTTAAATTGCCATCGCGCGCCACTAGCGGTTCGGCAGGATACGATTTTTTCACTCCGTTTGCGGTCACGCTTGCGCCCGAAGAGTCGGTTTCCATTCCCACGGGTATACGCGTAAAAATAGATGTCGGTTGGGCGTTATTTATCCTTCCCAAAAGCGGACTGGGCTTTAAATACCGCCTGCAACTGGACAACACCGTCGGGTTAATCGACTCCGATTACTACGGCGCCCAAAACGAAGGTCACATAATCGTCAAGATAAGCAACCTCAGCTTGGAAAAAAAGGCGCTTGAGTTGAAGCGCGGCATGGCTTTTGCTCAAGGAGTATTCCTACCGTACGGCATAACCGCGGACGATGCGACGGACGGCATTCGCACCGGCGGCTTCGGCAGCACCTCAAACAGATAATAAACTAAACGGGTGTAGACAATCCGTGGCGATGACTTGCCGACCAAGAAAATATTTGACCACCGCGAACTGTCCACCCAACTAAACTATATTTTATATGGGTATTTCGATATGAAAAACTATGATTTATTGATAATCGGCGGGGGACCCGCCGGATTGACGGCGGCTATTTACGCGGCACGCGGCGGGGCGTCCGTTCTCCTAATCGAAAAAGCCGGTGTCGGCGGTCAAGCGGCTTTAACCGCCGATGTGGAGAATTACCCCGGGATTTTATCCTCCGGCGGTTACGAGCTTGCGGCACTCATGGCACAACAAGCCGAAAAATTCGGCGCGCAGTTCCTCTATGACGAGGTAACAGCGTTTAATTTAACCGGTACGGTAAAAACAATTTCCACCGCGTACTCCGGAGATTTTTCCGCACCCGCAATAATTCTCTGCATGGGTGCGCGTCCCCGCAAACTACAAATTCCCGGCGAAAACGAGTTTGCCGGGCGCGGCGTTTCCTATTGCGCCACCTGCGACGGTGCATTTTTTAAAAATAAAACCGTTACGGTTTCCGGCGGCGGGAACACCGCCGTCGAGGACGCTCTGTACCTGTCCCGCTTCGCCGCAAAGGTGCGCCTAATACACCGCCGCGATACCCTGCGCGCCGAACGTATCCTCGCCGAACATATTAAAAATTCCTCCGTTGAAATCGTTTGGAACTCCGTCGTTACTGCCGCGACCGGCAACGATAAGCTTTCCGCCGTTATCGTAAAAAATGTCTTGACCGGAACCGAAGCCTCCCTTAATACCGACGGACTCTTCGTCGCAATAGGTCAGGTTCCCTATACCGATAACCTCCCGCTTAAACTCTCCGACGGTGGCTATATCCCCGTGAATTCCGACATGAGTACTAAAATTCCCGGCGTCTTTGCAGCAGGCGATATAACTGAAAAACCCCTCCGCCAAATCGTTACCGCCGCCGCCGACGGCGCAGTCGCCGCTCAAGCCGCACTTAAGAGGTTGTTTAATTAAAGTTCTTTTTGCTGCGCGGCAAAAAGAACCAAAAACCGCGCAAGCTTGAAGCTTGACACTGTTAACTTGAAAAACGCGGCTGACGCAGGATTATATCCTTAGCGTCAATCGCGTTTTTAAATTTATTAGTGTTAATCTCCACTCCTTCGCTTTTATTAGTTGCTTCCGGGCGTTTTTTATTACGTTACTTCTAACATAGCACCAAGGATAAATTTTTTTCTTTTTATTTATGCGCGCGTCCTCATCTTTTCTCATTGCGACACGTTTTTTTATTACGTTACTGCTAACATAGCACCAAAGATAAATTTTTTTTTCTTTACGGGCGTTTCGCATGTTTTCTTATTATGTCATTATTAATAAGGTTAATAATAGATATTTAGGCAGAATTTTAAGGAAAATAACCGTTATTTCATATAAATGCCAAATTTTGTCGCTTTTAAGTCGCTATCTTTTGACAATTTCATAAAACATAGCGCGCAAATAAATGGTAAAATGTAGCAAATTTGGCGTTTCTAAAAAAAATTTTATTTTTCTTAACATTTGTTATTGACAAATCAATTTTTCGGTGGTATCATTTGTATATAAAGTGAACCAAACGGTTCGCGGCACTTAATAGTTCATAATTTTCCCCCTTATCATATATGGAAAAGGATGTTGTAAAAACAACATCCTTTTCCATTTCATACTGGAAAAATCTCCCGACCTAGTGTGGATATTTCGCGGTCCGATTTATTTCGGTTCTTTACATCGTAACAGCTTAATAATTATTTAAGTTGTTATCCCAAGGTCTAACGCGTAGCTCGCGTATGTTTCCGTCCATATTTCAGGATTATTTTAAGTTGTCATTAATTTCCTTAATGAGATTTTTGAGAATGGATAAAAAGCAATCGACTTCTTGTTCGTTACCTTCGCCCATTATGCGGATTAGGGGTTCGGTACCGCTTTCGCGGACGAGCAGTTTCCCGCCGGAAACAAAAGATTTTGAGAGGAACGCGGTTGTTTCCGTAAGGCGGTTATCGTTGATTACGGCTGATTTATCCTTTACTTTAATATTGATTTCCTTTTGTGGGATGGGTATGTACGGCGGGAGCGTAGAGTGTTTCAGGGCGTCAAGCAATAAAATTGCTCCGCGAATGCCGTCCCCCGTCAAAACGAAGCCGTCGGTTAATATATGTCCGCTTTTTTCGCCGCCCAACGCCGCGCCGGAGTGTTTCATCAGTTCTAGAACATACTTGTCGCCCACGTCGCTTCTTAAGAAAGTTATCCCGCCGGCGGACAGACTGCGCTCCAACCCGCTGTTGGACAGCACCGTGCCTACGACGGTATTATTGCGGAGTTTCTCTTGCTTTTTCAGAAAATCTGATATGTAATATAGAAAATGGTCGCCGGAAAAAACAGCCCCGTCTTTTACCGCCAAAACGCGGTCGCCGTCGCCGTCGAAGGAAAATCCAATGAAATCCGAACGGCGCATGCGCCCGGCTAGAAAATCAATGTTAGTGGAGCCGGAAAACACGTTGACGAGAGAGCCGTTCGGGGAGGAGCAGTCGGCGGTAACCATTGCTCCGAAGCGTCTGAACGCCTCCTCAGCGACTTTGAATGCCGCTCCGAAGCAACAGTCCAACCGCACCGATATGCCCTTAAAATCCGCGTCGTGCGCCGTTGAGAGATAGTTTAAATAGCGTTCCTCCGCATCGGTTACGCGACAAACCGTTCCGACCCTAATTTTCCCGTAGGTTGCCCGTGCCGTGAGCCGTTCAATTTTAGTTTCCATTGCGTGGGATATTTTTTCTCCGGCGGAGTTGAGCATCTTTATTCCGTTGTATTCGGGAGGGTTGTGCGAAGCGGTAATCATTATGCCAAACCGCGCCCCGACCAATTTTGTGTAGTATGCCAAAAGAGGAGTAGGCACCACACCCAAGCAAATCACATCTACGCCGTGTGAAATAAGTCCGCGTGTCAATTGTTCTTCTATTTCCGGTGAGGATAGCCGCGTGTCGCGGGCAACCGTAACCGTTTTCGGCGACAACGAGCCTATTGCCCATCCTAGTTTTAAGGGAAGCTTTGATAAAATCAAATCATATCCAACGGCGCGAATGCCGTCCGTTCCGAACAAAGGCATTTAAAAATCCTCTCACTAATATATGCCTTATAAATAAAGCTAGTTATTAGGAAGGTATCTAAACTCATATACAAGAGCATCTATACATAAAAAAATTTATATTTGGTGCTATGTTAGCAGTGACGTAATAAAAAACGCCCGGAAGCAACTAATAAAAGTGAAAGAGTGGAGATTAACACTAATAAATTTAAAAACGCGGTTGACGCTAAGGATATTATCCTGCGTCAGCCGCGTTTTTCAAGTAATCAGTGTCAAGCTTTAAGCTTGCGCGGTTTTTGGTTCTTTTTGCCGCGCAGCAAAAAGAACTCTAGTAAATCAACATTAAGCTACTATGCGTATAGGCAATATTAGGTATAAGAAATCCTCGCCTTCGGCAGCTTTAAATATACCGCCGGCGGTGGAGGTTGTGAAGCACATAAGGAGGGCTTCTTCGGAAACGGCTTTGAGGCTTTCGAGAAGATATTTAGAGTTAAATCCTATATTCAAATCCTTACCGTCGAGGCTTATTTGGACGTCTTCATTAATTTCTCCGACTTCGCCTTCGGCTCTGACATTGATATTTTTTTCGCGTATTTCAAGGCGTACGACGTTCTTCTTATCACTTTTATTAAACTGCGCGGCGCGTTCGACCGACTCTTCCAAATCCTTTTTATTGCACACGGCTTTGGTTGTGAACTCGGTTGGGATTATTTTATTATAGTTGATATAATCTCCTTCGATAAGGCGGGTGACAATTTTAGTGTGAAACAGATCCGCCATAAAATAATTTTTTTCGAACCGTACGGTAAGCTCGCTGTCGTCGTCGTCAATAAGCCGAGAGATTTCGGCTATACTTTTTGCGGGGAGAATAACCTTTTTAAACTCGCCGTCGTAGTCAATCGATGTTTTAGCATAAGCTAAACGATAGCCGTTAGACGCGACCGCGACAATTTTACCCTTGCTCAAATCTAAGCACACGCCTTTTAATACGGGGCGGCTATCTTCTTCAGAAACGTTAAAGATAACCTTTTGGACAATCTTTTTAAGTTCCTTTTTGTTGACCTTAAAGGAGATACCGCCGTTAATTTCTTTAAGCACGGGATACTCGTTAACAGCCATATGTGCAAAAAAAGCTTCGCCGCGCCCGTATAGGAATTTAACACGTTCTCTTGAAGTCGCGTCTATTTCCAGTTCGATACCGGATATTTTGCGCGCCACCTCATAAAGCGTTTTACCGTCTATTAAGGCTTCTCCTTCAATCTTGACGTCCGCGTTAATCGTACGTTCGATAGACAGCTCCAAATCGGTTGCAGACAACGTTAAAAGGGAGTCCTTGGCTTTAAGCTTTACGCCGTCTAGCACTGGATTGGTCTTTTTTTGCGGCAGCGCCTTTATGACCTTTGATAAGGCGTCGGAAAAATCATTGGCCGAGCAGAATACTTTCATTTCTTACCTCTTGTTCAGTTATCGTTTTATTTATTTTTGTGAACTCACGCTGTTTGCGTGAAATTCGCTTTTTCTCTTTTTTTAGACTTTTTATACCTTTTTTCGGTTTAGCCTTATTTACCTTAATAAACCGAATTTTACAGTTTTTTAATGGTAGAAGATTACGTCATTTTATTATTCCGCAGCGCGAAAAAAATCTTTTTCTCCGGAAGAGCAGTGTTTGGACGATAGAAAATAGAAAATCCTAAAAGGTCTAAATTCGCGCTGCCGACCGGTATTTATAATTGATGTTTTTCTTGATGATGATGATAATAAGGGCTGTTGATATGTGGATAACCTTAAAACCGCCAATCAGTATCTAACGAAAACGCGGTTTTTCGCGGTGGATAAATATGTGCAGTATATTTTCGGATTGTACACATATCCACAAAAGCGTCGATGTTAGGCGGTTTAACCACATAAAATAGACTTATTTTTAGGTGTGAACAATTCGCTGTGACACTTGCTAGGCAAGAAAATCTTTTATTACCGCGAATTTATCTACTCCCTTATTTTTTCAGCACCATCTTTTTTATATCGTCCACTTGTAAGCGGAGTTTTGGGTTGATTTTTATGTCTTTAGATATTTTGTCGCGCGCATGCATTACGGTGGTATGGTCGCGGTTGCCGAACAGATGTCCTATAGTCACGAGTGGCAAAGAGAGCATTTCCGTAATCAGGTAGATGGCTATCATACGCGGTTCGACAATTTCCTTTGTTTTTTTCTTACCCTTTACATCGGCAATCGACACGTTGAAATATTTGCAAACAAAATATATTATATCGTTTTCGTCTATTGATTCACGCGGATTGTCGATAATATCTTTTAGGGCTTCCCGTGCCGTTTCCACGGATGCTACGGGAGAGCCGGACAAGGACGAGTAAAATATAACCTTATTGAGCATGCCCTCCATGTCGCGCACATTGGAGTAGTTATTTTCGGCTATGAAGTGTGAAACCTCCGGAGACAGCAAGAAATTTTGTTCCTTAGCTTTTTCCTCAAGAATGGCAATTCTCATTTCCAGTGACGGCGGTTTTATATCCGCCATAATTCCCCACGCGAAACGCGTACGCAAGCGTTCCTCAAGGCTTTCTATTTCTTTTGGCGGTCTGTCCGACGAAAGAACAATTTGCTTGCCGTTTTGGTGCAGGTCATTGAACACGTTAAACAGCGCCTCTTGAACGGCTGTTTTTGAGGAAGTAAACTGAACGTCGTCCATCATCAAAACGTCCACGGCGCGGTATTTCTCGTGAAACTCGCGGTTTAGATTGATGTCTCTGCCGTTTCTTATCACGTCTATAAGCTCGTTTATGAAGGAATTTGTCGTCACATAAAGCACTTTAATTTGCGGCGACACCTTATTGAGATAGTTGCCGATTGCGTGCATCAGATGGGTTTTTCCCAGCCCGACGCCGCCGTAAATGAAAAGCGGATTTATTTTTGTGCCGGGATTTTCCGCAACCGCTTGCGCCGCCGCCGCCGCTATATTGTTCGACGTGCCGACGACGAAGGAATCAAAGGTATATTTTTTGCTGAAAGAGAACTCCGGCTTAGAGGATGTTTCCGTTTTTATCACGAAGCCGGCGTCTTCTAAAACGCCGTCCTGCTTTTTAAGGTAGTCTTCTTTTTTGTCGTCCGTGATAATTTCCACATCGGAAACGGTGGGGTGTACCTCGTGAACAGCTTCTTTTATGGCTTCTAAATACCTATTTTCAATGGTTTTTTTCGACATAGGCGAATTTGTCGCCAAAATAAGAGAATTTTTGATAAAGCAAACCGGTTCCAACTTTGCAACCCAAACCTCATAGCCTATGGCCTGTATTCGCGCCGAAAGTAAATTCAATGCGTCTTTCCATAAATAGTCGATATTAACCATATTAATAATTATAACAGAAAAATACCCGAAAAGCAAGATTTTTTGTCGTTTAATTATTTAGCCGTATTTTACAATCTACAACTCGGCAATTATTTTGGCTATAACTCACTTTAACCTTGCTAAAAATAGAGTTTTCTGTTATTATAGAAAGACAAACGTTTTGCGGGGGACAATAGTAGATTTTTTATTGTCTGAAACCGTTTGCGGAGTGCGGAGCGTATGACGGAGGAGAGATGAAAATCGCCTTCCGTGTTATGAAATAAGGCTTGATAAGGGAGATAAAAAATGGAAGACACAACCGTTCAAGAAACAAAGGGTACGGGCGCGCTTCACAAGATGTTCGGCACAAGACCCGGCGAGGGTATGCAGCCGAAAGAGGCGATAAGCTACAGCATTGCCGGTTTGGGGCAGAACCTCATAAGCGGACTTGTGGGTTCGTTCGTAGCCTACTATTTTACAAACGGCTTGTTGATACCGTCGATAGCGGTCGGCTTCATAATGCTCGGCGTCCGTTTGTTCGATGCGTTGAACGACCCGATTATGGGCAGTATCGTCGACAAGACGAAAACGAAGGACGGCAAGTGCCGCCCGTACTTAAAGTGGATGCCTATTCCAATTGCGGTGCTTACGGTGCTACTGTTCATGCCGGTTAATCTTTCGGTAGTATGGACGGGCGTAATAATGACGGGCGTGTATCTTGTTTGGAGTGTCGTTTACACCATAGTAGACGTTCCTTATTGGGGATTGGCTACGGCAATGACCTCCGAAACTCACCAACGCGGCACGGTTCTCACCGTAGCGAGGCTGTTTTGTACGGTAGGCGCGGGTGCGATTTCCATACTTATACCTAGCATTTCAGGCTTTTGGCTCAAAGGTTCCGTAGATGAAGCAACGGGTCTAATACTTGAGGGCTACGAACAAGGCGCCGCGCTTGCGCTTCGCAGCAACTTCTGGTGGCTGGCTCTCATCATAGCGGCGATATCGATACCGACATTTTTTATAGGCTACAAAAACACTAAGGAACGCTTCTACAAAAACGAGGATGTGCGTCCCTTGCGCGAAAATCTTACGTTGCTGTTTAAAAACAAGCCGCTCATGACAATAGTCGTGTCCGGCATACTCGGCGGCGCAAAGACGCTTTGCTTATACAGCGCGATTTTCGTCGCTCAATATAATCTTGCGGCGGCGGGCGTCGTGTTCTTCGGCATGAAAGGTACGGCGCTTGCGACAGTCATAACATTGGCGGTCGTACCGGGCGGGCTTATTGCCTCCTTGCTTGTGCCGTGGTGTACCAAAAAATTCGGTAAGAAAAACACGTTTATATGGTCGCACATCATCGGCGGACTCGCCATGCTTGCCATGGGTCTTTGCGGTGTAAACGGCAACTGGACTAAGAGCTGGGTGCTCATCGTCAACCTCATCGGGCTTGTCATAGCCGGCGTTCCGCAGGGTTTCAGCAACATCTTATCATACGCAATGATAGCCGACAGCGTTGATTATCTTGAATGGAAGGAGGGCAAGCGTGCGGAAGGCATATGCTTCGCTATGCAGACCTTCATCAATAAAATCGGCATGGCAGTAGGCGCCGCGGTGTCCTGCTTCGCCTTAGCATGGGCGTCGATAGACCCCAAAAATAACGCGACATTCAGCTTGGAGGGCAACCCCGGCGGGTTGAACCTGTTGTTCCTCATCACGATTCTCGTGCCGGCAATAAGCATGATTCTTGCGGCAATACCGTTCTTCTTCTACAAGTTTAACGAGAAGGAGCAAGCCCTTGCCATTGCGGAAACCTTGGCGCGTAAGGGTATAGATGCCTACGGCAACGCGCTTGACGGTGCCGTAACCGCGGATGCGGGTAGGGGCTACGGCGATTATGCGGCGGACGCAAACGGCGCTTTCGAGAATGGCAACTATTCGGCGGACGGCGACGGTTCGGAGGTGGCTTTCAGAAACCCCGACCCCGACGATACGGAAGATATTTAAGCCGTTATAAAAAAAATGAAAAAGGTGTCGGTTTTTTCTTGACAAGAAGCCGGCTTCGGGTTTATAACATTATCATAGACGCGGGGAGTTACCGACGGACTAAGCGGATTTAACCGCAAGGAAGCTCCCGTTTTATAGCGTAGCCGACCGTCTGGGCGTTCCCTAATCAGGGAACGCCCTTGTTTTTTCTCGTCTTTTTAAGTATACTAAGACGTGCCGCCTAACCGGGCGGTAGTATAGCGGCAAAACAAGCTAATCGACGGCAAGCGGGCGTTGACGAAACAAACCTAAACAGACTTAATGACGGTATCGGTTGAAAAACACCTATTGCGGAATTAAAATCTAATCGTGGTTCCGCAAGACCCAATAGGTTCGACAAAAAAATTTCTTACCTTAGGAGCGGCGACGTGTCCCGATAGGAGGAGGTAATATTCATATGAAAGATGATTTTGTGCAAGAATGGCGCGGTTTTAAGGACGGCGACTGGTGCGTCAACATAGACGTGCGGAATTTTATAATGCTCAACGTCACGCCCTACGACGGTGACGAGGGCTTCTTAAAACCGCCTACTGCGCGTACTGCGCGTACGCTTTCCGCGTTTGAAGGCTATCTTAAAGCGGAAGCCGAAAAGGGCGGCGTTTTGGATATAGATACCGTTCACGTGTCTTCGCTTTTGTCCTATAAAAACGGCTACATCAAGGAGGACGACGAGCTTATATATGGCTTGCAAACCGAAAAGCCTTTGATGCGCGGCGTTAACCCGTTTGGCGGCATCAGAATGGCGGAAACCGCTTGTCGCCAGTATGGGTACAAGCTTGCGGAGTCCGTTAAGGAGTCGTTTAAATACCGCACGACGCACAACGACGGCGTATTCAGAGCCTACGGCGACGAGATGAAAGCCGTCCGTCATGCGGGGCTTATTACGGGACTTCCCGACGCATACGGCAGGGGGCGCATTATAGGCGACTACCGTCGCATAGCGCTATACGGTATGGACTTGCTCATAACGGCAAAAAAACGCGATAAAACCGCCCTATACGACGGTGAAATGACGGAGGAGGTAATCCGTTTGTCGGAGGAAATAAGCAAGCAAATAGAGTTCATGGAGCAACTCAAAACGCTTGCAAGCAATTACGGCTTTGACATTTCCGTGCCGGCGTCGACCGCGCGGGAGGCGGTGCAGTGGCTGTATTTCGGTTATTTGGGCGCCGTTAAGGAGCAGAACGGGGCGGCTAACAGCATAGGACGTATAAGCGCCTTTCTAGACATATATTTCGAACGCGATATAAAGGAAGGCAGACTTGACGAGGAGGGCGCGCAGGAGTTAATAGACGACCTCACGATAAAATTACGCGCCGTTAGACATCTCCGTACCAGTGAGTACAACGACCTCTTCGCCGGCGACCCCAACTGGGTTACCGTGGCGGAGGCGGGCATGGCGCTTGACGGCAGGCATTTGGTCACCAAAACCGCTTACCGCATCCTGAATACGCTATACAATCTCAAGCCCTCCAGTGAGCCGAATATAACCGTTTTGTACTCGGAAGCGTTGCCGCTGGCATATAAGCGGTTTGCCGCCAAAGTCAGTATAGATACGGGCAGTATTCAATATGAGAACGACGATATTATGCGTCCGGAATTTGGCGACGATTACGCGATTGCCTGCTGCGTCAGTGCCATGAAAGTCGGCAAGCAGATGCAATATTTCGGCGCACGGTGCAACCTACCGAAGCTGTTACTGCTTGCTTTAAACGGCGGCAGAGACGAGATAAGCGGATTGCGGATAGCTCCCGCGACGGCTCCCGTTACCGCCTCTAAGCTTAACTACGACGATGTAAAAAAGCGGTTTGATTTCTATGCAGATTGGCTGGCAAAGCTATATGTCAGCACCATGAATATCATTCACTACATGCACGATAAGTACGCATACGAGCGGCTCATGATGTCTTTCCACGACAGCGAACCGGAAAGACTTATGGCTTTCGGCATAGCCGGACTTAGCGTCATTGCCGACAGTCTAAGCGCAATCAAGTATGCGGAGGTTACGCCGGTGTTCGGCGCGAACGGACTCATAGCTGCTTTTGACGTGAAGGGAAGCTATCCGGCATACGGCAACGACGACGACCGCGCCGACCTAATCGCCAAAGAAATTGCCGAGAGTTTTTCGCAAAAGCTTCAGAAACACCCTGCTTATCGTGGCGCAAAGCATACTTTAAGTATACTTACCATAACGTCTAACGTCGTTTACGGTTCAAAAACCGGTGCCACTCCCGACGGGCGCATAAAGGGCGCGGCGTTTGCTCCGGGTGCCAATCCCATGCATAACCGCGACACCGACGGTGCGGCGGCAAGCTTGAACAGTGTGGCGAAAATACCTTACGAGTGTTGCCGCGACGGTATAAGCAATACCTTTTCGGTTACTCCGCAAACGTTGGGTAAAAACGAAAATACGCGTATTAATAATCTCGTAAGCCTGTTGCGCGGATATTTCACGCAAGGCGCGCACCACTTGAACGTAAACGTGCTTACTAGAGAAAAGCTTATAGACGCCATGGAGCATCCGGAAAATTATCCGACCTTAACCATAAGGGTCAGCGGATATGCGGTTAATTTCACGCGTTTAAGCCGCGACCACCAACTGGAAGTGATAGCCAGAACCTTCCACGAAAAACTATAAAATGAGTGAAAAAAAAATTCCCGACAATAAAAAAAGAGCTGCCGCGCGGAATATTCCGATAAAGCTACACTCGATTGAAAGCCTAGCCGCATTGGACGGGGAGGGATTACGTACCGTACTGTTCATGCAGGGCTGTCCGGCGCGCTGTTTTTATTGTCATAATCCGGACGCCGTTCCCCGCACGGGCGGCAAGGAGTATTCGCCGGAGGAGCTTTTTGCAAAGATACTTAGGTTCCGTCCGTATTACGGCGACGATGGCGGCGCGACATTTTCCGGAGGCGAACCGTGCTTACAAGCTAAGGCGCTGCTACCGCTTGCGCGGATGCTTAAAAACGAGCATATAAACATCACGTTGGATACGGCGGGGGCGGTTTTAAGCGACGACGTACGCGCGTTGCTTAAGTGTACCGACGCGGTGTTATTGGATATTAAGATGCCGTCTGACGCTCTGTACAGAGAGAAAACCGGCATACCTCAAAAACGGGTATATGATTTTCTAGACGCGTGCTTGTCCTTAGGCGTTAAGGTAACCGGGCGGTATGTAGCCGTTCCCGGCGTAAACGACGGAGAGGATACGGTTGCGGATGTCGTGCGCTCCTTGCCTAAAGGAATTGCCGCCTTCGAGGTGTTGGGCTTCCATAAAATGGGAGAGTATAAGTACGGTAAAATGGGAATGCCTTGCCCTACGGAAGGAATTCCGGCTATGTCCGTCGAGCGCGTCGAAAGGTTGCAAAAGGTCGTCGACGAAATTATGCTTACAGAGAAATAGATTATCCACACCCTCAAAAAAATAGCCCGCGGTTTAAGGCGCTACCGTGTTATTATATCACGGTAGCGATGTGGTTGTTGAAAAACCGCAATTACTGAACCGCAAGAAAACTTTGAATTTCGGCGCGGGTTTTTATACTACTTCAAACAAAAACGAAGCGGAAGTGTTTGCGGCAAAGGTTCGCGAACGCAACGGTTCGCTCACGCAATTCGTAAGCGTATATCAGTTTAACCCCGACACGGCGGGGACTTAAGTGTTCTAAGATTTATATCTCCCGACGAAAAGTGGCTTGATTTTGTTTGTGCCAACCGTATGGGTATTTACACCGGGATACCATACGATTTGATTATCGGCGCGGTTGCCAACGGCAAGGTTTATAAAACCCTCGCACAATACGAACGCGGCGAACGCACCAGAGAGGAGGTTCTAGAACGGTTGAAGATAAACAAACTTTATGACCAATATATTTGCAAGCGATAAGGCTCTTCATTTCTTGAAATTTGAGTATTCCGTTTGCCCACTACCCTCAATTCACTAAACCTGCCTTGAGTAGTCTAAACACACTAAATAAACCTACATAAAAGACACGCTATGATGGCGCCGCAGAAAGACGAAAACAGCGCCACCGGTATCGCGTAACGTAGCTTTTTTACGTCCGTGCCGGAAAAATATACCGCGGATATGTAGAAAATGGTTTCGCTACTGCCCACCACCGCCGCCGCGCACCTGCCGATGTAGCTGTCCGCGCCGTAAATTTTAAATACGTTTTCCAAAAGCGCTATTGCGCCGTTTCCGCTTACGGGGACCAACATCATGAGCTCGGCTATTTCCGACGGAATACCCACGTAGGACAGCGGTACGGCAAGAATTCCGGATAAAAAATGTCCTAAGCCGCTCACCCGAAAAAGTTCTATCGCAATAGAGATTGCCGCTATGTACGGAAAAACCGTAACCATGAGCTTTAAAGCTTCCTTTGAGCCGTCTACAAAGCAATCATAAACCTTTATCTGCTTTATCGCCGACAGCCCTAAAAGTATGAATATGAAAGCGGGTAAAAGGTAAAGGCTCATAATATTTACCGTTTATAGCGGTTTTTTTTATTCAATACCGGAAGCTTCGCCGCGGACAGAAGAGGATTAACGGCGGTATTTGCCGCAGTATTCGCGGTTTGTTTTTTGCGCCCGCGCGCCTTGCGCCGTTTGAATTTCGATATTATTTTCGCCGCCACCGCCCCGATAAGCGTCGAACACGCCGTCGATATCAGCGCAGGTAGAATTATATCGCCAGCGGACGAGCTTCCGGCGGCGGAGCGCAAGGCTATTACCGTGGCGGGTATAAGCTGTACCGACGTGGCGTTAAGCACCAACAGCAAGAGCATATTGTCGGAAGCGACGCCGTCGCCCTGGTACATTGCCTGCATAGCCTTAATTCCGGCGGGAGTCGCCGCGCCGCCCATGCCCAACATATTCGACGCCAAATTTATGGTGATATACGATTTAGCCGCGGCGCTTTCGCCCTTGAACAGCCTGTCGATTATGGGGGAGAACAGTTTGGCGATTTTTTTGTCCAACTCTAGCCGTTCGGTAAGCTTTAAAACCGAAAGCCATACCGCGTATACGGCAAGTAGCTTGAGCGACAAATCTATGGCGTTTGTGCCGCCGGTAAGCATTACCGACAGCGTTTTGTCGGGAGCGGTGAACAGCATAATTGCCGCGGATATTGTCAGGATTGCCGTAAAAATAAGGTTCATTCGAAGTTCTTTCACGCTTTGCGCGCGCATATTGCGCGAAGTATCCGCATTGCTCCCGTGAATACTAATATTCGTTTTACTTTTTGTTTATGATTGGCTATAATATAATATCTAAAAGATTGTTCCGCATTTGTGCGGAGCGGACGGATGGAGGTAAATTAGAGGATGCCGGCAAAAAAGAAAAAATTTTATATCACCACGCCGATATATTATCCAAGCGGAAGGTGGCACATAGGCACATGTTATACAACGGTCGTTTGCGACGCGATAGCGCGCTTTAAACGCATGCAGGGCTTTGACGTGTTCTATCTTACGGGTACCGATGAGCACGGGCAAAAAATAGAAAAAAATGCCGCCGCCGCCGGTAAAACGCCGCAAAAATTTGTTGATGAAATCGTCGACGATTTAAAGGACCTTTGGAAGCTTTACGACGTTTCTTACGATAAGTTTATCCGTACTACCGACCGCGAACACGAGGAAGCCGTTCAAAAAATCTTTACAAGGATGTTTGAAAACGGCGATATTTATAAGAGCGAATACGAGGGCTGGTACTGCGTGCCGTGCGAATCGTTTTGGACAAAGGCACAGCTTGTCGATGGCAAATGTCCCGACTGCGGCAGAGAGGTGGAGATAACGAAGGAGTCAAGCTACTTTTTTAGGTTGTCGAAATATCAGGACTTCATCTTAAACCTGTTTGCGGAACACCCGGAGTTTTTAGAGCCGAAAAGCCGCGAAAACGAAATGATTAACAGCTTTTTAAAGCCTGGGTTGCAAGACCTTGCCGTTACGCGTACCTCATTTAAGTGGGGCATACCGGTGCCTTTTGACCGCGATCATGTGATATACGTTTGGATAGACGCTTTGTTCAATTACATAACCGCGTTAGGTTATGCGGGCGGAGCCGAAACGCTTTACAAAAAATTCTGGCCGGCGGACGTGCATATGATGGCAAAGGAAATTGTCCGTTTCCATTCGATAATATGGCCGTCCATGCTGAAATCTCTAGATATTCCGCTCCCGAAAAAGATTTACGGACACGGTTGGTTGCTGTTTGACGGCGGCAAGATGAGCAAGTCTAAGGGTAACGTCATAGAACCGCGTACGCTTGCTTCGCGTTACGGAGTGGACGCCATACGGTATTATCTGCTACGGGAGGTTCCGTTCGGAGAGGACGGACAATATACCAACGAGCTTCTAATAAAGCGTATAAACGGCGACCTTGCCAATATATACGGAAATCTCGTAAGCCGCACAATAGCCATGATAAAGCAGTATTTTGGCGGCATAATACCGGCTCCCGGCGAAAAGACGGCGCTTGATAAGGAGCTTGCGGACGCTGCGTCCAGCATGTACGCTACAGTTGCTGCGTCCGTTGAGAAGCTGGATATTCCCCATGCGTTGGAGGCGGTTTTCGCCGTGCTTTCGCGTGCAAACAAGTATATAGACGAGACCGCGCCGTGGATACTGGCAAAGGAAAAGGATACGGCGCGTTTGGCGACCGTACTCTACAACTTGACGGAAACGATACGTATCGCGTCGGTTCTTTTACAGCCTTTCATGACGTCCGCTCCGTTGAAGGTTTTGGACGCCTTCGGCATTCCCGCCGATTTGCGCGGCTTTAACAGCTTGAAAAAATTCGGCAAAACTCCCGTCGGCGCGGCGACGGACACCATTGCGCCCTTGTTCCAAAGGTTGGATTTTGAAAAGGAAGTGAAGGCGCTTGAAGCAATTGCCGAAAGCGCACGTAAGGAAAAGGAAGCCGCCGCAAACATACCTAAGGAAGCCGCTCCCGAAAACAAACAGCCGGCGGAAATTTCGGAAGACGCGTCCGCTAAATCCGGAGAAAAAGCACAAGAAAAAATTGAAAACGCCGTGCTGATTTCCGAAATAGGCATAGAGGAATTCGCCAAAATAAAGCTTACCGTTGGTACGGTTATCGCCGCCGAAAAGGTGGAAAAAGCCAAAAAACTTCTCAAGCTGACCATTGCCGAAAAAGAACGCGAACGCACCATAGTGAGCGGCATTGCCGCATACTACGCGCCGGAGGATTTAGTCGGCAAGCAAGTGGTGTTTGTGGCTAATTTGAAACCGGTTAAGCTTTGCGGCATCGTTTCCGAGGGCATGATTCTTTGCGCCGAGGATGAGGACGGCGTCACGGTCGTATCTCCCGCGCGCAAAACTGCGGACGGCGCGGGCGTGAGATAATATGTTAATAGACGTTCACTGCCACCTAAACGACCCGCGCTTGATAGACGACGCGCCGTCCATAGTGGCGGATTTCCCAAAGGACGGTCTTTTAGCCGTAGTCAACGCCGCTTACGATAGGGAGTCCGCACAAATCGGTGCGGAGCTTGCCGCGCGCTATGACAGCGTATATGCGACGGTGGGCATTCATCCGCACGACGCGGTGTTTGCCGTCCCCGAGGATTACGAGGTATTTGCGGAGCTTTTGAAGCGTCCTAAAATACTTGCCGTCGGTGAAACCGGGTTGGATTACTTTTACGATAAGTCGCCGCGCGACATACAGCGCCGCGTGTTCCGCGAGCATTTGGAGCTTGCACGCGCCGCGCATAAGCCGGTGGTGCTGCACATACGCGACGCGTACGGCGACGCATTAGACATCTTAAAAGACGCGCGGCACTGCTTAGAAAAAGGCGTTTTGTTGCACTGTTACGGTGGCGGCGCGGAAGCCGTAAAGGATTTTTCGCGTTTCGATTGCTTTTATTCGTTCGGCGGTGCCGTCACGTTCAACAACGGCGAAGCAAACCGCGCAAGCCTTGCCGCCGTTCCGCGCGACAGACTGCTACTTGAAACCGACTGCCCGTATATGACTCCGGTTCCCTTCCGCGGACAGCTTAACTATCCTAAGCATGTAAGGCTGGTAGCCTTGAAGGTCGCGGAGGTGTTGGGAATAAGCGTGGAAGAGGTTGAAGAACTGAACAAACAAAACGCGGAAGCCTTTTTTAAGGTGAGATTTTAAGTGTATCGGAAACAAAAAAATAGAGAGTGAACAATTTCCGGTGACCAAATCTTTTCTTAGCCGGCAAGTAGTCACCACGGATTTGCCACATCAAAAAAATGCGGAGCCGCGACAACAATTCATTGAAGCGGCTCCGTCATCTTTTGTACTTCGGATTTTATTTCGTCGTCGGTACGCTAATATGATGTTACCGAAAGAGAGTTTTATGCGTATCGTTTAAAAGGAAAAAAACGGAAACGCGTTTTAAGACGGCATCTAAGCCGGGCGGTTAAGGGACGTCACTGTATAAATGGATTTAAAAGAACTACTGATAAAACACAATTTTAGGTTTAACAAGGCGTTGGGACAAAACTTTATCTCCGACGTCAACCTTTTGGATGCCATAATCGGCGACAGCGGAGTTTCGGAAGATGATACCGTAGTCGAGATAGGCGCGGGTGCGGGAACGCTTACGCAAAGGCTTTCGCTAAAAGCCAAACGCGTGGTCGCCTTTGAGGTCGATGAAAATCTTAAGGCGGTTCTGCAAGACGGATTAAACGGGCTGGAAAACGTCACGCTTGTGTTTAAAGACGTCCTGCGCATGCGTGACGCCGAAATAGCCGAGCTTACCGACGGCGTGCCTTTTAAGGTGGTCGCCAACCTGCCTTATTACGTTACCACGGACATGGTTATGCGATTTTTAGAGAGCAGACTTGACGTTTCGTCGGTTACCGTAATGGTTCAGCGTGAGGTCGCCGACAGGTTTACCGCATTGCCGGCGACACCGGAATACGGCGCGATAACCATGGGCATAAACATCAGAGGCAACGCTAAAAAAATGCGCGACGTGCCGCGTACGGTATTCTATCCCGTACCCAACGTGGACTCCGCCGTGGTCAGGATAGACACGGATAAAAATAAATTCGACGGGGAAAATTTGCCGTTCATATCGGCGCTTGCCAAAACCGCGTTTCGTATGCGCCGCAAGACCTTTGTCAACAACCTAACGGCGACGTTTAAGGTTGAGCGCGCCGAAGCCGAAGCCGCGCTTGCCGCTTGCGGCATTCAGCTTATGGCGCGCGGGGAAACGCTTCATGTGGACGATATAGTGCGCCTTTCCCGCGTTTTAAAGCAAAAATAAAAGAAGGTGTCCATTCGCGGAGCATTGTCCCTTTATGGAGTGCGTCCACTTTAGAGTGTGTCCCTTCATTGGGGTGCGTACAAATTCGAAGAATCCGTACGCACTATGAGCAAAGACGGCAGACGGCTAAATTAGCCGTCCGCCGTTTTTATATGTTTTCACGCAACTGAAAAATAACATTGAGTGCTAAAGCTACTCGCAGGCGTTTTAATTTTTCATGCATTTGCCGGTTACGGCGGATTGATAAATCAACCAATATCCATCGCCGTCTTTGTTTAAAGGGTCTAGCGGCAACCATTCCGAAATGTCGCGTATTTCTTCGGGCGGCTTCAAAAGAAAGTTGCCGTGAATACCGTAGCATATGAATTCCGGCGTACCCGTTTCGTCCGATACTATACCGACCACGTAATAGTCATCCTCTACCGCAACCTTAATCCAACGCGAATATGGCACTAGATTGTTCAGCGTTTCCTCCGACGGATAGCAAACGAACATCTCGTCTAGTTGGGGTTTTACCGCTAAATAGAAGTTATCGCCCTCATAGCTTATTCCATCATCCATCACAAGCGACGGATTGCGGCGCGGCGCGCCCCGGTCGCTTTGCGCGCGAACGCCGGGAGCGGGAGAGCCGGCGGTGGAGGAACCGGTAACGGAATAACTGGAAGCGGAAGAATCGGGCGCGTGGGAGCTTGACATAGTAGAGCCGGACGAGGAAGAATCATGTGAGGGAGAACCGGTCTCGGTTTTTGCGAAGGGTTGCCCATTCGCGCCGTCCTGTTCAAATTCATTCTCGAATCTGTCACCGGTACCCGCTTCATTCTCAAATCTGTCGGCAGTATCCGCCGCGTTATTCTCAAGCCTATCGTCCGTATAAGCGCTTAAGGCTTGTGCGCTTGCGCCATCCTTGCCGGCTTCTTCGAATTCGCTTTCAAATCTTCCGCTATAAACGGCGCCGGAAGCGGTGCTTGCGCCTAAGTCATTTTCGGAAATATCTTGCTCAAATTCGTTTTCGTAGCGGTCGTTCTGATGAGCGGCGTTGTAAGTAGCGGTATCGCAGTACGCGTCTTCGGTTGCGCCATAATCATTCTCTTCAAAGCCGCTTTCAAATCTTTTTCCGGTTTGGGGAGCGTAGGCATCCTTGCCGTCGCCCGTTTCGTTTAAATAGTTTTCTTCGAAGCCGCTTTCAAACCTTGCGGCGTGAGCCTCGGAAAAATCGGATTTTTTAAATTCCGGTTGCTCGTCGTATGGCTTAGGTTCGGCGGACGTAGACACAGTTTTTTTCGCATTCAACGGGCTTTCCGCACCCGAATAAGCCGCGCCGCTCTTAGCGTGCGAATTGTCGCGTCCGGAATTCAAATTATAATTTTGCAGAGATAAACAGAAATTTTTGTCGGCTTTTGTTGAGCCGTAGGCTACGGCTTTACCGTTTGCGAGAATTAGACAGTGGGTGTCCGAAAAACGCGATGCGGGAAGCTTGAATTGTCCGTTCACGGGTTTTGCGGTTGTGATTTTGCCCTCGTCCGATATTACGACGGAAATGTCGCCGACCTTATTAAGCGATACGGCGCACACGGCGTCTAAGTTGCTTTCAATTTTCAGCACTCCGCCCCAACCGGGTTCAAGCTCGTTCAAGATGATGATTTTTTTTACGTATGCCATAATTCTCTCCGATATAACGCCGCTTGATGCAGGCGGCGAAATAATTTTTTGACTTCTTGCGGTTATAATATATGGCGATCGCGGCAAAAAAAGAAGCCGTAATAAAAATGAGTGTGAACAATCCGCGGTTATGACTTGCCGGCTAAGAAAATCTTCTCGACTCTTTTTAGTCTAAAACCATCTGAAATGTTCTCTTATGTAGCGGTGCTACGCCTTGCGCCTTCAGACAATTTTATCCTTAAAAATAGCCTAAAAAAATTTGTCACCGCAAATTGTCCACATCTATAAAAAGGAGCGAAGAAAAATCGACTTTCTTCACTCCTAAGTGGACATTATATTGGGGGGGAGGTTATTCTTGTACGGAGCGCGGCTTACCCTTGTGAGGTGTATTTACAATTCGCATATAAAACTAGGCGGCTTACCTCGCTTTGCATACGCTTAAAACAGTCGCTTAAAACAGTTTAAGGAATTTACTTTTGGCAAGTATGTGCTTGTCGGTTATGTCAACCTCCGCCGCCGTGCAGTGTTCAAGTTCGAACACGACAATCTCGTTTGAAGCCTTGAGAAGCGCTCCGGGCAGGTACAGCGACATTTGAGGACCTATGTTCCAAAAGCGCCCTAAGTTAAATCCGTTAACGTAAACAACGCCTTTAGTGAAGCCTTTTAAATGTATAAAGCAGTCGTCCTGTGCCGTCGCTACAAATTCGCCCTTGAAAAACGCCGGGACGGCGGCAAGAGAATTTTCTCCGTACGCCAGTCTTTCGATATTGTCAAGGGGCAGAGTCGTTACCTCAAAATGCGATATAATTTGACCGCCTATCCGTATGTGTTTAACGCCTTTTCTGTCGTGCAAAAGCGTGCCGTAATTTATACGTCCCATAGCCTCCGTCAACACGTCCAATACGTCGCCGGTTTTCATGTCGCCGACACGGACGCTGCCATTTGCCGCGCGGTAAGCCACGCCCTTGTATGCGCCGTTGAGGTAGACATAAGCGCGGTCGGCAAGCCCGTCAAAATTGATTGAGGCGTTTGGATATAAGCCGGTTACCGTGTGCCGGTACAATATCAATCCGTGGTTTTGCCCAAAGTACTCCATGCTTTCGGCGGTGACGCTTTTAAATGTTGTACCGATGCTTTCAAGGTTGCTAAAAAGCGGCGCGGTTTTTGTGAGTTTTACCCGTCCGACGGTTTGAAGCTTAGGCTCCGGAGGCAGCGGAGTTTCCTCTTGTCCCGAAACGGAGAGCAAAAGCTTGCGTACGGCGTGATATTTTTTTGTGTATCCTCCCCATTCGGTGAGGAGAGCGTCATAGTCATAACTGGTTATAGTCGGGCTATAGCGCTTCCCGTAGTTTGCGCCCGCGGTAAATCCGAAGTTTGTACCCCCGGCGAACATGTAGATATTGACGCTTGCGCCCTCGTTTAGGAGCGCCTTCAGACAAGAAAAGGTGTTTGCGGCGCCGCGCGTTCTATGCCGCTTATTACCCCAAAAATCGAACCAACCCACCCAAAATTCCATGCACATGAGGGGACCCTTTGGCTGAAATTTCCGCAAGCCTTTAAATTCGGCGCGGGGCAATGAGCCAAAGTTTACGGTTTTGAGTAGGTGCGGCAGAGTGCCGCCGGAAAGCATGTCGCTATGAGAACCGTCCGAAGTGAATAACGGCACGTCAACTCCGTGTTCCCGTAGCAGTCGTTCTATAAAGAGCAGATACTCGTGGTCGTTGCCGTAGCTTCCGTATTCGTTTTCCGCTTGAACGGCTATTATGCCGCCGCCGTTTGTTATTAAATTAGGCACTATTTTAGGCAAAAATTCCGCATAAAAGTCGGATACATGCTTCAAATACGGCTCATAACAACAGCGTACGCGCATGTCCGGGTCTTTAAGCAACCACGCGGGAAGTCCGCCGAAATCCCACTCCGCGCATATGTACGGACCGGGACGGAGTATGACGTAAAGCCCCAAGTCCCGGGCGGTCCCCAAAAATTTTTCTATGTCCAAACGACGGGAGAAATCGAAAACACCCTTAGTCGGTTCATGCAGGTTCCACGGGACGTAGGTTTCCACGGTGTTAAACCCGGCGGCTTTCAGCTTCGCCAGCCTATCCTCCCAGTACTCCGGCAGATGACGGAAGTAGTGTATCGCGCCGGAATAAATTTTAAACGGTTTGCCGTTTAGTAAAAAGTCATTTTCTTTGATTGTTAGCATTTTATATAGCTCTCTCATTTAATATTTTATGTTGTGTTCACGCCGCCCGAAAACCCGCTTGCTTCCGGCTCCCGCGCCCCGCATTAATTCTTATGGCGTGTCCGCTTCAACCCGAAAACCCGCTTGCCGTTAGTCGCCGTGAACCCACTTTTATTATTATACTCCATCTCCGGCATTTTTTCAAGTAGGTATTCGGCGTTTGTGCGACACAATTGCTTGTATGTAGATTGTAGAATAAAGTGTCGTCTAAAAAGTATAAGCTTTAAAACCCGAATAAAAGGAACTCCGCATAAAGGGAACACCACTCAACCCCTCCGTATTTTATGAAAATGTGTCGTATTTGTTCGAAGATAGACAAAAAATACGGGCGGGGGACAAGTTTTCTAACGGAAGCGCGAAAAACGTCGCGGTATTACTTGACCTATTACCCGCGGATTGTTAAAATTAAAGTATAACCGATAGTGTGAAGTGCGGATACCGCGCGGGCTTTCGGAAATAAATTATTCGGAGGCACGGGCGTTATGCTTATAGTAGGACTTGGCAACGAGGGCGGCAAATACAAAAAAACCTACCACAATATAGGGTTTATGGTTATTGACGAGCTAGCGGACAGATTGGACGTAAAAGTGAAAAGCAAGGAATGTCAAGCCGTTACCGGCGTATTTTACGGAGAGGACGGCAAGACGATACTGGCAAAGCCGGTTACCATGATGAACCTTTCCGGTGAGGCGGTATACGAGCTTATGAAACGCTATGAGCAAAAGAACGGCGACCTCATTGTGGTGCATGATGATTTTGCTTTGCCGCCGGGACAAATCCGAATCCGCAAGGATGGCGGCGCCGGCGGACACAACGGCATAAAAAACGTAATACTCAATGTCGAAACGCAATATTTTGCGCGCTTTAGGATAGGCATAGGCGGCAGGGTCGGCGCGGACCCCATGGACTATGTGCTTAATAAAATTAGCAAGGAGCATGCGGAAAAGTTGGAAGCCGCGGTAATTCGCACGGCGGAGGCGTTGGAAAAACTCATTAAGGGCGAAGCGGACATAGATGAGATAATGCAGGCGTACAGCAAATAAGCTTTGCGAATTGCGGTATCGAAAAGAATGTAATAGCGAGGCAAGCGGTGCGGGTTGCCGCATAGAAAACGCGGACGGATTGCATTCATAAAAACGTTGCAAGCGTGAGCGGCATACGTAAGGACTCCGGCTTTAGCAGATAGTTACATACGGGTTTCGGCGGGCGTAAAGGCTTGTCGTTGAAACGCGGACGGATTGTATTGCAAAAACATTGCAAGCGTGGGCGGCATACGTAAGGACTCCGGCTTTAGCAGATAGTTACATATGGGTTGCGGCGGGCGTAAAGGCTTGTCGCCCGTGTTATGTATAGACAAAATAAGGCAGGCGTACGGCAAATAAGCTTTGCGGTTGCGGCGGCGAAAGAATGTTGGGATGATAGATTTTTTAAGACTTAAAAACTTAGGCGGAGATTTCTCTTTATTTGAGAGGGCGGCGGAAAGTAAAAACGCCGCCGTTTTTGCGCTTTCCGCCGGAAGTAAAATTCACATGGCGGCGGAGCTTAATCGCTTTGTGCTTTACGTTGTTCCGGACAGACTGGCGGCGCAAACGGCGACGGAGCGGTTTAACGCCTACGAGCCGAGCAAAACGGTATTGATACCGGAACGGGACGACGTGCTATTGCACCGTCGCACAAACACGAAGAGCAATGCGCAAGGGCGCATCGACGCGTTAGAGAAGATATTGTCGAAGGAGGCGCGCCGCGCTGTGATTTCCGCGGAGGCATTATTGCAGCTCTTCCCGGCAAAGGATAGGTTTGATTTAGGCGTAGTGCGCATATGCGTAAACGACGAAATAGATATTTTATATCTTACGGAGCTTGCGGTAAACGCCGGATATGTGCGCGCCGATACCGTGACGGAGAAGGGCGTGTTTGCCGTACGCGGCGACATATTCGACATATTTCCGGTTAACCGCAGCAACCCCGTGCGGTTGTCGTTTTTCGGCGATACCGTGGAGGAAATAAGAGAGTTCGACGCGGAAACCGGAGTATCGACGGGCAAGCCGGCAAGCGTCGCGCTTGCACCGTGTTCGGATATTTTGCTTACTCCGGAGGAAGCGGCGGCGGCGGTTAAGAGGTTGGAGCGGCTTGACCCGCCGAATTCCAGAACGCGGGAAATTATTGCCGACCTCATTTTCCGTTTGGGTTTGAAGTCCTCCGACTCGTCCTACGTGTGGCTGTTGCCGTTTATAAGAAAGTCCATGTGCGGCATTTTTGCGTATCTGCCGGAGGACGCGGTAATTTGTTTCGATGAGCCGAAATTGGTAAACGAAAAAATTGAACTCTATTATCTTGAACACACGCGCCGCGTAAAAAATATGACGGACGTCGCGGAAGCCTTGCCGGAACACCAAAAATCATTGCTGTCCTTGCAAGAATTGCACACGGAGTTTAATAAATTCCGGCTTGTTTCTTTTGGACAGCTTTCGTCTTCAAATCCGATTTTTGAGCCGAAGGCGATTTTCAACATAAAAACGCAAGCCGTTACGAGGTATTATTTGGACTACTCCGGATTGGTCGCGGACTTGAAAAGCTTTGCGTGGAACGGGCGGCGGATCGCGCTTTGTGCGGGAGGTACGGCGCGCGCAAAGGCGCTCAAGGAAAGCCTTAAAAACGACGGCGTTCACACGGAGATTTCCAACGATTTTACGGTCGGTTGCCAAATTATAATTACGACTTATACCGTGCAGAACGGCTTCAATATAGCCGCAAACAAGCTTGTCGTCGTGGGTACGGACGAGCTTTTGGGTAAGCGCGCTCCGGCGCAGGTAAGCAAGCCTAAAAAAGACGTCGCCGCCCCCAAAGCTGGCGATTACGTGGTACACGCGGTGCACGGCATAGGTATATGTATCGGTACCACGCGTATAAAAACCGACGACATTGAAAAAGAATATATCTCGTTGAGCTACGCCGGCGGCGACAGCGTTCACATTCCCATAGACCAAATCAGCATAGTGGAACCGTATTCCGGAAGCGACAAGCCCGCCCTTTCAAAGCTAGGAGGGAAGGAGTTCGCACGGATTAAGGAACGCGTCAAGCAGTCCGTGAAAAAGATGGCGATAGACCTTTTGGAGCTGTATTCAAAGCGCGAACAAGCAAAAGGCTTTCAATATTCGCCGAACGGAGAATGGCAAGCCGAATTCGAGGACGAGTTTCCGTATGCCGAAACGCCGGATCAGCTTTCGGCAATCGAAGCGGTTTATAAGGAAATGGAAAGCGGCAAGGTTATGGACCGGCTTATTTGCGGTGATGTCGGCTTCGGCAAAACGGAGGTCGCGCTTAGGGCAATGTTCAAAACGGTTATGGACGGCAAGCAAGCCGCGCTACTGTCCCCCACGACGATTTTGGCGCGCCAACATTATAATACGCTATGCGCGCGGCTACAGCCGTTCGGCATAGGATGCGAAATCCTATCACGCTTTCAAGGCTCTAAAGAAAATTCGGAGGCGTTGAAACGGCTTGCTTCGGGCAAAAGCCTGCTTGTCATAGCCACGCACCGCCTGCTGTCGCAGGACGTGAAATTTCATGATTTGGGGTTGTTGGTTTTAGACGAGGAACAGCGCTTCGGCGTTCAACACAAGGAAAAGCTGAAGCTTGCAGAGGAAAACGTCAACGTACTTACGCTGTCGGCGACACCCATTCCGCGTACGCTCAACATGGCGCTTTCCGGCATACGCGACATCAGCCTTTTGGAAACGCCCCCTATGGGCAGGCTCCCCATTCAGACCTATATCACCGAATACAGCGAGGGGCTTGTCAAAGACGCAGTGGAGCGCGAAACGGCGCGCGGAGGACAGGTATTTATATTATATAACCGCGTGGAAACTATAGACGGCTTTGCCGCAAAGGTGCGTGCACTGCTTGACCCGTCAATCCGCATAATCATTGCGCACGGACAGCTTAAGAGCGATATCTTTGAGGAGCGTGTATCTAGATTTTATAACGGCGAAGCTGAAGTGCTTATTGCCACCACGATAATAGAAAACGGCATAGATTTGCCGTCCGCCAATACGCTTATCGTAGTGGATGCGGATATGTTCGGGCTTGCACAATTGCACCAGTTAAGAGGTCGTGTCGGCAGAAGCGGAGTTTTAGCGCACGCTTATTTCACGATAAAGCCCGGCAAAACGCTTTCCGAAGACGCGGTTAAACGGCTTACCGCGCTTACCGAATACACGGAATTCGGCAGCGGCTATAAAATAGCGCTTCGCGATTTGGAGATACGCGGCGCGGGTACTATGTTGGGTGCAGAGCAACACGGACATATCGAAAAGGTGGGTTACCACATGTATATAAAGCTGTTGCAAGAAACTATATTTGAGTTGAAGGGCGGAAAGCCACAAACGCATTCCGACGTGGAACTGCGTATAGACGCGGACATGTATATAAAGGATAATTACGTTTCGGACCGCGACAAGCTTCGCGTATATAAACAAACGGCGGCGGTTCAAAGCTTTAAACAACGCGATGAGCTTGTTGCGGAAATTAGAGATATATACGGCGAACCCGAACGCCCGCTTATAAATCTTATAAACGCCGCACTGCTCAAAAACCTTGCCGCCACCGCCTCCGTCAAAAAAATAACCGTAAACAAAAACGGAGCCGGTATCCTCTTCAACGGCGACGAAATTTATTCCAATCCCGACATAATCCGCACCGTCGCGGCATGGAACGACAAGGTAGTCCTATCCTCCACCATTCCGCCGCAGCTTACGTTCAATGTCGCGGGTCTGGACGGCGGCAAAAAAATAGAACGCCTTCTAGCTTTCTTCAAAGAGGTTCAAGAGGGAACGGTGTGAACAATTGCGAATAGGGTAACATATGAATCCGAACGAAAACGACAGCCACATAATCATAAGACAAGTCTTTTCAGGTGCGGACATAGCGGAGGTAAGGCGATTGCTTGCCGATTATAACGCGGAACTCGGCTGTGACTTAAGCTTCCAAAGCTTCCAATCGGAAACGGAAAATCTATCTGCCGCATACGCTCCGCCGGCGGGAAGACTCTTCGTTGCCGAATACGGCGATGAAATCGCGGGCTGCGCCGCCCTGCGTCCCTTCGGAAACGGGAAATGCGAGATGAAACGCATGTACATTGCGCCGCACCTTCGTGGTAAGGGCATAGGGAAACTGTTGGCGCAAGAAATAATTTCCGCCGCTAAGGAAATCGGCTATAAAGCAATTCTGTTGGATACAATTCCGCAACTCAAAGCCGCCGTGTCCATGTACAAAAGCATGGGCTTTCAAGAAATAAGCCCCTATCGCGAAAATCCTTTGACGGGCGCACGGTTTTTCCGCCTTGACTTGCGTTGAGGGATTTTCTGAACCCGCCGACAAGAAGATAGAACGCCTCTTAGCCTCCTTAAAAGGGTTCAAGAGAGAACGGTGTAAGAAATAAAATCATGGTTTATAGATAGGAGTTCTTAATATTATTAAACTTTTTAACGCTCTAGTCATAGCGATATACTTTTCGTTTTCCGTCATATTTTTTTCGTAAACATATACCTTATCAAATTCTAAGCCTTTGGCTTGTTCAACCGTCAGCAGTTGAAAATCCGCGGATTTTGAAAAATGAAAAAGCCCCGAAATAGTACCGTCATCTTTATTCCTTTGAGAATATATAAAAGCGATCCTTTCGCTATGGCTTTCTCTGAAAAACCAATCATTTTTCTGAAAATTGTCAGTAAAGGTATAATACATAACTTTATTACCGTCAATACCAAGTACGGTCATTTCCTTTTCTAGCAACTTGTTTACAAACTCTGTAATTTCTTTGGTGTTACGGTAGTTTTCATTTAATTCGTATTGATAAAAATCATTTACTTCTTGCAATTTATCCCATGTGTCTAAACCGTGTTTATGTAATGATTGTTTTATATCACCGAAAATATTAAATACCGCCGCCTTATTCATGTTCTTCAACAGCTTATATTCGGCTATGGATATATCCTGTCCCTCATCTATGAATAAAAACGTATTGGCGGCTTGCGCCTCGAATACTTTATACGATAACAACAAACTGGCATAGAGTTCGCATTTGTATATTTTATTAGGCGATACATTGTAATCAGGCTTTAACTCGGCAAAAATTCCATTGCGAATAGAAACGGTAGGCAAAGAAAGTTTCGGTCTTGACTGAGGATTGGCGGCTCGTAACGATAACGGCAATGAATGGTATTTTTCAAGAGCCTTGTCATAAGCCGGCAATCTCACCTCATAGTAATCCGTTCTTTTTTTGTCACATGCATTTTTATATTTCTCGTATGTGTAATTAAATTCGCTTTCTATCTTATCAAAAAAATCTTGCGAATAGTAATAATCGACAATATCTTCCGGCAATTCGGAGTCCTCGCTTATTTTGCAAGGCGGAGTTTCCCATTTATCGTGGTTTTTATTATATTTACCAGCAATTTTTTCTTTCCAACGCTTATCATATGTTGATAGCTTTTCCAAATAATAGCCCGACAATGTAACGGCATTTATCGCCGCAATATCTAAGTCGTGACGCAAAGAATCAATATGCGCGTTAAAAGTTTCGCTTGGTGTAATAATACGCAAGGTCGCATCGTCAATTTTATGGTTATATTTTAGGTATGAAAGTCTATGTAATAAAATCATTGTTTTACCGCTTCCCGCGCAACCCTGCACAATAAGATTTTCCCTTAAAGGGCGTGTAATAATTTGATTTTGATTATCTTGTATTGACGAAATTATGTCCGTCAAGCGCGGATCCTCTTTTTTTCTTGTCAATATGCTCTTCAAAAATTCATCATATATCAGCTTGTTTTCACCATCATCAATTGAGAATGTTTGTTTTGTGTCAATAAATTTTTTTTGGCGTATCGTAACCTCCCTACGCATTTGAAGAAAAAGTCTTTCCCCATTACTTTCAAATACGGCAGAACTCCTATTGCGAAAAAAATTCCCCCATTCTGAACGCCAATCCCAAACTATTCTGCCATCGATTGTTGTCATTACGCATTCAGTTCCAATGCAATAATCAACTAGATCTCCATTGCCGTCCTTTATACGAATTCTGCCAAAATAAGGGGAAGCCGATACGGCAATCAAATTGTCCATGTTTGCTGAAATGCGTTCATTATGTTTTTTATTGTTCATTCCGTCATACCATTCGTCCTCATCTGAATAATTTATCGGTCCTACTTGTCGTAAGTTATTACGCAAATAAGTTATTTCGTCATCGATTTTTCGCTCCACATTCTCATAATTTTTCTTTTCATCTTCAAATGAGGAAAGCCCGCTGCGTTTAGCTTGCGGAGTAAAGGTTTTTCTTGTTATTTTACACGTAAATTTCTCAAACTTTCCATCTCCTTTTATTGCTTCCAAATCAAACGAACTTTCATCTTCATCTTCGGAGTCATACCCATCTGCCATCAAAGATTGGGCAAGCGAGGTATCAACATCAGATCTAATTTTTTCTAATGTACCGCGCAAGTGTGAGTGCCCGCCCGCATAAGCAATCTCATAATATTTATAAGCACTAACAAGATCTTTCTCAACGGGTTCTTTGCCCGAATAATAACGGTCACCTAACCAAATATGGGCATCAAAATGTGGTGGTTCTTTTACTTCTGCCGCTCTAGAAAAGCAATAGAAGGCTGTTTTTATGTTAATAGGAACACCTAAACCGCGTTGATAACACAAGCCCAAATTATACATAGCTTGGGCGTTACCTAGTTTACTGCATTTCGTCCAGCAAAAAATTGCAGTTCGAAAATTTTCCTTATCGAATTCTCTTTTCGCTAAGTCTAACATTTTATCAACATCTTTAAAAAAAGCAGCTAAATTATAACCGCATTTAGGGCAGTATTGCCACGATTCTTCTATTTGGGTATCACACACATCATTAGGGCATTTCATAAGGCTTTTCCTCGATAAAGTTGAAAGGCAATGCTAGAAAAAAAATCGCTATTTTTATCTTCTTTGCCATGTTTCAAATTGTAACATAGAATTTTCTATAATACAACTATTTATATAGAATTTTCTATACACTAATAATCATGGCAAACGAATCTAGAGATTTTAGAAGGATTTTAGCGGAATTCCTAAGTGATAATAAAATCACGCAAACAGAGTTTGCAAGGAAGATAGGAGTCAAGCAAAGTCAAGTTAGTGAATGGTTAAAAGGAAAGGCGCAACCCGGATATGATACGTTGCGGCAGATGTCCATAGCCTATGGTATTTCCGCCGATTATTTTTTGGGTATAGTAAATTATTATTAAATAGCAAGACAACAAATGGAACTTTTTTGATGGGAAAAAGCGAAAAAAGATCACTTTTTTAGAACGCGGATTTTAAACTTTGGAACTTATAGTGTTTTGATTATCGCAAGTTATTAGAAATATGTTATAATTAAATCAAGCGGCGAAGACAAAAATAGCTAAATAAGAAAACAGCAAACAAAGCACGGCAAGTAAAAAAGCGCGTTGTAAACGAGGTGCAAAATTATGAGTAAATATGACCCTTTGTAGCTATATCTGCAATCGAAAGGAAGCCCCGTATTGAAGCTAACTTATGATGAAATAAAAACTATTGTCGGATTTGATATAGACCACGCCTTTTTAACGTATAAAAAGGAAGCCGCGCAGTTCGGGTATCCTGTCGGCAAAATATCCATGAAAGAAAAACACGTCACATTTAACAATCTGGACGAATAGAGGAATAACCGCATTCAAGCGTTATCACCACAAGTAAGCCGGCAATGCAGAGATGATTACCGCGCTTTGATAAAATTTACTTATTGATAATGTTCTGTGGGGCATCTGTGTAAGCCTTTTGTCGAACGAAATGTGGATTATTTACATACGATTTGAACATTTTTAGAAAATCACTAAAAAACAGTTGACACAATATGTCACTTCCTTTAGAATAATCTAGCCTTAACGGGCGTGCGTGCGAAGGTTTAGCCCCCGGAGCTTGCGCGGCAACGATTTAGGTTCGGAACACAACTTCGGGTTTTTCCCGAAACTAACACAAGAAATATGGAGGTCTTTACCGTGAAAACTTATATGGCAAAGCCCGAAACTGTTGAGAGAAAGTGGTATATTGTTGACGCGACGGATGTCGTGTTGGGACGTTTGTCCAGTCAAGTCGCGTCTATTTTGCGCGGCAAGAACAAGCCCACCTTTACCCCTCACGTAGATACGGGCGATTATGTTATCGTTATAAATTGCGAGAAGGTCGTTTTGACCGGCAAAAAACTAGAGCAAAAATACTACACCTACCACACCGGTTATATCGGCGGCTTAAAGCAAGTTCAGTACAAGAAAATCATGAACGAAAAGCCGGAGTTTGCCGTTCATCAGGCGGTTAAGGGCATGCTCCCAAAAAACACACTCGGCAGAAAGATGATCAAGAAGCTGAAGGTGTACGCGGGTAGCGAGCATGAACATCAAGCACAGTGCCCGATAGAGCTTAAGCTGTAAGGAGGGAAATTAAAATGGCTGTTAAAAAGAACGCTAAAAAGAAGATTCAATATTGGGGTACGGGCAGACGCAAGAAGGCTATCGCCCGTGTCCGTTTAATTCCCGGCGGCGAAGGTGCAATCGTTATAAACGGTAGAACCATCGACGAATATTTTGGTCTTGATACCATGAAATTTATCGTACGTCAACCGTTGGTGCTTACTTCCAACTCCGACAAGTACGACATCTTTGTCAACGTCTTAGGCGGCGGTTACACCGGGCAAGCCGGCGCAATCCGTTTGGGAATTTCCCGCGCGCTTATCACTGCGGACATCGAACTCCGCGGAGTACTCAAAAAAGCCGGCTTCCTTACCCGCGACCCCAGAGCAAAGGAAAGAAAGAAGTACGGTCTTCACAAGGCACGTCGCGCACCGCAATTTTCCAAGCGTTAATCGTTTGGTTGTCGGGTACTCGGGTTTCTTTACCGCATGGTAGAGGAACCTAAGTTTAAACGCAAGTACGCTTACTTTGTCTAATTAGTACAACTTATAAACACGTCCTCCGCGATTATGCGGAGGACGTGTTTATTTTTAACAGTTGAAGCTTTCGGTTGTTTGGCTAAATGTTAAAGTTTGTGTGAATACATTTGTGCGGAACGGGGGCTTCGCCGTAGACGGAAAGGCTTGCAGCTCCGATACTGGGGACCTTTCGACTTCGCTCAAGGTGACA
>JAITPR010000008.1 GCA_031289315.1 Clostridiaceae bacterium | reverse complement strand
GGACGCGGATTGAAATTAATAACTGTTGTTTGCGCCCTCCCATGGGACAGCGTCCACCCCTCGTGGGTGGACGCGGATTGAAATGCGTTAAAAGGCGGCTCGTTGGACGACCACGCCACGTCCACCCCTCGTGGGTGGACGCGGATTGAAATCCGAATTTGACGCATTGTTTTTCAGTCGTGTTTCCGTCCACCCCTCGTGGGTGGACGCGGATTGAAATTCGCGCGGATTTAAATATACCTCGAATCGATGTTCGTCCACCCCTCGTGGGTGGACGCGGATTGAAATCATTCTGCTCGGCTGTATTAAAAATTGCTCTTTACGTCCACCCCTCGTGGGTGGACGCGGATTGAAATTATCCTAAGTTTTTTTAGTCCCATTTTTTTATGCCGTCCACCCCTCGTGGGTGGACGCGGATTGAAATTTGCTGGCCGGTGGGATCAACACAAGTTACTGTTCGTCCACCCCTCGTGGGTGGACGCGGATTGAAATGTGCGGTATTAACACGATTGAGCCTAAAATTTACCGTCCACCCCTCGTGGGTGGACGCGGATTGAAATTGACAAGAAAGAAAAAGAATCAACAACACGACAACGTCCACCCCTCGTGGGTGGACGCGGATTGAAATGTATATTGTTGCGATTGGTGGTCGTCGCGCGTAACGTCCACCCCTCGTGGGTGGACGCGGATTGAAATTTGTATGCCGCCGCCGTCCACGTAGCCCGCGCCCGTCCACCCCTCGTGGGTGGACGCGGATTGAAATCGTATATGACAATTTCAAACATTTTGTTGCGCGCGTCCACCCCTCGTGGGTGGACGCGGATTGAAATAATAAATTAACGCTCTTGCAAGCCCTTTATTTGACGTCCACCCCTCGTGGGTGGACGCGGATTGAAATAAAACGGCACGCCGATACCCGCGGAATATCGCCGCGTCCACCCCTCGTGGGTGGACGCGGATTGAAATCCGTCCACAACGCCGACGGCACAATTTACAAGCACGTCCACCCCTCGTGGGTGGACGCGGATTGAAATAAATATCCTTGAATACAAAACCGACCAAAAATACCGTCCACCCCTCGTGGGTGGACGCGGATTGAAATAAGTAATTTGTCCCGAAGCACGAACGCCTCCGCCCGTCCACCCCTCGTGGGTGGACGCGGATTGAAATCTTTTCACACATATCTAGAGATATGTGCTTGCACCGTCCACCCCTCGTGGGTGGACGCGGATTGAAATTGCAATGTCGTTGTCAACCTCCCCCATGTGAAGGCGGCCACCCCTCGTGGGTGGACGCGGATTGAAATACCTGAACGCTTAAACGCGAAGTAACACCACTTCCGTCCACCCCTCGTGGGTGGACGCGGATTGAAATCAGATGAACCGGGTATTTGGAAATCGTTTAATGACGTCCACCCCTCGTGGGTGGACGCGGATTGAAATGTCGCTTACTCTGCGTAGACCATTAAAAATAATGCGTCCACCCCTCGTGGGTGGATGCGGATTGAAATGTGCGATCTCTAACGCCTCGACCAATTCGGGGTACGTCCACCCCTCGTGGGTGGACGCGGATTGAAATCTTGAACAGGCGCTCCTTGCACAGGATATTATGCCGTCCACCCCTCGTGGGTGGACGCGGATTGAAATAACTAAATATGGTTGCACGGTCTACCTTTGCGAGCGTCCACCCCTCGTGGGTGGACGCGGATTGAAATCGGTAAGAATTGCATAACATAGGAGAAAGGTATCGTCCACCCCTCGTGGGTGGACGCGGATTGAAATACCTATCTAAAAAATTTTAAGTAAAAACGGCTTTTTATGGGTCGTTTTTTGCAATTTTAGAGGTTTTTGCGCTTTCAAGATGTTGATTTTGGGATTCTAGCAGGGTATTTTAGTCTAGTTTTTGTGTCAAAATTGTGTCAAAAAACGCTTCTATCGCTCCGGAAAACCTGTCTATATATTCGGGCTGTGTGTCAGTATAGATGTTTTCAGTGGTTGACATGTTTGCATGTCCGAGGAGGACTTGACGCACGTCCGCTGGCGTACCGCTCTCTTTAAGTCGCGTAACGACAGAATAAGTGCAATGACAACCAAGAGTGAGCTTGCCACGCTAGACCAAGGCACGCTCACGGCTGAACAAAAAAAGACAGTACAGGATAAATACCTTGAATTTGATAAGACAACTATAAAATCAAATGCGGGCGGTAAAAGTGGGGCAAGCACTATGACGCTCAATGTGCCTAGTGGTGTCGGTTCTGCCAACAATAAAATTACCGTTACATTGAGTGTAGAAAAGAGGGCAAAGGCTGACGATAGTCCGATAGTTAAAAACGCAGAAGCTGGTCAAGTGTTTATCAAGGACGGAATTCTGTGCGTTTTAGGGGATAGCGGACGTTTATATCCCGTTATGGATTATGCGGGCGAAGGTGCTTATGAGAAACTTAAAAAATATTATAAGGGGACATTTTATGATTTAGGTTAATCATTTGATGGTATGCCTCAAATATGCTTTGAAATGGCATATTTGAGGCATATAAATGTAATTTATTTGGGTCTATAGCGTAAACATAATTAAAAGCATCGCCAACATTGAAACGCAGAAAAGGCATATTGATTTGTCGAGCGCAGACGGTATTTTTTTCGCCGTCAAGATAGATGACATAACAGTAGAAGCGTTAGATAGAACAAACCCTAAAATCGAGAAAATCATACTTGTTGCCATATACCCCGAACCATAAAAAATGTATGGGGAGGAAAATGTGCCCTTACTTCCATTGCGAAGAAAATCGTTGATTGAATATAATTTGTCATTAATGAATAATAACTCATCTGCCACTCCCGCGATATATAAAACAATCGCAGACAGAATAAAAAATAGAGTTAGAGAAATAAGTATTCTTTCTGCAATTTTAATTTGATTGAGTGACTTCGATTTGGAAACGATAGACTTATGGTCGCGTCTGTCCGCCTTTTTGCCCTCGGTCATATTCGGTGTTCCGCACCCGCAGTTAACGCAGATAAGCGCGTTGTCGTGTATCTCTTTTCCGCATGTTTGACAGTACATAGGGCATTTCTTTGCTTTGCAGTCGACTGCAAAACCTAAAAACAGTATAAATGACACGGCGCAAAAAAGCAACAAAAAAATAAACACTATCAATTAAACGAAGGAAGTGTAGATTGTAGAATAAAGTGTCGTATAAAAAAACGCAAACATTAAGGGCGCGCCTCCGTGCGTGCAAGCACAACTACTCTAGCGAACCTTTTTATATGCGTATCCTTGCGACACTTTATTTTACAATCTGCCGTATTTGCGTCATTGCTTTGCCGAAAAATCTTTTTTCTTTACCTATAGTAAAACGGCTCGATTTTTTATTTTTAAGGTTATAATATTTAAGGGAATAGATAATCCGCTGTGACGGCTTACCGGCTAAGAAAATCTTTTCGACTCTTTTTAGGGTGGGGGACAAATCCGCGGTGACGGCTTGCCGACTAAAAAATTTTTAGATTATTTCAGCGTATGTTACGGCAATTTTGACGGTGCGTATCTATAAATACGCCCGGAGAAATTAACTCAAACGGATGCTAAAATAAAGCTATCAAGTCTGCCGTTGTCAACACCCCTTTAGTATATGGCGACATTCTTTCTGCTGACAATATTTCTTGCCTACGTTTCATTAGGTCTTCCGGACAGCGCTCTCGGCGTCGTCTGGCCTAACGCGCGCCCGGACTTTGGCGCATCGCAAGACTATGCCGGATATTACACGGTGGTGGTAACCTTATGCGCCATGCTGTCCGCCGTTCTCTCCGTAAAAGCAGTCAAACGGTTGGGAGCAGGTCGCATAGTCGCTTTTTCCGGTCTTCTTACCGGAAGCGGTATTTTATTATTCGGAATACTTCCTTTAAAAGAGCTTTTGTTTATTCCGTCCGTGTTACTGGGCTTCGGAGCAGGAGCGGTAGACGCAGTTTTGAACAACTATGTCGCGGAACGGTATTCCTCAAAAATAATGAGCTGGCTGCACGCTTGTTGGGGGATAGGCGCCTCAATCGGACCTCTTATTATAACCGCGTGGATAGAACGCGGCAACTGGCGCGCCGCCTTTTATACGTTGGGCGGCATTCAGCTTGCGCTTGCGATACTATTCTTCTGCACGCTTTTCCTCTGGAAAAAAGACTTCCGAAAGTCGTCCTCCGACGCGGAACAGCTCCCCGTTCCCGCACGTCCCGATTATACGATGAAAAACCTAGCACCGTGGCTATGCGTAATTATTTTCTTCATATATGTCGGCATTGAAAACACCTGCGGCACATGGTTAAAAACACTCCTCTACGTCGACCGCGGGGTGGACAACACCCTTGCGGGAGTCGCCGTTTCCGTCTACTACGGCTCAATAACGGGAGGGCGCATACTGTTCGGATTGGTCGCTAAAAGATTGGGCAACCGTCGCTCCGTTATAATAGGCGTAATCTCCGCGCTGTGTGGGGCTTGTCTGCTGTTTGTAAACGTTTACCCCGTATCCGTTGCCGCGGTCTTTCTGATAGGGCTGGGCTTCGCACCGATATATCCGTCTATGATGCATGAAACCGCGCGGCGCTTTAATCGCGATACGACGACAAAAACAATATCGTTTCAGCTTGCCGCCGCCAACGCCGGAGCAATGATTTTTACGCCGGTAATAGGAAAAATCGGCGCGGCGTTTAACATGTCCGTGTTGATATGGTGCGCTATCGGCGGAACGGCATTGATTTTGGCGCTCAATACCGTACTCAATAAGCTGACGTCTTATAGAAAGCCGACCGACGGGAACGGCTCCGACGGAGCGGAATCTGCGGAAAATACCGACGGCTATTCCGACACGGAAACTACGGAAAATACGGACGGCTCCGAACTAACACGCACCGGCTACGCGGCGGTTATCAAAACGGCTTCCGCAGCGGACGAAGCATAAACGCCCCGAAAGCAACTTTCCGGGTATCACATTCCGTGCGCTTGCACTAAATAAGTTGTAAATTTAAGGCGATAATACTTACTTTTTCGACTTAAACGGGATATAATAAATCCGGACGAGGTAAAAAAATATGAAAATTTTCGACGAACTTGTAAACGAAACCTTGAAAATGTTGGCGATATACACGGTTCAGGAGGAAGCATCTTCGGGCGCGCCCTTCGGGAAGGGAAACGCCGAGGCGCTAAATGCCGCGCTCAAGCTTGCCGCTTCCTTCGGTTTTAAAACGCACAATGCGGACGGTTACGTAGGTTGGGCGGAAATAGGCTCCGGCGAACTCTTCGGCGTCCCCGGACATCTGGATACGGTGCCATTCGGCGACGGCTGGACAAAAAATCCGTACGGAGAAATTGCCGACGGAAAGCTATACGGACGCGGTGCGGTAGACGACAAGGGTCCCATGCTTGCCGCGCTTTTTGCGGCTAAAAGCCTTTTAGACGAGGGTTTGAAGCCTAAGCGCCGCCTTAGATTTATATTCGGCTGCAACGAGGAAACGGGTTGGGCGTGCATGCGCCGCTATGCCGAAACCGAAGAAATGCCGGCTTTGGCATTCTCTCCCGACGCGGATTTCCCCGTAATTAACGCCGAAAAAGGCGTAATAAACATGGAAATTACCTTGCCGCTTAACGGCGCGGAAATCTCCGTAACCGCCGGGGAGCGCGCAAACGTCGTGCCGGCAAGCTGCACGGCGGAGGTGCGCGGAGTTAAACGCGTAACTACCGGCGTTTCGGCGCACGGCTCAAGACCGCAGGACGGCGAAAACGCAATCGTAAAAATGCTTGCCGCGCTTGCGACCGAGGACGCCTCTCTCAAGCTGTTGTACGAGAAATTAAACGATTGCTACGGCGGCGATTGCAATCTGGCGCTACGCGACGCTCAAAGCGGCGCACTTACGCAAAACGCCGGCATAATACGCTCCGACGCGCGTTCGGTAACGGTCACTTTGGACATACGCTATCCGGTAACCTTTGCGGAGGAGGAAGTTTTAAACCGCCTAAAGTCCGCTTTCCCTAATGCGGTTCTGCATAAAATACACTCTCACCCGCCGCTTTACGTGCCAAAAGACCACTTTTTGATAAAAGCCTTGCTCGCCGCCTACGAAAAAGCCACCGGCGAAAAAGCCGCACCGATAGCCATAGGGGGCGCAACCTATGCACGCGCCGTGCCGCTGGGCGTAGCCTTCGGTCCGGAACTGCCGGGACGCAAGTCGACAATCCATTCCCCCGACGAACACATCTCCTTAGAGGACTTCAAAACCATCTTCAACATCTATCGCGAAGCGTTAAAGGCATTGATATTTTAAGGCGCCGCCGAAACCGATTGATTGGACGATTTTTTTCTAGTAGAATTAAAAGCATTGACTTTCAAATGCACTGCCCTAAACCGGATTGATTTAAAGTTTTTTTTCTAGAAACATTAAAAGCATTAAATTTTTAATGCTTTTTTTCTGCCGCCAAACTTAGTATTTTTCACCGACGGAAGAATAAGCCTGCCATCGATAACGCGCACTCGCGCAAATTCTAAAACAATTTTCCGTTTACTCCGCACCGTTCCGCTTGCCGTCGATATGTATATGCGCGCAATTTATAACCACTCCGGAGCATTGCATAAAACGACATACGCCAAAACCGCCATAAATGAATTTATGCTCAAGTTTTTAAGAAAAATGTGGAAAAAGGTCGAATAAAAAAATAGGCATATTTGCCCTTAATCGCCTATAAATTAGAGTGTCCGGGGGAATTACGGCGCGGAAGCCTCCTCGCAGTTATCCACACGGCGGGCTGATATTGTTGATAACTATGTGGACAAGTCTGCATTTTTATTCATTTACGGCGAAACCATCGCTTTTTGCGTATAAAAACTTTCTAAAGGATTTTTAAGGTCTAAAATGAGAAAAAGCAAAATTAAACGCAACTTAATAATCACGGCAACTACGGTTTTTGTCGTAATATGCGCGGTAGCCGTTCCCCTTGCCGTACGTGCAAACATTCCATCTCCCGTGTATGTCGTGGCGTTGGACGCGGGACACGGCGGTATAGACGGAGGTGTAACGGGCATAAAAACGGGCGTAAAGGAAAGTGATTTAAATTTGATCATTGCCGAAAAAATCGAAGCCCATTTATTATCCGCCGACATCGGCGTGATAATGACGCGCCGCGATAAGGAAGGGCTGTATGGCACGACCGAACCGGGCTTTAAACTACGCGACTTGCAAAAACGAGCGGAAATAATAACGCGCGGACGGGCAACCGCCGCGGTAAGTATACATATGAATTTCTATCCGTCGGAAACGCGGCGCGGTTGTCAAGTGTTCTACAACAAGGACAGCTCCTCGTCAAAATACTTCGGCGAACTCATGCAAGGAATGCTCAACAAACGTGTTAATGCAAACGAAAACGGGCGCAATTACGAAGCACTGTCCGGCGACTACTACATAGTGCGCGATGTGCCTTGCACGGCAATAATAGTAGAATGCGGCTTCCTCTCCAGCCCCGCGGACGAGCGCCTGCTAATGACGGAGGAATATCAAGATAAGCTTGCCTACAATATTTTCTCCGGAATTTTAGCCTACCTCTACACGGCATAAGCACGACCGAACAAGTATACCAAACTTTTTGTCCCACTTGTGTCTGTTTTGTTGATTCAGTCAAGTAGCTTTGTTTTCGCCATCAGCTACTCCCCAACGCTTACCATTGTCTTATTCTCTATGTCTTTTAAGGTTTGCTTGTCTTTGGTTTTCCATTCGATACGACCGTTGATTGAATGCCCTGCAAAAACGGAACCGGCGGCGGACGGACTGGTAAACGAAATATCATCCGCCACAATAAGTTTGTTCCCGTCGCGGACAAGTTGTCCGTTCTTTTCTAAAAGCTCACGCTTTTTCAAATTCATGCCGCCGCCGTGAGTAGCAAAGGACGGTGCGTAATCGCCACGGGCAACGGAACCTTTTAAGACTATGTACTCGTCGCCGTCAACAATCATCATTGCATCGGCTCCAGCGTTTTTTAAATAGAATATTTCCCTATTTTCCTGCTTCGCTTCCACCACGCTTTCATCTATCGATTTCTTTGCGGTGTCAAAATAATTTAAGCCCAATGCCTTTGTAATCAAAAGTAAAACCGCTAAAAAATTGTTTGCCGCTGTTCTATCGTTTGCATTTATATTTTGTTGTCGTGCGATTTGCTTGTTTCGTAACTCATAAGGCGCATCGCTTTCCACATCAACATTTGAAGCAGTTTTTGCAAGCTCAATCAGTCGGTATTCCAAATGGCTTATTTGTGAGTCGTTAAGCGGCATAGCTCCGTCGCTGACAAAAACCATAGTGTTTGTCCAAAATTCCGTTTTATCTTTGCTACTAAAATGCGTATTAAGCCGTTCTGAAACGTTGTTGCTTTTGCCGATGTAAATTGTTTTGCCGTCGTCGCTAATCAATACGTAAATACCGGGCGTCGCCAAATAGTAGTCTGCATACTCGTTAGGAAAGTTCTTATACCGTTTGGAAACAAACGACAACGCGGAACGCAAAAACATAAGCGCCCTAATATTGCGCCCGTCAACGCCAACCACTTTTACTGTTGTATTTTCCTCAGTTTCAAGTCTTATAGATATTACATCTGCCATTGTTTACTTCTCCTCAAAAATTATGCTGTGCGTCTTGCAAAAACCGTCAATCTTACACCTAGCGAAAACATCAGTTTATAGTGCCCGCGCTCCTAGCGGTTAAGCATCGAAAACGACACGCCTAACTCTTTAGCAAGCTGTTCCTATGTTAAATACAACTGCCGTCTAACTTCTTGATTTTTCTCTTGGAATATCATTCTATCCCTCATTCCCTCGTGATATATAAAATTATAACACAACATGCAGAAACATGCAAGCGCTGTTAAATCGGGGGAGTGGCACAAGCGCGTCCTTATAGAAAAATCAAAGACGCTAAACGGTAAGTCGCGATATTCGTGTAGATGTTTTGCCGGATTCGCACTCTTGTGTTTAACGAGAACGCGGTATTTTTGCTTTGCTTCTCCGTATTTATTGTACGCTTCTATGAACACTCCCAGCACCGCACGCAGTGTTTCAATGTTTCTAAAAAAACATCGGCTTCGTCGGGCAAGCCCAGGAATATAATGCCTTAAATCTGAGTTTATGCTTTCCACATTGTGCGTGTCACTTTTATCGTATACGTTGCGCAAATGTTTGCCGGGAAAATTCACGTCCATATACCCAAAATAACCATCCGTGCAATATCTATTCGCAGGGGCTACGCTGTCCACGATTTTTTGCAACCTGTGGGAACTCTTGTCTATTTCCACCGCAAATCCCGTTATTTGCCTAGGAATTCGGCTTATCATCGTCATTATATAGGTGTTTTCTCGGGTTTCCGTACGTGCTTTCTTGTTTATGAACCAATATAGTTCATCCAACTCAAAAACCTCGAAATCAGTCTTCGGACTTATCCACATCTTCCCCGCTTTTTTTTAGCCAATTATATACGTTCGCTTTGCTCATATGAAGCACCTTTCCCACTCCACGCCCGCTTACTCCCGAATAATAAATCTTTATAGCCGTTTGCTTTACTTCTTCGGAATATTCGCGTGCCTTTGGGTTGAGCGTATATTTGTAGTTGCAAAAGTTGCATATGCACCTTTGCGTGCCGGACTTATTATATCCGGCGTTCCGTTGGTTTTCTATCCGTCCGCACTTTGGGCATCTTCGCCCTTCTTGTATCTTCGTTGTTCTCATTTCTTATATTATATCATAGAGGACACCTTTTGTCCACTCCTCTAAAATAATTCGGTAAAGCACCGAAGCAATAAAAACCGTCGAAGCAAATTTAAAACAAGGAAAAACTTCGAATATTTTCCGGAGGTAGATAATTGTCGATACGGGTTAGCGGTTTGCAACTTTTTGCAAGTCCTAAAGCATAAAAATATCAACTTATTTCAGTCTGATAAATTTTAGCTCCATAATAAATGTCGGAACGTAACAGAAAATAGGGAAGGTGTTGCATTTTTTTAACTTAAAAACGCGGTTTACGATAACAAAATTGTTGCGTTAACCGCATTTTACTTATTTTGTTTCAACGTCATTAGGAGGTGTTGTTTTAGGGTGTCTTTTGTTTCCTATTTCTTTTCTTAGCGCATGTTTTTCATTAAATTGATGACTATATTTTTGCCTTCAAGAGATAGTGCGGAGAATGCTTCGAGTAGATTTTTGTCATCTTTGTTATATTCCTTGCCAAGATAGAAAAAATCCTGCGGTGTGATGTCTACAACGTCAAAGAAATCAAGCAAGGTGCAGACCTTTAATTCCACACTTTTATTTTCAATTCTTTTGAAGAACTGTTCGGTATAGCCCAGTCTGAAACTCGTTTCCCGTGCCGATAGATTCGCCTTGCTCCTAAAATAGCCCATACGGTTGATGACTTCATTATAGTCGATTTTCATTACAGCGTTCCTCCGTAATATAAGTTTAAATGATTTCACCTTTTACATACGTGCATAGAATGAACCATATATTGTAAATTTGTCGCTAAAGCAATCACACAATGATTGACTAATTATAAAAATAGCCATATAATGATTGATGAGGCATCATTACATGGAGAAAATGGAATAGAAACGACCAATTGCGCGTCATCGCTTTGAATCTGCCGTAAATTTTAGGGACGGATTTAATATATAATGCGCGAGGGGGCGGCGGTAAGTTCTGAAAGGGTATTGCAGTGATAAAGGTTTCGGCGGCATATTGTTCGGTTAATCCGAACTTTGTAATACAAAACATAGGCGAGAGTGTCTTGGATAAAGACGCTCCTATTGGTGTTGCGTATGCTGTTCTGAATAACATATTTGCGCGGGGGTGTCCGACAATACCCTCCGAATATTTGAGGGAGGAATTTTCATTTGAGTTTGTGAAAGATACTCCGTTTAGATATTGCTATAGCTATAAAGAAATAGATTGGGCACCAATTATTAAGGGCGGAACTACTTTTAATCCGGCACTTCATTTCTACAATAAGGTGCTTCCGAGTATATTACCCGAACACTTGGCGAAATCATTTATTCCGGAGTTTCCGGTAAGTGACATTATTCAGGGGGCGAAGAGCTTTGGACAGGTTGACTTTTATTCGCCTGTCTACAATGCCGTTATTGAAATTGACGGAGAACAACATGACTATGGCGAACAGCGGGCAAAAGACTATGAGAGGAACAGACTTTTTAGCAGCAAAGGGATAACGCTTATACGAATAAAAACTTCCGAGGTATACAATTTTGAAACTGTTAGAAAACAGTTGAGCGAGTTGTTTGCAATCGATACGGACGGTTTCGATAAAAATACGGTTGAAATTGATAGCATTGATATACATGAGTTGGATTACGCATATGCCATGCGTATAGAACAAGTGCTGTTGCGCCTTTACGGAACGGGTAGAATACAAATTACGGATAAGGAGATTAACATTGGTATTCTTTGCCGCGAAGAGATTCCGGAGGTTGTAGTAAGGTGCGCAATTAAGGATTTTTATAAATGGTGGAAGAACATTTTGTGTCTGCAAAATATTGAGTTTGACATTCCTAAAATGCAATTGTTTTTATTTAATAACGAAAGAGAATTGCCGGCGTTTAATGGGATAAGGCTTGATATTTCGTTATTTGAGTTGTACTCGTATCCCAAAGACGAGCATACGGTTTATGTAAGGAATGATTACTTTCAGTTTTCAATAAATTGCGATAAGCACGCATGGGAGCGGAATTATTTTCATGTGGAGTATGCGTTGGCGGAATACGCGATAAATATACCCGAACACGGAATTGCCCTAAGAAGATTTTTAAGGGACATTTCCGTTACGTATACCGAGTTCCGCACCAATCAGCTGGACATTATTACGGAGTGCCTTAATAATCGTTGTGTTATAGGTATTCTGCCGGTGGGTTCGGGAAAGTCGCTTTGCTATCAGTTATGCAGCTTGTTGATTCCGCAATTGACGGTAACGATCGCGCCGTTACGTCTTTTAATGGACGATCAGCGAGATAATATTATAGCTAATTTAGGAATGCGGAATATTACGGTTATTCAAGCGGGAAAAAATCGTAATTTAGATATATTCTTACGCAACCAGTCAATTATTACCATTGTTTCTCCCGAGCGATTTTTCAGTGAAAAATTCAGGGCTGCTTTTTTGAGCAGAAAAACCCTTTCTATCGGCTTTATCGTTATCGATGAGGTACATTGCCTGTCGGAATGGGGACACGATTTCCGCACTTCTTACTTATGTTTAACTCATAATTTGAGTTTACTTTTACCTGCGGATACGTATTTAATGGCATTGACGGGTACGGCTTCACATAGGGTTTACGAGGACATAAAAAACGAGTTTTTTTATTTCAAGAAGAAGGACACCTATGTTGTACAAGCGGAAAGTATGCGCCGAAAGAATCTAAAAGTTTTGGTCGAATGCGTTGAAGACATTTACAATGCAACAGTTTCGACTATTTTGCCGACGCTTATCGGAGTGAAAAATGATAAAATCTTGGTTTTTACTAAAAAGAAAAATGGTAATCAGATTTATCATCCGCACGACTCTGCGTGCATTTCACTTGTAGAAGAGATAAAAAATGATTTTGCCCAAGAAGACCGTCGAATACTTTGCGGTTTAGAATATTATGCCGGAGGAGAGGCGCTTAACGATATACAAAAAACCGATTTGCTGCGTAATTTCAAGACCGGAGAAACACAAATAGTTTTTGCGACTAAGGCTTTTGGTATGGGCGTGGACGTTTCCGATATAAGAACTACAATTCATTACGGACTTCCATCGTCCTTTGAAAGCTTGTATCAGCAAATCGGGCGTGCAGGACGTGACGGAAAACTGTCGCATTGCTATGTGTTTTTCAAAAGAGAAAAGAAGGAAGCGTTGCTGCGCGCGATATTTAAGCTGCCGTGTATTAGCATTTCCGAATTGGCTAAGAATTTTAAGGGTCTTGACGAACTGCAAACCAATTTCTATTTTATCCAAAACGCAAATATCGACATTAAACCCGAAAAAGACGTGATACTGCGAATTCTTCAAGGGATAAAGCTTCGTTACGAAAAGTATGAAAGCCAAGAAGCTTCGGCAGAAACGATAAGAGCCACTATTTTAAGCGATGTTAACGATGAACATTTATCCACGTTGTTTAGGACTATGGGTTCGGCAAAAACGATTATTGAGCGCGCACTTTATAGATTATTTTTGCTGGGTGAAATTGAAATGTGGTCGCTTACCTACGGCGACAGTATTGATAATCCCATGTTTTGCAATTTAAGACCTACAGAATTAACGGAAGAAGAAAAGTTTGAAAGGCTTAAAAATCATATTGAGCGGTATGAGTCTAAGTTTCGATTTTCTATAGTCGGCGGAAATGCTGCGGATGATACAAGGGAGAGAACTCCGGAAAACACCCTTGAAAACCGCACTATGTTTTTGATTGATTGGTCAAACAGGAATTTTTTGAGTGAGCGCATTCAATCAATGAAAACCTTGTATGAGCAATGCCTTGGCTTCTCCGATTCGGACGCATTTATGGATCTTTTAAACGAATATTTCATGAATGACCCGATATTTGTACGGCTCATTGATAAAAATACCGAAACAGAGGCATGGTTTTCAGCATTAAAAGGTCCGGCTAAAACGGTAAAATTGAGGTTGGCACGGCTTCTTGAATCTTATGGGCAAATCACTTCGTTAAATTATGTCTCCGGAATCGTAAGATTAATTTCAGATGAGTTTGATGATCCGGACGGAGAAAGCAGGTTATCGCTTGCAATAAAAGATCTCTCGGAATGGAATCAGCCGGAGCGGCAACAGCTTTTTGTCATGACACATAGGTTACTTGCCGATAAAAAACGTGAAAACTATCAAGCGAAGCATTTCGAGCAATTTGTTGAGGCTTGGCTCAAAAACAGCAATTTAGACGCGGAGTGGATATATGGCAAAACGTACAGTGACGTTTGTGAGCAATATCTACTTATTGATTTTATTCATAAGATTATGGAACTAGGAGGCATGGCAAATGATAAACTATGATGATATAAAGAAGGTGATTTATGACCTTGAAAAATATGTCGAAGGGCTAAAGAGCGTTTCACAAACTCAGTCGAGTCTTGAAAAAAGTATTGAAAGGCTTTCCGAAATCCGACAGATTATCGCGAAATCGTCAGATGTTCAAATTGAAATGAAGAGGTCGCTTTTAGAAAATATTGAGAAGTTAGCTAAGATTAAAGGCGAAATTGATTCTTTGTCGCGCGAACTGCAACTATTTACAAAAATTGCATCACAAGCGGAGCAAGCGCGTAATCAGGTCATTTCGGCGGGGCTTTCGGCAATCAATTCCAAGACGGAATGTTTTATAGTTGAACTTCAAAAGGTAGATGGTAACATAGCGAAGCATCTCAATATCATCGAAGAAAGGCAAAAAGAATCCGAAAAAAGCGCGAATAAAAAGCAGAAATTTACTCTCGGTTGCATAATAGGATTTGGTATAATTACAATTATTTTGACAATTGTCGGGATTTTTTCATAGTGTACATTTTAGAAAGCATACAGATGATAACTTTGAAGTAATTTAAAAACGCGGTTGACGCAAGATAATATCCTTAGCGTCAACCGCGTTTTTCAAGTGATTAGGGTCAAGCGTCACGCTTGCGGTTTTTCGGTTCCTTTTGGGCGCCCAAAAGGAACAAGGGTGTTCTTTCTTGCGTGTGCAAGAAAGAACACGAACTTACACGTTGCCTTCGGCTTTCTTTTTGTAGTAGGCGTTCTTAGCGAGGGCGTCTTTTTGGTTTTTAGCGAAGAGGTCTTCGGCGGCGGCGGGGTTAACCTTTTGCAGGCTAGCGTAGCGCGTTTCGCTTAACAGGAACTCCTTATAATCCGCGGTAGGCTCCTTGCTGTCGAGTGTGAACGGGTTGGTTGCCGTATCGACGAGTTCGGGGTTGAAGCGGAAGAGCTGCCAATAACCGGCGTCGACGGCGCGTTTCATTTCGATTTGCGACTTCGTCATATTGATGCCGTGGTTGATACAGGGTGCGTAGGCAATGATGATGGAGGGACCTTTGTAGGCTTCGGCTTCGGCGATTGCTTTTACGAACTGGTTCTTATCCGCGCCCATAGAAACCTGCGCGACATACACATAGCCGTAATCCATAGCAAGGCGTGCGAGGTCTTTTTTCTTAGTGCGTTTGCCGGTTGCGGCGAACTTGGCGGTTGCGCCGGTGGGGGTGGACTTAGAAGCCTGACCGCCCGTGTTGGAGTAGACCTCCGTGTCTAGCACGAGGATGTTGACGTCTTCTCCGGAGGCAAGCACGTGGTCGACGCCGTTGTAACCTATATCGTATGCCCAACCGTCGCCGCCGATAATCCAAACGGATTTCTTGATAAGGCAATCCTTAGCGGTGACGATTTCGCGGGCTATAGCGTCGCATTCGCAACCGCAGTCCTTGCAACCCTCCACGATTTTGAGGAGGGCGGCGGCGGCTTTTTTGCTGCCTTCGGCATCTTCTATATTGTTGAGCCAGTTATCGCAAGCGGCGACGACTTCGGCGGAGCTTGAGGCGGCGGCTTTGAATGCGGCGACCTGTTCGGCTAAACGGGAGCGTCTTTGCGTGTAGGCAAGGTTGATACCGTACCCGAATTCGGCGTTATCCTCAAAGAGGCTGTTTGCCCACGCGGGTCCGTGACCCTTGTCGTTGACGGTGTAGGGGCAGGTGGGAGCGGAGCCGCCGTAGATAGAGGAGCAACCCGTCGCGTTGGCTATGACCATTCTGTCACCGAACAACTGTGTGATTACTTTGACGTAGGGGGTTTCGCCGCAGCCCGCGCAAGCGCCGGAGAACTCGAAAAGGGGCTTTTTGAATTGGCTTCCCTTTACGGAGTTGTCCTTGAAGGTCGCGGTAGTTTCTGGAAGCGCGGCGGAATAAGCCCAATTTGTTTCTTCTTTGGTGATTGACTCCGCAACGGGTATCATCTTAAGCGCCTTGTTTTTGGCGGGGCAGGTATTTACGCAGTTGTTACAACCGGTGCAGTCGTAGGGGCTGACCTGAATGCGGTATTTATAGCCCTTGAAGCCCGTTGCGTCCTTGACCTCAAAACCGGAGGGAGCATCCTTAAGCTCTTCTTCGGTGGCGAGGACGGGGCGTATACACGCGTGGGGACATACGAACGCGCACTGGTTACACTGAATACATTCGGATTGAATCCATTCGGGAACGGTGACGGCTATGCCGCGCTTTTCAAACTTAGTCGTGCCGACGGGAACGACGCCCGCGGGGTCGAAAGCGGAAACGGGGAGGTCGTCGCCTTTTTGCGCAAGAATGGGGTATACGATATTTCTGAAATACTCGTTTTCGGGAATGGGCAGAGCAGCGGCGCCTTCGGTGGTGGTAGCCCAGCTTTCGGGATACTTAACCTCAATAAGACCGGTTATGGCGTTGTCCACGGCGGCGATATTCATGTTGACAACCGCGTCGCCTTTTTTGGCGTAGGTTTTCTTAATGGCGTCTTTCATATACTTCTCAGCGATTTCGTAGGGGATTACTTTCGCGAGTTTGAAGAACGCCGCTTGCATAACGGTGTTTACGCCTCTAGAGGAGCCTAACTGTTGAACGACCTTTAAGCCGTCCAAGGTATAGAACTTGATTTTCTTTTGTGCGATTTGGTTTTTAACGGCGGCGGGAAGTTCTTTTTCCATGTCTTCCGGGGACCAAATACTGTTGATTAAGAAGATACCTCCCGGCTTTAAGTCGGAGAGCATGTCGTAGCGTAAGATGTAGGATGCATTGTGGCAGGCTACGAAGTCCGCGCTGTCTATGAGGTAGGAGCTTCTTATCGGGGAGTCGCCGAAGCGGAGGTGGGAAATGGTAAGGCCGCCGGACTTTTTGCTGTCGTAAGCGAAGTAGCCTTGCGCGTACTTATCCGTATGGTCACCGATAATTTTTATGCTGTTCTTGTTGGCGCCGACGGTGCCGTCCGAACCCAAACCGTAAAACTTGCAGCTTATGGTACCCTTAGACGCGGCGTCGATTTTATCGCCCACGGGGAGAGATGTTCCGGACACGTCGTCGTTTATACCGACGGTGAAATGATTTTTATTTTTGCCGCCCATGTTTTTGTAGATAGCCGCAATCATGGTGGGGTTGAATTCCTTACTGCCTAAGCCGTATCTGCCGCAGAGAATTTTCGCGTCGATTTTGGATTCGGCAAGCGCGCCGACCACGTCGAGATAAAGGGGTTCGCCGTGTGCGCCGGGTTCCTTTGTGCGATCCAGTACGGTAATATACTTAGCGGTTTTGGGGATAGCCTTGAGGAAGGATTTGATGTCGAAGGGACGGTAAAGGCGAACTTTGATAAGACCGACCTTGCCGCCGTTTGCGTTCAAGTAATCCACGGTTTCCTCTACGGCGTCCGCGCCGCTACCCATGAGTATAACGACCTTCGTCGCATCTTTTGCGCCGTAGTAGTCGAATAAATGATACTTTCTGCCTGTAAGCTTAGCGACCTTGTCCATTTCTTTTTGCACGATTGCGGGAACGGCGGCGTAGTAGTTGTTAGCCGCTTCTCTGTTTTGGAAATAGATGTCGGGGTTTTGCGCGGTGCCTTGTTGGTGAGGATGTTCCGGATTCAAGCCGCGCGTGCGGAATTTGGCGACGGCGTCCCAATCTACGAGGGGCTTTATCTCATCATAGTCGATGGTGTCGATTTTAGCCACTTCGTGGCTGGTACGGAAGCCGTCGAAGAAATGTATGAAGGGTATCGAGGACTTCAAGGTGGAGAGGTGAGCAACAAGCGCCAAATCCATACTTTCTTGTACGGAGTTAGCCGCAAGCATTGCAAAGCCCGTTTGGCGGCAAGCCATTACGTCCGCGTGGTCGCCGAAGATGGACAGCGCGTGAGCCGCCAAAGCGCGCGCCGACACGTGGAACACGCACGGCAACAGCTCACCCGAAATCTTGTACATATTCGGGATCATGAGCAGTAAGCCTTGACTTGCCGTAAAGGTGGTTGTAAGCGCGCCCGCTGCAAGCGAACCGTGAACGGCACCCGCCGCGCCGGCTTCCGACTGCATTTCCGCAATCCTTATCACGTTGCCGAACATGTTTTTTCTGCCTTGTCCCGCCCATTCGTCCGCGCTTTCCGCCATGGGAGAGGAGGGCGTTATGGGATAGATAGCCGCGACTTCACTAAACGCGTATGCGATATGCGAAGCGGCGGTATTTCCGTCGATTGTCATTTTCTTCATCAAATATACCTCCGGGCGGATTTTGATATATCCGCCGTAAATTTTTTCCGGCGCAAATAGAGTTTGCGTCTTTTAAGTTTTTAGTCCGCTAGTATTATATATACTTAAGCTATATAAGTCAAACAAAAAGCGTGTAAAAAAACACGTACAAGCGCGCATCTTCGAAAATTTAGTCCTTACCGCACCGTTTGTTCGTGTACGTCCGTACTTCCGCACTCTTTACTGCGGTGTCTATCGGTGTGTCCACGATCTTTTGCGGATAAGTATATCTTTGCCATGCCCAACAGCCTTTGGAAATCCAATTGATATGCGCGAAGTGTTTCGCCTATGTTCCTATCCGTGAAGGGCGTCAAGAAGTCCGCTCCGCGAAGTTTAGCGGATTTGACGCTAGGAGGCAAGACGAGATTATGAGCGAATACAATGACGGCTTGACGCAAGCCCTCGGCGACTACTTTATGAAACTAACCAAAGTGGGCGACGCGGCGACGGAGGCGTTAAAGGAACAAATCGACATCGAGGCGGACGGCGTGGAACGCGACCTCACCGACAACACACCCGAAAGCATGGGCGGTTTGAAAGCGAGCCTGCGCCGAACAAAAATCACGATGGGCAACCGCTACGGCTAACGTTTGGAATACGAGGGCAACGCGCCCGACGGCACACCGTACGCCAAGATTGCAAACGTCCTCAACAGCGGCACAAGCAAGATAAATCCGAAGCGGTTTATAACCAAAGCCGTGCGAAAGCTCAAAGGCTTAGATGATAGGGCGGCAAAACGGTGGGAGGAGATGTTGAAGAAATAACGCAAAAAAAGAATCGTCACAAGTAGTACACTACTTGTGTGTATTTGCTTGACAGCAAACACACAAACAAATCTTTAAAAGGAGGTGAATTAAAATGGCAATTTCAGTAGCGGTGCAAAAAGGCCCAATGGTCTACGCTTACAATGAGAAAAATCAACAGAGTTTTTCTAAAAGTGGCGAACTTGTAGGTTATACCGGTTCGACAGTTTCCGTTAAAAATGGTAACATGGTGTATACTTATAACGAGAAAGGTCAACAAATTTCTTCTCATTCTTCTCACTAAGACAGTAGAAAATTCTTGTTGAAAAGAGCGACTTTCAAACGGAGGTCGCTTTTTTCATACCCAAAAACGAAAAAAGGAGGTAAACGAATGGCAACCGAAATCGGGCGCAGTTTAGAGGAAATCGACAACAAGGTTAAGAACCTAAACAAGACATTGAAAGCGTCGGCGGACGAAACAAAGGCATTAAGCGCGTTGCAGATTGCAAACAAAGTGCCGCATAAAGAAGAATTCCGTTACTGCGGCATTAAAATCCGTCCGCGTTGTTGCAATGCCGCCGTATTTATGTTATTATAATCACCTATGGATAAAGTAATCGAAATCAAAAACATAAGCTACAAATACGGTGCCGCCGAGGGAGTAGATGTGGAAGCATTAAGGGGCGTGAGTTTAGACGTCTTTAAGGGCGAATTTTTGGTTATCGCGGGGCATAACGGCAGCGGCAAGTCGACGCTTGCAAAGCATATGAACGGGCTGTTACTTCCGACGTCCGGGGAGGTTAGGGTAAACGGAATACCGACCACGAACGACGCGCGGATTTTTGAAATCAGAAGCGCTGTGGGAATGGTTTTTCAGAACCCCGACAATCAGACGGTGGCGACCTTTGTCGAAGACGATATCGCCTTTGGACCGGAGAATTTAGGCGTGCCGCGTGAGGAAATAGAACGACGCATAGACGAGGCTTTGGCGGCGGTAGGAATGAGCGGACACAGAAAGTCCACACCGCAGAAGATGAGCGGAGGACAAAAGCAACGCATTGCGATTGCCGGCGTACTTGCCATGAAACCGCGCGTTTTAGTTTTAGACGAATCCACCTCCATGCTTGACCCGCGCGGCAGAAAAGAGGTGGTTGAAACGGCGCGGAAGCTGAATAAAGAGGGCATAACCGTCGTACTGATAACCCACAATACGGAGGAAGCTTTTTTTGCCGACCGTATCGTGATTATGAACGAGGGGCATATTACTGCGGTAGGGACACCGAAAGAGATTTTTACGGATGCGGAAACGCTTAATAAAAATCGTCTTGTGTTGCCGCCTCTGTTAGAGATACAGCGTTTGCTAGTGATTGCCGGCTACTGCACGGGAGAGCCCGTGTTCACGGAAGCCGAGCTTTCGGAGCGGCTAATTAATTTATTGTAAAAGGACGGAATACCAAAACGGAATGCCGATAGTTATAAAAGACCTAACCTACACATACATGCGGAAAACGCCCTATGAAAAAAAGGCGCTTGACCGTTTGACGCTCACCGTAAACGACGGCGAGTTTTTGTGTATAATCGGCGCTACGGGTAGCGGCAAGTCTACGCTGATACAACACATGAACGCGCTTATCCGTGTGGAAAGCGGCGAGATGACGGTGGACGACATGGTTCTTCACGCCAAAAGGGTGGATTTGCGCCGCTTGCGCGGTAAGGTAGGCATGGTGTTCCAGTACCCTGAATATCAATTGTTTGAGGAAACCGTGGCGAAGGACGTCGCCTTTGGTCCTAAAAATATGGGTTTGCCGCAAGAGGAAATTGCGGTGCGCGTCCGCGAGGCGATAAGGCTTTGCGGTTTGGATTACGACGAGATAAAGGATCGTTCGCCGTTTGAGCTTTCCGGCGGGCAGAAGCGCCGCGCGGCAATAGCCGGGGTCGTCGCCATGCGTCCGGAGATACTTATTTTAGACGAGCCGACCGCTGGTTTGGACCCGGAGGGACGGCGTGATATTTTGGAGCTTGCGCGTTCCTTGCAAAGAGAGGCGTCGCCCACCGTGATAATGGTGAGCCACAATATGGACGAGGTTGCGCGGCATGCGGACCGCGTGGCGGTGTTGGCAGACGGCGGAATAAAAACAGTGCTTCCGCCGCGGGAGCTTTTCAAGCAAGAGGCTATGTTGGAGGAGTTGGGCTTAGGCGTACCCGTTTCGGCGAAGCTTTGGAACCTGCTTAAAGCGGCGGGGGCGGAAATGCCATTATTGCCGCTTGTACCCGAGGAATTCGCCGCAATGTTTGCGGATTACGCCGGCGGCGGAAAAGGAGAACGGCGTGAATAACATCTCCTTTGGGCAATACTACCCCTCAAACTCCTTTATACACCGCTTAGACCCGCGAGTAAAACTTATTTGCGCGGTTATATATGTAGCGGCAATCTTTTTTGTAGACAGCTATTTTGTTTACGCCGCCGTGTTACTGTTCGGTATAACGGTGATAGCGCTTTCACGCGTGCCAATCGGAACCGTGTTGAAAACGGTAAAAAGCGTGTTATTTTTAATTCTGCTCACTTTTGCGCTTAACCTGTTTTTAGTGTCCGGCGATAAGGTTCTGTGGAGTTGGAAATTCATAAAAATTACCGCGACGGGGCTTGATTACGCCGTACGCATGGCGTTTAGGCTGTTTCTGCTCATAACCGGCACAAGTCTGCTTACGCTTACGACCACGCCCATGGAACTCACGGACGGTTTGGAGAGCCTTATGACTCCCCTTAAAGCAGTCCGCTTTCCCGTCCGCGACATAGCGCTTATCATGAGTATAGCGCTTCGGTTTATACCCACGCTCATGGAGGAAACCACCAAAATAATGAACGCACAAAAGGCTAGAGGCGCAAGTTTCGACACGGGAAATCTTTTGAAGCGCGTGAAAGCCCTGCTGCCCGTCCTCATACCGCTGTTCGTTTCCGCGTTTCGCAGAGCCGAGGAGCTGGCGCTTGCCATGGATTCGCGTTGCTACGACGCCACTCCCAACCGCACGAGGCGCAGACAATTTAAAATAAACATGGTTGATATAGCCGTACTTTTGATTTTTGCCGCGTTCATAACGCTTATCATCCTTGATAAGTATCTTTGGGGCGGTGCCATGGACGGTATTATTTACGGCTTGATTTTCAAGAAATAAAAATAAGGGGAGGTGTTGACATGCAAGCAAATGATAATTTTAACGGAATTGCCGCGCTTATATCTATACCGCGCAAGACCGCATTTCCGTTCATACCTTCTCCCGACCGGTAATATTTTGTATCCCCTTTAGCTTTTTGCTACGGTGTGTTGACGAGTATTAAATTCACTAAACCTTGCCGTAGTATCAACGCGCCATAAGCCACCGATATTAAAACTTAATTAACCGCCGCCGGATAAAACATAAATTCGGCGTAAAACCGCTTGTAAATGCAAAAATTCAAGCGGAATTATAAAATTGGGAGCATGCAATCCGCGGTGACGACTTGCTAGGCAAGAAAATATTTTGCCACCTCTAATTGTCCACTATCTATAAAATTAAAAGGAAAACAAAATGAAAACTACAAAAGGAAATAAAAAATTTAAAAATCTAGCGGCGTTATTTGTCGCGATAGCAATCACAGCGACACTGGTATTCGCATTCACCGCGTGCGGCACGAACGAAAAAACAGAACCCGTTTCCGTCACCGTGATAATAGGAGAAAAAACGCTTGAGGTTGAAACAAACGCCGATAAGGTTATAGATTTACTCACCGACCTTAAAAACGAGGGCAAAATTTCGGCGTTTGTGTATAGCGGGTCTAAATACGGCGCGTACGTAACGGAGCTGGATGCGCTTAAAGAAGATGCCTTAGGCGGCGTGTACATCGCCGTATATCACAACATAGACGATATCGGATTACACGATTTTGACGCGGTGGATTACAGCGTCATCACCAAAGAAATAAACGGCAACACCTATTTCTTCTCCGGCGTAGGCATTTCGCTTTTACCGGTGGAGGAAGGCGCGGTCTACGTGTTTCAAGCGGAGACTTACTCCTTCTGAGGCGCGGAGAATAATAATGCGCTCACGGTATATGAGTTATAAAGCTCCCGCCGCGCTTGACGGCGCGGCGGGTAACGCACACGCAAGAACCGCAAAGGAACTGGTGTATGCGGGGGTTTTCGCGGCGCTTTTGTCCGGCGCAAAGCTTGCGCTTAGGGTAATTCCGAACGTAGAAGTAGTTACTCTCTTGATTATCCTATACGCAAGCTTTGCCGGCGGCAGGGCGGTTTTTTGTGCCGTTACGGTTTTCTGCACTATAGAGTTCGCGATATACGGTTTCGGCACGTGGGTTCCGCTTTACTATATATATTGGAACCTACTAGGGTTTGCCGCGTGGCTTTTGCTTAACGTGCTTCCGAAAAACGCCGCTTCAAGGAAGCGTGAGCCTTTGGTAAATAATACCAAGCATGCCGTTGACGGTGAGGATTTTTTTGATAACGCGGGCGGTCTTACCGAAAAATGCGACGCGGAGGCGGATACGGGTAAACAAGCGGATACGGGCATAACGGACGACGTGAGCGGTCTTACCGAAAAACGCGACGCGGCGGCGGATACGGTTATACAAGCTGATACGGACGTAACGGACGACATGAGAGGGGAAATTGCTTTATCCGAACCGCTCCGAAAAACCGCGTATGCCGTTTTGGTAAAATTTAAAAGAGCCGTAAAGCGAATTTTTGCGGAGTATACGTTTAGGGCGTCGGTGCTTGCCGCCGTGTTTACCGTGTTCTTCGGCGTGCTGTCCTCCGGCGTAGACGTGTTGTTTGCGGCGGCGGGGGGAGTTCCTGCGGCGCAGTTAAACCGGCTGTTCGTAGTATTTTATGTGCGCGGGCTTTGGTTTTATGGCGTTCATTTCGTTTCCAATGTATTTATATTGGTGTTTTCTTACGGCAGATTACGCGTTCTCTTAAAAAAAATCTTACGGGTAACATTTTAAGTATTGCAAAAGCCGAAGATTTCTTGTATAATATAAAAGGCTGAGGAAAAACGCGTGTCTTTTTGACGGCATGTGACAAAATAAATTTTTGCGGAGCGGCAAAGCAAGCTTTTGTGCGACCTCACATGCCACTCCGTACGGATATAGACAATGGCGACTGTATGCGGTTATTATTTAGGCGGATTTTAAAATTCGTCTAACAAAAATACCCGCATATTTTTTTAGCAAACAAAAGCAAAACTTAGGAGGTTATTTTTATGGACTACAAAAAACATGCGGACGACGCTATGGATTTTATCAGACGTCTTGAAGCGGACGGTTGCCGTTTTCCCGGAAGCCCGGAGGAAAAGGTCGCTTGTGAGAAAATTCAAGCCGAGATAAAGGAAACGGGGTTAGAGCCGCGCACGGAGGAGTTTATTTATGCGCCCAACGCAGGAATAGGCATTATCAATAAGTTGGGTTGGGCGGCGCTCATATTCACCGGGGTATATTATATATCCGTGTCGGCGGCGCTTGTGGCGCTGTTGGGTTTCGTCGGAATACTTGTATTTGCCCTGACGCAAATAATACGCTACACCGGCATGTGGGATTTTGTTTTTAAGCAAGAAAAAGCCAAAAACATAATTTCGGAAGTGCAACCGCAAAGCGGAAAAACGGATTATTCCATTTTCTTGGGCGCGCACTACGACAGTAGCTGGTGTTGGAAGCTAGCGGTTAAAAATCCGAACACTGCAATTTTAAAGACCGCTTACGGCGTGGTAGGCATAGTCGTGCTTATTGGGCTTTCGATTTTAAAAATCACTTTCGGATACGCAACCTTTCCTATATCCGCGGACGCTTATCATGCGGTAAATTTAATTACGTTAATTTTACCTCTTGTGTTTATTCCCGGCATGTTCTTTGTGACGCAGTTCACCTCTCAAGACAAGACAATCGGTTCGCCGGGCGCAATGGACAACCTCACCGGTATCGGCATAAACATACAGCTCATGAAGTACTTTAACGAGCATCCGGAGGCGCTTCCCGAAAATTGCCGCTTAGTCAACGTCGGCTTTGCTTCGGAGGAAGCGGGCTTGAAGGGTGCCAAGGCGTACGTGGCAAAACACAAAAGCGACCCCGATTTTAAAAACTGTTACGTAATTAACATTGATTCGATTGCGGACCCGGAGCATTTTGAGGCGGTTAAAGGCGACCCGTGGCAGGGAAGTCACTTCGACGAAAACATGATAAGCTTGACCTTGGACGCAATGCGTGAAAGCGGCATAGCAAGCCCCAAAACCATTGTAAATCCCATCGGCGGTTGCGACTCCACTCCGTTCAGCAACGAAGGCGTTCCCACGCTTACTATAGCGGCGCAAGACCCGCGTTCCACAACCTACTACCATACCTGCAACGATAAGAGTGAACGTTTTTCCGTTGATACCGTGGCAACTGGGCTTGAGGTTGTATACCGTTTGATTCAAAAAATCGGCGCACAACGCGGCGGACGGCAGGAGGTTCAACCGAACATTCAACCGAACGTACAGTTGGATGACGAACATCCGGACGAACAATAATAAAGGTTTGAGTGCGTATCAAAGCGCCTAAACCTCTTGCGCCGGAACCGTTTTCTCGTGGTTGCAACGCAAATTTAGCTGTGTTTTGATTAATTTTGGCAAGACGGTGATATTTTTGCCGTCTTGCCGGTATTCACTTATTGCTTTATAGAAATTAATGTGTTATTATATATAAAGATTGCGCGGCGGCGTGCGCTTATTTACGGCGCCGTCTTTAAGGAACAAGGAGATAAGAAAAATGGCTAAACCCACGGCTAAGGCAAGCATAACGATAGAATGCCAGATAGCTCCGAACATAGGGTATATAAATTATCAAAGTAATTTACCCCTGTTCAGAAGATTTTACATAAGGAACACGTCGGAAGTCCCAGTGAGGGATGTAGAGATAACAATCTCCTCCGATTTTACGTTGCCGCTCACCATAAAGCAGGAGCTTTTACCGGCGAAGACTACGGTCAACTTCAACCCCGCGATTTGTTTTTCGCCCTCGTTTTTTGTAACTATATCGGAAGCGGTGAGCGCCAACATTGCCATAGAGGTCAAGGCGGACGGCAGAGTAATAGGCACGTCCAACCTTTCCGTAACCTTGCGCGGATACAACGAATTTTTCGGTACCGCGTTTCAAACGGAGCTTTTGGCGGCTTACGTCAGCGACAAGTCGCCCATAGCCACCAAAATCCTCAAGGGTGCCTCAAGCGTGCTGGAAAACTGGAAGATGAAGTTCAAGTTGGAGGGCGGCTATAAGACGCTTGACAACAACGAGGTGCGTTTTGCCACCGCGGCAATTATGGCTTCCGTTCAGGATTTAGCCATAAGCAGGGACCAAGAGGTAAGCTTAGAAACGCCGGTAGTTTTCACGGAAGCGGCACAAATTTTAAGCGGCAAAAAGGCGACGCTTGCGGAAATGGCGATTTTAGTGTCGTCGGCAATCCGTGCGGCGGGCTTCAATCCGGTGCTTGTACAGGCGGACGGTGAGTTTTTCGTGGCGGTATGGCTTGCCGACCGTTGCTTTAACGAGCCTATCGTCGACGACATAGGGCAGCTTGTGCGGCGCGTAGGAGCCGGCGTCAACGAAATGGAAATTTTCAACGTCGCCAGTTTGTTCGACGGTGAGAGCGTCAATTTAGAAGCTTCCGCCAAGGACGCTATGCGTAAGCTAAGCCAACCTAAAAAAATAGACTTTATTTTAGACGTCAAGCGTGCGCGTGTGGGCGGCGTGAAGCCGATACCCGAACGCATTAAGACCAAACAAGGTTGGCAGGTCGTCGCGGAAGAAAGCTTCGATATAACCAAAGCGCCTACGGCTATAAAAACCTACGACAACATAAACTTGAAAGTTGAAGGTAGCCGCGAAAAGCAGTGGGAACGCAGACTTTTAGACCTTTCGCAGAAGAACGCGCTTTTGAACTTTAAGGAGTCCGGAGCCATACATCTTCTGGTCACGGATTTGACGGAGCTTGACGAAATGATTTCAAGCGGCGAGGGCTACTCGATTGCGGACGCGCCCGTTGAACTTGACAAAATTGTTTCCGACGTGGAAAGCTTCGAAACGAAGGTAAACGTTAACCCGCTTCCCGAACTGGTTTCCATAGAATTTAAAAACAAGCGTATACACGCTTTCTATCCCGCTAAAAAACTGGAACCCGCGATAATGAACCTTTACAGAAAGGAACGCACTTTCGTGGAAGAAACCGGCGCAAATTCCCTGTTTTTGGCATCCGGCTTTTTGAAGTGGTATGCACGCGACGATAAGACCCCGAAGTACGCTCCGATTTTACTTTATCCCGTTTCCATAACACGGGAGGGCGTGGCACGCGGCTTTAAAATTACTTTGCGTGAAGAGGACGTCAGCATTAATATGACGTTGTTGGAATTCTTGAAACAGGAATTCAACCTTGATTTGCGCGGTTTAACAAACTTATCCGAAGGGAAAATCGACATAAATTACGTTTTCGGTTTGATAAGAAACGAAATAATGGCGTTAAACGGTTGGAATATCGTCAACGACGTATATCTCTGTTCGGTTACGTTCTCACGCTACATGATGTGGCACGACGTGCGGTACAAGATAGAAGACATACGGAACAACCCCGTCGTTTCTTCGATTATCAACGGTATTTCCTTTAAGGGCGTGGCGCTCTCCAAAAACGCCAACCCGGACAGCGCCTACACCTCCGACAAGGTTTTCTTGCCGATAAACGCGGACAGCTCACAGTTCGCCGCGGTGGTGGACAGCGGAAAAGAAAGCTTTGTATTACACGGACCTCCGGGAACCGGCAAATCGCAAACCATAACCAATATGATTGCGTGCGCGCTTGCCCGCGGGAAACGCGTCCTTTTCGTCGCGGAAAAAATGGCGGCGTTGTCGGTCGTTAAAAACAGACTTACGGAAATCGGCATTGCGGACTTCTGCCTAGAGTTGCATAGCAACAAGGCGAACAAGACGGAAATTGCCGAAAGAATAGGCGAAACCTTGAAGCTTGCCGACGACGGACAAGGCGACGCGTTCGCAAAAAAGGCGGAGGAGCTTGCCGCGCTTGCGCAGGAGCTTGCCGACGTAAACGACGCCGTGCATAAGGAAAGACGTTTGGGAGTTTCGGTCTACGACGGCATCGTGCGGTACTTAGAGTATCAGGACGCGCCCGACATACTGGAAATAGACAACACCTTCTTCGAGAGGCTTAACGCGGCGTCCTTTAAGGGCTATGAGGACACCCTCTTAGAAATGGCGGCTTGCGCCACGGAAATCGGCGACGTAAGACGTACGCCGTTTAGGAACATCGAGTTGCTTGAGTTCTCCGGCAAGTGGAAGAGAAGAAGCGAGGGCATGTTGGGACTTTATCTTGAACAGCTTCCCTATACGCGCCGCATAACCGACATATGCTTAAGCGAAATAGGTACGCGCGTTAGAAAGCTTTCCAAGAGCAAGCTTAATTCGCTGTACGAATTTGCAAAGCTTTTGATAAAGTCCGGTCCGGAAATCAAAGAGCTTATGTCCGTCACCGGCACCCCCGCGCAGGAAAAGCTTTTGAACGACTATAAAAACGCCGTTGAGCGCTACACACAGGTAGTGGAACGCTATGACCAAGATTTTAACGGCGTACCCGAAAAGATAAACTATGAGTTACTGCAAATAGAACTTGAAGACGAGACCGGCAAACGCCGCAATTGTTGCGCCGCCACGCTTAAAAAGCTGGAGCAGTTCCAAGTTCATACGCTTCTCAAGGAGAAAAAGGATTATTACTTACGGCTGTTGCTACTGCGCCGCAGCTGCAAGCAGACGGTCGACGAAAAAGCGCAAGAGCTGATAAAAGCCGTTCCGCAAATAAAGGATATTCCGCTAGAGCGGATACTAAAGTCGGAGGAGGCGCTTGAGCATTTAGCCGAGCTTGCCGAAACCATCTACACCGATTTTGACCGCAAGGCGTTTGAAGCGGTTATTGAAGAGGTTACCGTCAGCGAGGCGTACGACTCCTTACTGCTGTTCATGAATTCCTACAAGATGTTGCTTTCTACGGAGCACTCGTTTATCAAACAGTTCTGCTATACCGGCGGACTGGAAAACTTAGAGGAAGATTACTTTGAGTTCATGATAAAGAAGTTGAGCGCCATCAAAGAAAGCTTGTATCTCATGCCCAGTTGGGTGCGCTTCAACCACCTTGCTAAACGTTGCCACGACGAAGGCTTAAGCTTTGCAGTCAAGGCACTCACGGAAGGACGTTTGAGAAGCGACGATTTAGTGCGTAGCTTCCGCAAAAAGGTATATAAGAACTTCGTGGAAACGGAAATCGCGCTTGACGACCGGCTCAACGAGTTCTCCGCCGCAGTTACGGAGGAGTCGATAGACCGCTTCCGCCGTTTCAACGACGAGTTCCAAGACATCACCAGAAGAGAAATCCGCGCGCGGCTTATCGGCGGATTAAGCAAGGACACCGACGATTTCGCACTAGAGCGGCTTATGCTTGCCCGCGCCGTCAAGTCCAAAATGAAAGGGCTTACCCTGCGTCAGTTGTTCAAGGACATACCGGAAATCGTCAAAATTGCCGCGCCGTGTATGCTGATGAGCCCCATTTCAGTGGCGCAATACCTTGAAATTAACGACGATAAGTTTGACATCGTAGTATTCGACGAAGCGTCGCAGGTTCCCACCGCGGAAGCGGTAGGAGCTATGGCGCGCGGCAAAACCGTCGTCATAGTCGGCGATGCCAATCAGCTGCCGCCGACGTCGTTCTTCGTTTCGGATTACGTGGACGAGGACAACCTAGAAGACGAGGATTTGGAAAGCGTACTGGACGAGGCAATCGCCGTAGGGCTTCCCGAACACCACCTCTTATGGCACTACAGAAGCAAACACGAGAGCTTAATATCTTTCTCCAACGCCATGTACTACGAGAACAAGCTTCTCACCTTCCCGTCACCGAACGAGCTTTCCTCAAAGGTTATGTTCCATTACGTAGAAGGCGTGTACGACCGCGGCGGAGCAAAGACCAACTCCGAAGAAGCCGAAGCGTTGATAAACGCCGTTATATCCAAGCTGTCCGACCCGCTTGATAAATCAAGTATAGGTATTGTGACATTCTCTAGCGCGCAAAGGTCGCTCATCGAGGATAGGCTTACCGCCGCAATCTCTAAGCACAAGCTTGAAGGGCGCGCGATGTCCGGCGACGAACCCCTGTTCGTCAAGAACCTTGAAAACGTGCAAGGCGATGAGCGCGACATAATTTATTTCTCCGTAGGTTACGGTCCGGACAAATATTGCCGCCTGTCACTCAACTTCGGTCCCCTAAACAAACAAGGCGGTTTCAGAAGACTGAACGTCGCCGTTACGAGAGCTAAGAGCGAAATGCACATGTTCTCGTCCATCACCTCCGATATGATAGACCTTGCCAAAACCACCTCCAAAGGCGTGTTAGGGCTTAAGGCGTTCTTAGAATTCGCGGATAAGGGCAAGACAATGCTTGCATTAGACGCAAGCGAGGTGCGAGAGGATAAAAATACCGTCGGTATGTATATAGCCGAAGAACTCAAAAAAGAGGGCATACGCTGTGAATGCAATGTCGGTGATAGCGGGTTCAAAATCGACGTCGGCGTCATAGACCCGATTGACGAAAACAAGTACCTGTTAGGTATTCTCTGTGATAGCCTGCAAGCCGGTGAGGTTAAGTCCGTGCGCGATAAGTACGTGCTAGAGGTTAAAACACTTAAGCTGTTGGGCTGGAACCTCTACCGTATGTGGACGGTTAACTTCCTCCAAAATCCCAAGCGCGAAATTAAACGCGTCAAAGCCTACATTGAGCGTCTTGCGGCAGTGCAGTCCGGTAAGTTTAAATCGCTTCCCGAAAATGCCGCTTCTAAGTTTAAACGCGAATATAAAGCCGTCCCCATTAAGGCAATCGTCAAAGGCGGTATTGACTTCGTATTAAACGTCAAAAACGAAGCCGCAATGAAACAAAAGGCGGAGTCGATAATCGCCCTTGAACAGCCCATCGCCGAGAGCGTTCTCCAACGTAAGCTGTTTACCATATACGGCATAAATCGCACAAACACAAAAGCCGTCGCTAAAATCAACGAGCTTTTGGAGGACTTCTCCTCTATCAAAACCGTGTTCGAGGATACCGTGTTCTATACCGCGCCTGAAGTCGTTACCTACGACTACTACCGTCCCAAAAACGACGGCACCGGCAAACGCGCAATCGGTGAAATACATCCCTCCGAGTTCATCGCCGCCGCCCGCTGCATAGTGGAACGCTACGTTTCCGTGCCGCGCGCCGACCTCGTCGCCGAAACGGCTAAAATTATGGGCTTCACTAAACCCACCGGCGATAGCGCCGAGTATATCAACTATTGTATAGACGAAGGTGTCAAAAAAGGTATGTTCCTCGTCGCTCTCGATAATAAAATTACATTCTAAGGTTAAAGTTCCTTTTGGGCGCCCAAAAGGAACCGAAAAACCGCAAGCTTGAAGCTTGACACGGATCACTTGAAAAACGCGGTTGACGCAGGATAATATCCTTAGCGGCAACCGCGTTTTTAAATTTATTAGTATTAATCCCCAACCCTTACGTATTTATTTACTTTGTCGGTGTCTTATTTACATTGTGGGTGAAGACATAAAAAAGTTTACATTGCCAAACGGGAATTATAAAAAATTCCTAAGTTCGCCGATATTGCGGTTATATATGCCGACAAGCTCATTCGCGATGGGTGGGACGGGTGCGCCCAAATCGTTAAGCTTGTTTATTTCTTCCGTTATATTATTTATGCTGTCGTTTGCGCTGTCTATCAGCAGGGCGGCAATTTTTTTATTACTGCGTCCGGCAAGCGACGACAAAAAGATACTGCCCTTAAGCGCGGTTTTTTGCAGTGTACCAAGTTCCGCGTCGCTTCTTTCGCTTTCGGACAGCCCTTGTTCCGCGCGGTTGCTTATATCTTGCAAGCGTTCTCTCTGTGCGATAATCGAATGTATAAGTTCCTCGTCTTTGGCGTAGGGGCGAATACCGTTTATGGTTTCAATTGCCGTCCCCGTATTTTTTTTAACTTGTTTTATTATCCGCATAATATCACGCTCCGAAAATATGTATTGAAAACAGTTCCCCCGAATAATAGGATAAACCGAATAGGCTCAAATATGCGGCTAATTGAAAGGAATAGGCAAATATGGTAATGTAAAGAAGTAACTAATAAATACGGTGGCGGAGGTAAAATTTAAAAACGCGGTCGCCGGTCATGTGGGTAACGTGGAGAAGTAACTAATAAATACGTAAGGATTGGGGATTAAACACTAAGAAATTTAAAAACGCGGTTGCCGCTAAGGATATAATCTTACGGCAACCGCGTTTTTCAAGTAATCGGTGTCAAGCTTCAAGCTTGCGGTTTTTCGGTTTCTTTTGGGCGCCCAAAAGGAACGATAATAAAAACATTACAGTTTAATGCGGATGATATACACGGGGAGGTCGTCTGCTTCGCCGACATTGCTTAGGTAGTCTACATCCACGCCGTTACGAGTAGCGGCGGTACGCAGCCATTGATTTATTACAATCGTGGAAGAATTGCGGTTGACTTGAATTTCGCAGAAGGAAGCCTGTCCGCCGTTAGCGGTGGATTGTGCTTTCAGGGATAAAATCAGGGCATCCAGTTCGGCGTCGGTTGTGATGTAGTGTGAATACGTAGTGTTGTTGTAGGTAAAGGTTTTGTTCTTGTAGTAGAGTGAGGAGGCATCGTTAGAGGCAACGGGGTAGTTTACATATTCCGTAGAGTTTTTGATATAGCTCATTTCGGTGTGTGTGGCGGCTATATCCTCATCGGACACGAGGAAATAGGTATGGGTAAGGAACTCATATTCGCTGCCGTTGCTTGTTAGACCGTTGCGGTCGCCCCAAGTGGTATCGACGACGTACCATTGTTTGATAGCGGTATCGTCGTTGGTATCGGGGTCGATTAAGACCTTATTCCAAGCGTGACCGCCGCCGTTAGCGGTACCGGCTATACGCAAGGCGGTAATGTTTTCCATTGCGCAGAGGAGGACGAAGGCTTTAGACTTACCGTCGCAGACGGCAAGGCGGTTTACGGTGTTGAACACGCCCTCTAGGTAGAAGGAATTGTTAGTCACATAGATATCGGTTGAGGCGTTGGTATTTGCCGTTGGGGTATCGTATTCGACGAAGTAGACAATCCAATCGTGGATGGCGAGTACCTTTTCAAAGTCGGACATATCGTCGCGCATTATCGTGAGAGCTATTGTACGGGCATCCGCGTAGAGAGCCGCAAGCTTTTGACCGTTCGCGTCGCTGTCGAACTTGGGTCTATAACCGGACTGCACGGTAAGGAAGAGCATGTTTGAGTTAGTAACGACGGCAGGTGACAGCGGCGCGGAGTCTATAAACAGCGTGCGTGCATTTTCGGCGTCGTCGTAGGGAACGCCGTCTATATTGACGTCGGAGGGAGCTTGCGGCACATTCGCGTCGGTTTTAGGAACGATAGGTTCGGAGGGACCGGCGGGAACGGCAATACACAGGGGCGTCAGATTAAAGGTAAAGATATTTCCTTGTTTTGTTACGCCGCAACCGATTGCCCCCATACCCACGTCGAAGGTATGCACGGCTATGTCAAGTGCGGATTCCATAGTAGTACCGTCCGGGAAGTTCGGAGAGAAGGGGAAGAAGACGCTCTTGGAGGCAATTTTGTTTACTAGCATATACTGCACGACGGTGGAAACCTCTTCGGGATAGGAAATCCAATCGTTTTTAAGCTCGCCGTTCCAGAGGTAGGAGCCGCGCATATAAGCTTCGCGGTCGATGACTTCTTGCGCGGTTACGACGAATATCGTCAGGGTGTTGGTTCTTACGTTGTCTATGACGGCGTAGACGTTGTTTTCGCCCGCCGTCGGAGTAAATACTATGTATCCGAACGCCTTGCATGTCGCGCCGGATATGACCTTACCGTTGTTGTACCAAACGGCCGTAGCGTTGGGATTAACCGTGGTGGCGGGAGCGGAGTTCAGATTAATTTTAAAGCTTGTGAACGAGGACAGATTTTGTTGTAGATAGTCGTCGTTTTCGGCGGAGATGCGAGCGCTGTTTATGGCGTCGAAGTGTTCGTTGACGCGCAAGACAAGCTTTTCGGACAGGGTAAAGCCGGTGGTTCCGTCGGGAGCGTCGTTGAAGAACACCTTTGCGTATACCTCATAGCTTGCGGTTACGCCAACAGTGGGGGTTACAGTGAACGTCAAGCCGGTTCTGCCTATTTGCTCGGCGCCGTTTACATACCAACGCACGGCTTTATCCGCGCCGGCGTATTCCTTGTTCCAGTCTACCGTAAACGTTACGGGGAAGACGGAGGATGTTTGCTGATTAAGCCGTGTCTTGTCTAAGACGGTGCCGTCCGCGGTAGCGGGGGTAAGAATAACGTCCGCCACGTCCGCCTTTCTTGTTGCGAACTGAACCGTGTTAAGGCTGTTAGCGTCGTCGGCGCGCGCGGAAATCTCGTACTGCGCGTTTAACGAGGTGGGAATAAACCAAAGCTGACGGCTTATCTGTCCTTCTATGACCGCCGCGCTGGTAAAACTGCCGGCAACCGAAAACTTTTCGCCGAAGAGCCATTTTATATCGGGCGCGGCGTTGCAGTTGGCGTTCCATTTTAAGGTTAGGATAACGGGTCTGCCGACCTGTGCGGTGTATCCCGACGACGGGTCGTATTCCAAACCGCTGTCTTGCGGCACTTCTATGGTGACGCCGCTCATCTCGTTGTAAACGCCGAATGTAACGAGGTTGGTATATACGGCTTTAGGCGTTTCGCCGCCGTTCTCCGTAACGCGCACAAACATGCTTATGGCTTCGCCTAATATCTTTTGGGGGCGGAAGATTTCCGAATAAGACTCGAAAGCCGTCCACGGAATATACTTGTCGGTTTCGTTTGCGGTGACCATAGCCGCGATTTCTTCTTTGGTTATCTCGTAGTTGTCACCTCTATATAGGAACCATTCATATGAGAAATAGGTGTTGTTGGTGTAGTCGTTCGGCTGATTGACGGCAACCGTCAGTTGCACTCCCGCCGGCGTTGCGGAGGAAATTTTATCGTAATACTGTACTTTGTTGGTATCCGCCGTTAGCGAGGCGTGTTTCAGCTTGTCGTATGTAACGGATACCTCTATTTCCTCAGATACCTTTCCGTTTTCCGATTTTACGCGGAATTTGGTGGAACCCGCTTTGACGCCCTTGGTATTGCCGTTCTTGTCCACCGTGGCTATCGTCGGGTCATCGGAGGTAAGCGTTACTTTATCCGAAGCGGTGAGCGGGTTGAGCCGATAGTTTACGGTCGACTCCTGCCCAACGAAAAGTTCTATGTAACTTTCGTCAAAGGATATGCTTTGTAAGGGCATATCGAAAAGACCGCATGCGGTGAGCGCTACCGATAAGATGGCAAACGCCGCGACGGCTAAAAATATTCTAAAATGGTTTCTTATAAAATTCGGCTTTTTCATATGTATATGATACAACATATGAGTGTCTTATGTCAATACCCGTACGCGCTAAAGCGAGCGGTTTTTTTTGGTTTTTTTATTTTAGCCCTTGCCGAAAGCGAAAAATAACCGTCCGTAAGAGGCAACGCGGCATTGTCGCAAGTAAATTAAAAAGGGGTGCGATCCCCCAAATAGCCTAAAAATATTTTGCAATCGCAAATTGTCCACACCCTTAAAACGATTTTTGCGTTTAGTATAAATTGTTTTCATTTTAATACTTGCTTATCGCGCCGGCTTCTGTTACAATAAAAAGGTGAACTACGAACCCATTTTTTCCGAACCTATGATAGAGGGAAAGGCGCGCTTTTTAAGCCCGCTTGTGTTAGCGTATGTGGGGGATGCCGTGCATTCTCTTTGCGTGCGTTGTCGCCTTGCCTCATCGTCGAACGCAAAGGCGGGGGCGTTGCATTCGACCGCCTCTAAAGAGGTGAGTGCTGTGAATCAATCGCTTATTGCGGAACGCTTGTCCGCATTCCTGAACGAAGAGGAAACGGACGTTTATCGGCGCGCGCGCAATGCTAAACTGACACATTACGCTAAAAATGCAAAAGAAACGGAATATAAACGCGCAACGGGCTTTGAAGCCGTAGTGGGCTACTTGTATCTTTCGGGTAACCGCGAAAGACTGAGCGCACTTTTTGATTTTCTAAAGGATATGGAATAGTACATGCTTATTTCCGGAAAAAACAGCGTCAAGGAAGCCTTGCTTTCCGGCAAGACGTGCGACAAGGTATATATATTATCCGGCAATACGGATAGGCAACTAGGCGAAATAGTGAGGCTGGCTAAGGACGGCGGAGCGCGGGTAATCTATTCGGAAAAGGCGGCGCTTGACAAGCTTGCGCCGGACGGAAGACATCAAGGCGCGGTCGCGGAGCTTTCGGAATATAAATATGCGGAGTTAGGCGACGTGTTAGAGTGTGCCGCCGAACGCGGCGAGGAACCGCTTATACTGATTTTGGACGGTGTGCAAGACCCTATGAACTTGGGAGCGGTTTTGCGTTCGGCGGAATGCTTAGGTGCGCACGGCGTAGTTATTGGAAAGCACCGTGCCGTTTCGGTAAATGAAACCGTCGTTAAAACCTCCGCCGGAGCCGCGGAATATGTTTTGTGCGTTAAAGCCACAAACGTCAACGACGTTATAAGGGAGCTAAAGGATAACTTCTTTACCGTCTACGCGGCGGAAGCGGACGGCGTCCCCGCAGACGGCGTGAGCTTAAAAGGCAGTACCGCGATAGTGATAGGGGGAGAGGGCGAAGGCGTAAAACGCTTGACGCGTGAGCTTTGTGACGGAGTTTTGTCAATACCCATGAACGGCAAAATCAACTCTCTTAACGCGTCCGTAGCCGCCGGTATAATGCTTTATGAGTGCGCGCGCCAACGAAAGGCTTAAAACGGCTTTGAAATAACGAATTCGCAGTGCCGTATCTGCAATACTTGTGGTATAATGCTTATGAGCGCGTGTGACAACGGAAAGCTTAATGCAACTTACAAGGCTATAATGTTAAGTTATATAAGTTATAGACGCGTTGCGCGTGAGCGCGCGTGAAACCTTAAAAGAAACGTATAAGAAGTCGCAAACTATGACGGACGAAGAATTAGTGATAAAAGCCCGGTCGGGGGACTACGAAGCCGAAAGCGAATTACTCTATCGGTACAAGGACAGAGTTAAGACGTATTCACGCGGATATTTTCTTACCGGCGGCGACTATGAGGATTTAATACAAGAAGGTATGATAGGCTTGTGCAAGGCGATAAGAGAATATTCGCCCGGCAAGGAAGCCGCCTTTAAAACCTTTGCGTCGATTTGTATAAACCGCCAGATTGCCGACGCGGTGAAAGCGGCGAACCGTAAAAAACATGCTCCGCTTAACGGATATTCGCCGCTTGACGTAAGCGCGGACGAGCAGGCATCGGGGCGGCGGGACAACCGCGGGATAGACCCGGAGTTATACGTTTTGGCGGCGGAGGAGAATACAATCCTAAACGACAAGCTAAAAGCTATTCTTACGGAGAGGGAGCTTGCGGTGTTGCGGGGCTTTATGCAGGGCTTGTCCTACGGAGAAATCGGCGACGCGACCGGCATAAATGTCAAGGCGGTAGACAATTCGTTGCAGAGCATAAGGAAAAAAATCAAAAAAAACGTGTAAAATCCGTAAAAAAACACGTTTTGTGCGGCTAAAAGTAAAATTATTGAAGTGTTCGCAAATTGTTGTTGACAATCAGCCCGCACACGAGTAAAATAAATACACCGTTATATACTAAAGGAGATAATTCCGTATAACATGGATAAAACTAATTTGCCGGAGCCTTCCAACTTTATAGAGAGCTTCATAAACGAGGATATACTAGCCGGCAAGCACGACGAAATAGTCACGCGGTTTCCTCCCGAACCTAACGGATATCTTCATATAGGGCATGCCAAAGCGATATGTATAAATTTTGGTATCAAGGCGAAGTACGGCGGACGTTGTAATCTGCGCTTTGACGATACCAACCCGGTTAAAGAGGACAACGAATATGTGGACTCCATTCAAGAGGACATAAAATGGTTGGGCTTTACGTGGGATAATCTGTACTACGCCTCCGATTACTTTGGGGAAATGTACGAGCGCGCCGTGTTGCTCATTAAAAAGGGGTTGGCGTACGTGTGCGACCTCCCAGCGGAAGAAATAAAAAATACGCGCGGTTCGCTTACCGTTCCGGGGGTTTCCAGCCCGTACCGCAACAGAAGCATGGCGGAAAATTTGGATTTATTCAAAAGAATGCGCGACGGTGAATTCGCCGACGGTGAAAAAGTGCTTCGCGCTAAAATAGATATGGCGGCGCCTAACATGAACATGCGCGACCCCGTTATATACCGTATTTTACGCGCGGTTCACCCGCACGTCGGTAACAAGTGGTTGATTTATCCCATGTACGACTTCGCGCATCCGATAGAAGACGCCGTAGAGGGCATTACGCACTCGCTCTGCTCGTTGGAATTTGAGGACCACCGTCCTTTGTACGATTGGTTTACGGAGAACTGCGGGTACGACCCGAAGCCGCGCCAAATAGAGTTTGCAAGGCTGAACATAAACCGCACGATAATGAGCAAACGCTTTTTGAAGCGGTTGGTTGACGAAAAGGTCGTCGACGGGTGGAACGACCCGCGCTTGCATACCATAAGCGGTATGAGGGAACGGGGTTATCCCGCCGTGGCGATACGCGACTTTTGCGGCAAAATCGGCGTTGCCAAGGCGGTGTCCGAGGTTGACATACAGATGCTGGAACATTGCGTGCGCGACGATTTAAACGCAAACGCCTTCCGCCGCATGGTAGTGACCAAGCCGTTAAAGGTGATAATAGAGAACTTTCCGGACGGTGCGTCCGAAAAAGTAACGATACTCAACCACCCCGACAAACCGGAAGCGGGTTCGCACACGGTTACTTTTTCTAAGGAAATATTTATTGAGGAAGAGGATTTTGAGTTGAATCCTCCTCCTAAATTCTTTAGATTAAGACCGGACGGCACCGTTCGGTTGAAGGGAAGCTACGTAATAAAGTGTACGGGTGCGGAAACCGATAAAGACGGAAAACCCGTTCTCGTAAGAGCTGAACTCATTTCGGATAGCAAATCCGGAGGCGAAAATGCTGGTATGAAGGTAAAAAGTACAATTCATTGGGTCGACGCGAAAAATTTTTCCGATGTTAGACTTTATATGTACGACTACTTACTTTTGGACGGCAACGGCGATTTCATGGACAGAATCAACCCTCATTCGTTGGTAATTCTGGAGCATGCAAAAGCAGATAAGGGACTTCTTAAGTCAAAACCGTATGATAAATATCAATTTATGCGCGAAGGTTACTTTTGCGCACGGTCAGACTTCAGTAAGAAAAATCCGGCTTTCAACCTAATTGCGGGGTTAAAAGACGGCTTCAAAAAGTGAGTGTTTAAGCGCATTTTATACTTAAACGCGGTTTGTAAAAAATTTTATTGGATAAAGTCTTGATATCCAATAAATCATGGTGTATAATTGTTAATGCGACAATCATCGAGCGGCGCGCCGGCGCCGTGTCAAGAAGATAAGGAGTGCTTATGTTTGTATGTAGAAATTGCGGCAATAAAGTAGGGCCCGGTGAATCCTTCTGCGGAAGGTGCGGTAAAGACGTTGTCGAGAATTACGACGCCGTCTGTCCTAAGTGCGGCACCCATAACATAGGCGGAAGCCTCTTTTGCGTTAAATGCGGCGCTACGCTGTCTTTAATAAGAAAGCCGGTTTGCCCCACCTGCGGGAAGGAAAACTATCCCGGGTCTAAGTTCTGCCGTTTTTGCGGCGGACTTGTTCCGATTTCCGCCGATACTCACACCCCAGAGCAAGTCGAGGAGGACATCATCGCCAAAAACAAGGCGGCGTTGTTGGAAGAAAGACGCATCAAAAAGTTGGAAAACGAGCTTGGTGAACGCGTCAAACGCTTCGAGAAGTACAGAGACCTGTACTCTCGCTTCGACACGGACGACATCAGAAAGCTGAAGGAGGCGAACGAGGCTATCAAGGCTCAAAACATCGCCCTTTCGGATCCGATGGCAAACGCGGCGGATTTCGACCGTGAGCTTGCCGGGTATGTCTGTCCGTTCTGCGGGAAGGTCAATTCACGCGAAAGCAAGATTTGTATCCGTTGCGGAAGGGATAAGCTGAGAACCGCTGAGTTAATCGCCAAAAGGCGCATCATCTCGTTTAGAGAGGCGCAGCCCGTCGAGGTGGGGAAGTTCGACCCCATTCCCGAAGAACCGGAATTCGTCGAGAAGCCCGAGCTTGATTTAACGCTTGAGGGCTTTGACGGGGAACCGCCGGAGGAAGAGGGTGATTACTACGATAACGTAGCCGAAGAAACGACGGAAGCCGTTGCGGAAGCAGTTGTCGCCCCCGTGTACGCGCCTCAACCGCAGTATGCACCTCAACCGCAACCGCAGTATGCACCTCAACCGCAACCTCAATATGCGCCGCAACCGCAGTATGTTGCGGCAAGCGCGCCTCAATATGCGCCTCAACCGCAATACGCTCCGGCGCCGTACCCGCAATATCAACAACAATATGCGCCGGCTCCCGCGTCCTACGGCTACGGCGGCGGTCCCATCATGATGGCTCCCGGTTTTGCCGGCGCCGCGCCCGGAGAGGCGTATCAGATGCCCCCGATTATTCAGCCCGTTACATTCGTGCCTTTCGTTTCCACGGATCAGCCATTATGGCAGGTTTCGCCGGACGATACGGACGCGGTTAATGAAATTTTAGGCAATAAGGACGCGTAGTACATACGGTCTTGCCGTAAGAACCCTCCGCGTTTTATAACATCGTTCACCGGTCGCGAAAGCGGCGTATATAAGGAGTGAAATATGGAAAATCAAAAATTTGACAATCAGGTTGTCTTTGACGTCCTACCGGTGTCAAAGCCCGTACCTATTCCCCGCCCCTCGGCGGAGATACAGATGCCGGCGATTGTTCAGCCGATTGCGCTGTCCCCTCTCGTCACGTTGCAGGAATCCGTCGTGCTTAAGCAAGCCGACTCCGATTATTACAACTCCGCGAGCGACTATCAGCCCCGCGCAGAGGATGCGGCTAAGTACAAGTCACGCCGTGGCAGAATACGCGGTATGGGATTCTTAGTGATGCTGTTTGCGCTCTTGTTCATCGCACCGTTCGTGTTGCCTATGTTCAATTTGGCGCCCGGTACGCTGTCGTTTGAGATAATCCCGGCAGTTGAGGCCGATCCTGACAACAAAGTAGATGCGGATTACGCTAGGAAAATCAAGTTGTCCTTGTCCGACCCGTACACGCTCACGGCTCTTATCGACTGGTTCAGCGGAAAGTATTATCAAGATGCCGCCGCGTTAGCTACCGGCGAAGCGCCCGAAGATATTGAAGCCCCCGACTTCTTACAGCTTCTTATAGGCGGAGTACCCGTAGGGTTTGACGGCAATAAAGCCACACTCACTGTGGACGAATACAGGAATTTAAAATTGACCTACAATGACACCGATTACACTTTAGATGGGTATATCGCGGCACGCAAGTTGGTTGACTTATCCTCATATTACGGCGCGCCCGACGGAACTACGATTTGGGGTTATATCCATATGACAACGCCGACCGACGAAGCCATTGAAAAGCTTTCCGATGAAGACGCTGAAAAGTTGTCCATTGATGATTTGATTGCCATAGGCGCAATTGTAGAAACCATAGAAATCGTCGAACTCGCCAACGGCGGAGGTTATACGATTACCGCCCGCACGGTAGGACTGGTTCAATCCCCCTTACTGTTTACGACCTTAGCGTTACTGTTCGCCCTTGTCACCTTCTTGACCGGCTTAATCGCCCTCATATCGGGCGGCGGTAAAAACGGCAAACGTCCGCTGTTCTTCATAACCGCACTTCTCACATTCCTGTCGGTGGCGGCAGTGGCAGTGTTCAGTATAATAGGGTTGTCCTTCTTAGGCTTTGCAAAGCCGGGCGAGGAAGCCGATATATTGAAAGACTTGTTGTTAGGTTCCGGTTCGCGTATCCTCGTGATGGCGGCGCTCTCCTTGCTGTTGTTGATAATCAGCATAATCGCCTCCGCCGTGACAAAGCGCAAAAAGGGCTATTAAGCCTTAACCTTAGCTTAAACGGCTAAACACCGTGAAGCGGTTATTACGGTAAGCCCGAAAATAACCTAGGCGTTCGCTGGAAGACGGTAAAATCGTTCCGGTCGAAGCGAAACCGCTTATATCAACCGTAAAAGAAACGCGTTTCCGTGTAAAAACGGAAACGGGTTGCAATCTTCATTTAGAATATAGCTATTGTATTCGGAGGTTATATATGAGTAAGAAAAAGAAAAAGCAGGCAAGACAAGATGAAGCATTTTTTGTCGAACAGCCCGTTTTCGGCGGCGAACCCCCGGTGGATTTCACACAGTCCGACGATGTCCTTTATGAAGACGGCGTTTACGACGAGGATATTACCGTCGATGCCGCCCCCGCAAAGGACGAACAGCCTGCGGAACCCGCCGCGAAAACACAATACGCTAATCCTAAATATAAGAACGCGTATGTGAGGAATATAGGGGGCGTGCCCATTATCTCTCCTCAAAATCCCGTGCAGCTTTCTCCGATAATCGTTCCGATTGCGATTGTGCCGTACGCTACGCAAAACCAGCCTGTATTACAATATACGGCGGAAGGTAGCGCGGCGTATAGTTCCGCGGCGCGTGCGGCTTCGAACGGCGCACCGGCTTCGCAGCAAGGCGCAGGCGGGCAGGACGAGTACTTCGGCGGTGACTACGGTCCCGATCCCGAAGCGCAAGCGGCTTACGGCGGTGCCTATCCGGGCGATAATGCCGCTTACAATCCCGCAGGTGCGGAGGTCGCTCCGGCGGCTGCCGCTCCCTCGATAGCCGCCTTTGACGGTCCGGAAAAGTTCCGCGGTAAGAGCTTGTTGCTCTTGATCCTTTCACTTTTCTTTGCGCTTCCCATAGTGCTCGGATATGTCCTCCACGGAAGTTATTCTCCGACGGGCGGGATTAACTTCCCCTTCGGCAATATCGACGCTATCGGGTTTATCCTCAATAATACCTCCGATTTCGGCGCGGTGTTCACCAATTTGGCTAACTACGACATTATATTGCTTACAATTGCACTTCTTGCCGATGTCATCGTGTTCATACTCGCATTAATCGGCTTAATCAGCAACAAGTATGCTAGCGCGTTTATACCCGCACTGCTTGCCGTTGTGTTAACAATAGCCGCCGTCGTGTTCCGTTTCATACACAACCACACCTTCGCCCAAAACCTCTTTAAAGGACAGTTCTTTTGGCTTTGGAGCGTGGTCTTCGCCCTCGGTGCATTTGTTTTCACGGTCTTCGTTGCCGTCGAACACAAGAAACGCAAGGAAATTGCCGCATAGTCATTGTTCTTGTTATCGTTCTTTCTTGCCGGCAAGAAAGAACCCAAGAAGCCGCAAGCTTGAAGCTTGACACCGATTACTTGAAAAACGCGGTTGCCGCAGGATTATATCCTTAGCGTCAACCGCGTTTTTAAAATTATCCGTATCAACTCTCATGCATTCGTCGTTTGCTCCTCTCGTATATGGTACGATTTTAAGCCATACGCTTCGTAAGAAGTAACTAAATAAATTGCCTTATTGAATTATCTATTAATGAAATAGAAATGTGTAGCTTCGTAAGGCGCACCAACTTCGGTTCCTTTTGAGCGCCCAAAAGGAACAAAGCTGTTCTTTTTTGCACGCGCAAGAAAGAACCCTAATAAACAAACTAACCAAACCAACTAAAATGAAAAAACAGCGTGTTGTAGTAGGAATGAGTGGCGGGGTAGACAGCTCCGTAGCGGCGCTTCTTTTAAAGGAGCGAGGTTTTGACGTTGTTGGGCTTTTCATGACTAACTGGAAGGAAACGGACGAGAACGGATGTTGCACGGCGGAGGAAGACTACGCGGACGTACGCGCGGTATCGGACGTTATAGGAATACCGTACTACACGACGGATTTTTCACGGGAATATTGGGACAGGGTATTTAAGCTTTTCGTAGACGAGTACAAGAAAGGGCGCACGCCAAACCCGGACGTTTTATGCAACCGTGAGGTAAAGTTCGGACCGTTCAAGCGGTTTGCCATGGAACTGGGCGCGGAGTTCGTAGCTACGGGGCATTACGCGCAGTCTGTGACGCGCGGCGGAGTGAACTACTTAATGCGCGCCGCAGACGGGAATAAAGACCAGACGTATTTCTTAAATCAGTTGACGAACGCGCAGCTTGACAGGATACTGTTCCCGATAGGGAACATGACGAAACCGGAGGTGCGCGTGTATGCGGAGGCGCACGGTGTTCCCACGGCGGCTAAAAAGGACAGCACTGGTATTTGCTTCATCGGTGAACGCGATTTCCGCCGGTTTCTTCAGGGATACATTCCCATGAAAGAGGGCGACATGGTGGACGTCCGCAACGGTAAAACCGTAGGACGGCATAACGGGGTGTTCTATTACACGAACGGGCAGCGTCACGGATTGGGAATAGGCGGTGCGGGCAACGGTGAGCCGTGGTTTGTGGTGCGGCGCGACGTCGAAAAAAATATTCTCTACGTGTCGCAGGGCGAACCTCCGGAGCTGTTCTCCGACGCGTTAGAAACGGACGGCTTTAACTTCATATCCGGCGTCCCCGTCCCCGATAGCGGCGCGTGTAACGGCGATTATAAGGATGGCGCGCATACTCATGAGCAAGCTTCTAGCGGCGCGTGTAAGGACGGCACGAATACAAACGGGAAACCCTTTAACGGTGCGTGTAACGGCGCTGATAATAAAGATACGCATGCTAACGGGCAATCCGTCACACCGCGCGCAGACATTGATAAGGGCGCATGTAGGAGTTTTGAGCCGCACACGCTCCCTCCCGATAATTTAAGTTTCATAACTGTTGCTGAAGCGGTTTCCCGTGAAACGGGTTTTAATTGCCTTGCGCGCATACGCCACCGTCAGCCGTTGCAAGAGGCGTTTGCCACCGTTACTAAGGACGGCTGTGTTCGCGTCACGTTTGCGTCCCCGCAAAGAGCCGTGGCAAGCGGACAGTATTGCGTTCTCTACGTCGGCAATCTCTGCATAGGCGGCGGCGTTATACGGTAGTGAGCCGCTGTTCTTTTTGACATACGTCAAAAAGAACGCCCTTGTTCCTTTTGGGTGCCCAAAAGGAACCGAAAAAACGCAAGCGTGACGCTTGACACTGATCACTTGAAAAACGCGGTTGACGCAGGATTATATCCTTAGCGTCAACCGCGTTTTTAAATTTATTAGTGTAAGTCATCAGTCTTACCGTGTATCTGATTAATTCTTACTGAACAGTGTTCTAAATTTATTAGTATTCGCTCCGCTTACCGTGTGTTTATTCTTCACGGAATCGCGTGTCGAAGTTGACCGGATTTACGCCTTTGGGATATAGAACCTTTTGATTGTGCTTAAGGTGGCAACTCCGCGCAAGTACGCCGTGCTACCACTCAAAATCCGATAGACCTAAAAGATAATCCGCAGATACGTTGAAGAATTTAGCGATTTTAACAAGATTTACAATGGACGGCTCACTTTTATCCGTTTCCCAATAACAAACTATGCTAAAACTAACGCCTAAAGCTTTCGCAATTTGCGCCTGACTTAATTTTGCTTCTTTTCGCAATTCTAAAAACTTTACCGCAAATTCTTTCATATAGATTATTTTACTAAATATATTGAGCGCAGTACTTGACACTCTATATATAGAGTGTTATCATTAAGTCGATAGAAAATACCTTATAAAGGAGAACTCTACCCATGCAGACATGAAACCACCGCCCGAACCGATTAATTCGCGCAAATATGCGGAAATTGGGATACGGGATTGAAAGGCAAATTGCAAAAATCAAAGTAATGCTTGACAACGGCAACTACGTTTGATAGCATAAAGAAAAAATATTTTTTTTGGAGAAAGTTTATATGAGAGCCTTGAAAAAAAGAGGATTTTTAATTGTCTGTATAGCGGCAATTATAGTCCTTGCCGGAATGTTTATACTTCCGAAAATGATGGGAATAAATACGTACATACCCGTGCCGGAGGAGCTTACGGACTATAGCGTCAGAACAATTGAGTCTATAGGTGTTACCTACGAAGAACAAATGAGAGAGATAATTTCAGAGTTTGACACATACGATGCGGGCGTGGAAGACGGCGGATTGAGGTTTTCCGGTGAAAAGTTGGCTTCCTTAGGTGAGTTATCCGGATTTGATTATTTGGCAAGCGGAGAGGCGGTAAGAAAAAAATACGATACGTACTACAATCTTTCAACCGGGCAGTTATATCTTACGGTAACGTACTACGATGATAACGGGATTATAGAAGTTTTCAATAAAGCGGTCGAACCTACCTTAGACGAGGAGAGAAACGACGTCTATGTGGAACATGACGGCGAAAGAGTATATTTATTAGAAACGTTTAATACCGACGGCGTAAACGAGTGCTTGGTATTAACGTTTTCTGCAAGCGTGGCGCTGTCTCTTGCTCTTGTTCTGCTTGGCGTAGTTGTTATATCTGTTGCGATAAATCCCGACTTTCAAGGGGCGATTGGCGGCTTGTTTTCAGATTTAACCAATAAAGCGCAAGATATATTTAATCTTGTTAAGTCTTCCTTTACAATAGCCCAAACACCGACCGTCACAATAAGCGGAACAAAAGTGCAAACGCAAGCAAGAACAAAGGAAAATATAAAAGTATTGCCAAAGGGGCAATATTGGCTGTGTTTTGTTGATCCCAAAGGTCAGATATATCTATCGGTTTCGCCGATTAGTGCTGCAATGGCTACGTATATAATGAATGTACCCATAGCCGTACCTAGTATTGTTGAACCAAATAAAGATATGATTGGAAGTATTTATTCAGTTAGTGAAACTTATATTTTTATGGTACTTGACGTTGTGGGATATTCTTCGCGAACGCCAAAGTATTATCCGGAAAATCATGGCACTATTGAAAGTGGATATATGTTTCACTATCACTCAATATCTGAAATTCCATTAAGAGGTTCACCGGGTACACATGCTCCGCACGCGTTTTTTGGGTTGCCGGCATAAAAATAGGTGAAATATGACAAATCTTGAAAAAATGTGCATGTTATATGAAGACGTATTTGAGGCATCAATATTGTGGTCTAACGACGGAGAAAGACTTTATATCTTCACGGAAGATATTAGAGAGTGCGACTTTATTAAAGAGATAAAAGAAGCTATGAAGCGCCCGCTTCGCAAAGTTCCGGATAGCGAAAAGGTTTGTACTCCGGGTGACTTCGGTCCTATTGAGGTGTCAAGATATAATGATATTAACGGGGTTGAATGCTACTGGCTGTATAATGAGTTAGATCAAGGATACTACTCTATGAATATGTTTCCGTATCTTGATTATTTTCTCAATCGCCAAATAGAAACATATAAGAACGGCAAAAAAATAAAAAAGCTGTTAGACGATTACTTTGAACTGCGGCTAAAACAAATTAGCGAAGAATAGTTTAAGCTTCTTGCGGCTTAATTTTGCCGTCAGTAACTGATATGTGGCTTGCCGTTGTTTAATACAACGGCAAGCGGTATCACGCATTTTTCGGATTGCCGGTATAAGAGAGAAAATATGACTAAGATAGAAAAAGTGTGTATTTTTTATGAGGACGTGTTTGCGGCATCAATATTATGGTCTAACGACGGAGAAAGACTATTCATATTCACGGAAGATATTCGCGAATGCGACGTTATTAAAGAGATAAAAGAAGCTATGAAGCGCCCGCTTTGCAAAGCTCCGGATAGCGAAAAGGTTTGTACTCCGGGTGACTTCGGTCCTGTCGAATTTGAATTATACCGCGAAGACGGCAAGGAAAAGCTACTACTTTGCCGAGCAAGCGATCTGGGCGTTTATTCTGATGGCATGTTCCCCTACCTTATGTATTTTCCAGATGCGAAAATTAAGGGCAATGAAGAAGATAAAAAGGCTTGGGCAGTGCTTGACAAATACTTCGCGTTAAGGGCAAGTCAAGAGGAAAACAGCTAAATAGAGCAGACAAAATTATATCAGTCTAATAACGTGGGTTTATCGCTTACCGTTGCATAAACAACGATAAGCGATAATTTACATAAAGAAATATAGTGGAGAACATAATATGCAATATAGTCAAACTGATTTTTCCATTCATATGTATTTAGAGGATTTGTACTATTTTCTTTTGGCGTTTATATACGATTACCTGTACGGAGGTTACATTCCGGTGATAGAACACAAGCTATCGGGAATTAATTTTGACGAAGGGCTTATATGGCGGGTAAAGGCGGCAGACCGTGCTACGGTAGATGAAAAAGTGATTATACCGTACGCCGTTGGAAAAGGCTTAAATCTTGAAATAGTCGCCATGTTAAAAAAATCCGCAGGCGTACGTTATCTTTTAGCATGCAGTTATTATGACGTTTATCTGAAAAGTATAGAATACAAAGAAAACGTCTTGATTATGGACATTCTATCCCGAATGTTGGCAACACCCTACCCGGGCAGTGACGACGACGATCTTAGCAATAAGATGATTTTAATCAATCCAAATTTTTCCGTTGACGAATACAATCGGTTGGGAGAGGCTTTGAAGTCAAAAGAGCCGATATTTTGTATGTATAGAGTGTCATTAATGCCGCCTACAGTTAAGACGGCAATAAAATTTTGGGCTTGTGTACGTACTCATTTCTCAAATTCCGATGGGTGGATTAATTTTTCCGTAAAATTTACGGACGTATTTTTTGAGCCGATAAAATAGCAATAAAGGTATATTCCTTTTTGGACTATCCGTACCCTTCATACGTGCTTTAGAGGTAGCAAAAAAATATGTATTGATAAGTGTAAAACTGATTTGCGTTTACAAGTGAAGACGCAAGGTAAAATAAAAAATATTTAAATATATGATAAGGGAGTGTGGGCAATCCGCGGTGACGACAAATTGTCCACACCCTTATAAGGCGGAAGCTATGAAGAAAAAGAGTAAACATAACGGCACTTTAATAACGTCGACAGGAGAATACGAAAAGCGCTGTGTCCTTTTTCTGATTATCTTGTTTTTGGCGGCGGTTGCTAGTTCTTGTAATGAAAACACGCCTTTAATTTACAGTGCGGAAGAGCTTTGCGTAAGGTATCTGCCGGCGGTTACGGAAATACGGGTAAGCGATGCCGACGATAATGCTATAGGTCTTGCAACCGGAACCGTAATCAGTAATGACGGCTTGATTTTAACAAACCGCCATGTCGTAAGAGGTTTCAATTATCAAACGGAAGAGTATGAGGTTTACGCGAAAATAGCCGTTCGTTTTTATAACGAGGAGGAGTACTCTGAAGCGGAGATAATAGCCATATCGGACGAGTATGATTTGACGTTGCTTAAATTGAGCCGTGTCACGGAGGCGTATTTTAACATTGCCGAATCGGGAAAATTGCGGTTCGGAGAGGAAGTTCATACAATCGGTAACGGAAGCGGTTACGGACTTGCGTATTCCGGCGGCAATGTAGCCGCACCGTTGCGTGAAATTGCGTACGAAGGTGAGGTTATCGAAGCGATACAGTTATCTCTTATAATAAGTGAGGGGAACAGCGGCGGACCTCTGTTTAACGGTAAGGGCGAATTGATAGGTGTAACAACCTTTAGATTGCGGGACGCGCAGGGTAATGTTAACTACGGTACTTGTTTTGCTTTACCCGCGGCAAGTATAATTAATTTTATTGATAACGTAAGCGTTTAAATACAGATTTAAAAAATGAGAATTTGATGTTTAAACGCTAATAACCCTAAAAATATGGTTTCGCCAAGAGGGCGGAAAAGAAAAAACAAAGGAAAAGCGAGGGGATTAACATTAATAAATTTAAAAACGCGATTGAGCGTAAGAATTTTAATCCTTGCGGCAATCGCGTTTTCAGGTTATCAGTGTCAAGCTTCAAGCTTGCGGTTTTCAGTTCCTTTGGGCTATCCAAAAGGAACCGCCCTTACGGGGAGTGGACAATCCGCGTTGACGACTTGCTAGACAAGAAAATCTTTTCGCCTCTTTTTGGTCTAAAACCGTCTAAAATGCTCGTCCGTAGCAGTGCTATGCCCTGTGCTTTCAGACAATTTTATCCTTAAAAATATTTTATTCCCTCGAATTGTCCACACCCATATGTTTATCTTGCTATTTCCACTTAGGAATGTTATCATTATGATGTCGAAGTGAAAAGGGGCTTACACGGATACATTCATCGATAAAAGCATATAAGGAACCGCGTGTCTGTAGATTTTTTGCGGGCGCGCATTTAACTTTTACATGAGATATTTATTTTTTGATATAGAGTGCTCCGACGGCGCGCACATGTGTACATTCGGCTACGTTTTATGTGACGGGGCTTTCGGCGTGCTTGAAAAAAGAGATATTGTGATGAATCCGGAGGCGCAGTTTCAACTGGGGAGGTACAGCGGTGACCCGGAAATCACGCTTGCGTATAGCAAGGAACGGTTTTTGCGTTCCGCACCGTTTCCGGCACATTACGAGGATATAAAGAGGGTTTTAACCGCGGAAAACCAAATTGTGGCTGGACATTCCGTGGATAGCGACATAGGCTTTATCAACACTGCGTGCGAGCGTTACGGGTTTGACACCATGGACTATGAGGCTATGGACACGCAAACGGTATTCAAGAGCTTGCATCCGGAAGCCAAGTCGTTCAATCTAAGTTCGATTTGCCAGCAGTTGGGAGTGGAGCAAAGCAACTGGCACAAAAGTTGCGATGACGCGGAGGCTACTATGCGCATAGCCGAAAAGCTTTGTGCGGAAAAAGAAACGAATATGGAAGGCTTAGCCGAACTGTTTCCGCATTGCCGTACGTCGTCGGCAAGCTTAAGCGAAAGGCGCGCCGTCAACCGCGAACGCAAGTACAGAGCCAAGCTTTTCGCGGATAACGCGTTTAAGGTCAAGCCCGTTAATAGCGTGGAGAATGCCGCGCTAAATGGCAAGAGGGTGACTTTCAGCCGCGCGCTTGAAAACGACGACCCGCTTTTTATATGGGGCGTACTTCAAGAGGTCGTCAACGGCGGCGGCATATATTCGCGGCAGATAGAGGACACGCACATATTCGTCAAACACGGTGAAAAGGAATGCGGACGGTATTTGGCGCTGAAGGACGGGCTGTCTGCGGGTACTTTTTCCGCACAAATTATTGAAATGGACGCCCTGTTGCAAATTTTAAACAAGGAGCGGGAGGAAATAATTCTGCCTAATCCCGACGACTATAAATTAAACGAGAAGAAACCGGCGCCGCCCGACGTACGCACCAAAGGCGCCCCTGCGGCAACCTTAGGCGATATTCTGCGCGCCGTAAAGAAGCCTAAACGTTAGGCTAAATCTCAAATGTTGCGCTGTGGTAAAGGATAGAGTATTAAAGGGCGGTTAAGAAATACCGCTTTTTTAATACCGTTTTATTTATTGCGATACATTTATTTGTTCGGCTTCGGGTATTGACTTTGAGTGTGAAAAATCCTCTGAGACGACTTGCCTTCTAAGTAAATCTTTTCGGCTCTTTTTAGTCTAAAATCGTCTGAAATGCTCGTCCGTAGCGGTGCTACGCCCTGTGCTTTCAGACAATTTTATCCTTAAAAATAACCTAAAAATATTTTATCACCGCGAATTGTCCTCCCCCCTTGATTTTTCACTATAAATTTATTATAATTAAATAGGAAAGTATAGACAATTCACAGCGGGTTGTATACGCCCAAATTAGAACTAAAACGATGCGGTTTTGCCGCGAAGGAAAAGTTATGAAAATAAAAATTAAAATACTTGCTTTAGCGGCGGCACTGTTGACTTTTGCGGCGGTGATTTCGGCGTGCAATACGAAGGTAGAGTTTGAGCTTTCATTTATTTCGGACGACGCGGTTGTAGCCACTGTCAACACCAACGGAGAGGAGACAATACGCATGCCCGCCGACCCCGTCAAGGACGATTTTTATTTTGACGGTTGGTATTGGGACAAGGGTACATGGCAAAAGCCATTTACCGCAAATTCCTTGCTGGATATGCCTTTAAGTGAAAACATGGCGGTATATGCAAAGTGGCTTCCACACAACGCATTGACGGGGACGCAGGCGCGTTTCCACGGCTTTAAACAGTCGGGAGCCATTACCTTTACTTTGGACGTTCCGTATTCGGCGCGGATATTCGCGGTTTCGGACGTTGTGGAGGTTCACTCCAAAAGCAGTTGGATTTTGACGAGGGACATCGACGCAAACGACGTAATCAACAGCAAAACGGTAGAGCTTGTCCCCGGAGATAACACATATTACGTTTTGGTCACGGCGGAGGACGGCTCCTTAAAACTGTACGTTCTCGTTATACATAGACTGGCGGACGACGGCAAGCAACAGGCTCCGTCAGGCACTACGGGACGGTTTGAGTTGACGTACGTCTTAAACGGCGGCGTTCACGACGTTAGAAACCCGGCTAGTTATGCTTTAGGCGATACGGTATATTTTTACGAGCCTACTAAGGAAGGCGCGATTTTCGATGGTTGGTACGAAAGCGCGGATTATTCCGGATACGCCTATAACTCCGGGTTTGGCTACAGCCTTTCCGGTAACAAGACGCTTTACGCGAAGTGGAGCGCTCCGCATTCGGTTTACGAAGCGGTTATAAGCGGCAACGGCGGGGAATTTCCATCCAACGCCAACAAAATCGGCGACAAGACGGTGGTTTACCGTTATTCCGACCCGAAGACCGGCAAAATAGAGCTTCCGGAGAATCCCGTTAACGGCACACATAAATTTTTAGGGTGGTTTTACTCAACCGGAGAGCGCTTTGACGCGAACACCGTTTTAACCGGAGATATACGCCTTAACGCCATGTGGGATTACGGCGTTACGGTTCCGGGCTATACGGCGTACGATGTTAGCTTCAATACGTCCGGCGGCAGTGCGGTTGCAAGCGCGAAAAGCGACACGGAAACCGGGCTTGTCGCGCGTCCCTCACGCGACCCCGTAAAGCCGGGTTATTCGTTTGTAGACTGGTATGCGGACACAAGCGGCACCGTGCCGTTTAACTTTGGCGGAGTTATTACCGGCAATACCGTGGTGTACGCCAAATGGAGCGCCGTTACCTATACCGTAACCTATGAGGACGCGGGGGAGAATAACCCCAACCCGGCGACATACACCGTAGAGTCGCCTACGATTACCTTACTTGCCCCGGCGGCGCGTACGGGCTATAACTTTACCGGTTGGACGGACGACGGTGTAATTCCCGCCGGAAGCACGGGAAACAAGACCTTCACGGCGACGTGGGAGATTGTCACGTATGCGATAACATATATAAACGCGGGGGGGAACAATCCGAATCCGGCGACGTACACCGTAGAGTCGCCGGCGATTACCTTGCTTGACCCTGCGGCACGCGCGGGCTACACCTTTGCCGGTTGGAATAACGGCGGCGTAATTCCGGCGGGCAGTACTGGACCGAAGACCTTTACCGCGGGTTGGAGCGTTGTAACCTATAGCATAACCTATATAAATGCCGGGGAGAACAACCCGAACCCGGTGACATACACCGTAGAGTCGTCCGTGATTACCTTGCTTGACCCGGCGGCGCGCGTGGGCTACGATTTTACCGGTTGGACGGACGGCGGCGTAATTCCCGCCGGAAGCACGGGGAATAAGACCTTCAGGACGACGTGGGAGGTCGTTACGTATACGATAACCTATATCAACGCGGGGGCGAATAACCCGAATCCGTCGACTTATACCGTAGAGTCACCGGAGCTTATATTGCTTAATCCGGCGCCGCGCGCGGGCTATGATTTTACCGGTTGGAATAACGGCGGCGTAATCCCGACGGGCAGCACGGGACATAAGAACTTTACCGCGGGCTGGAGCATCGTGACCTATACCATAACCTATGAGGACGCCGGGGCAAACAATCCGAACCCGACGGCGTATACGGTGAACTCTCCCACAATTACTCTGCTTAATCCCGTGCCGCGTGCCGGCTACGAATTCGACGGTTGGACGGACGGCGGCATAATTCCGACGGGCAGTACGGGAAATAAGATGTTCACTGCACTTTGGACGGCTACGGAATATGCAATTAATTACGATTTGAACGGCGGAGAAAATAACGCAGGAAATCCGTCGAAGTATACGGCGGAGTCCGACACAATCATTATTGCGCCCCCGACGCGCAGAGGCTACGATTTTGTGAGCTGGTCGGGAGATAATATCGTTATAACAAAGGGCAGCACCGGCAACAGAAATTATTCCGCCGTGTGGGAATTGCACGTCTATACCGTATCGTATGTACTGGGCGGCGGAGAAAACGCCGCGACCAATCCGCAGACCTATACGGTGGAGTTCGATACCGTAGTTCTTGCCGACCCGACTCGCGCGGGCTACGACTTTACCGGTTGGTCGGATGGCGGCACAATCTTAAAGGGCAGTACCGGCGACAAGATTTTTACCGCCTCATGGGACTCCGGAGAGTACACTGTGACCCTTGACTTTAAGGGCGGCGCGGGAGGCACGGAAAGCGTAACCGCAATATACGGCGCTAACCTGCCGCAAGCCGTGGCTCCGACCAAAGCGAATGCGGTGTTTGCCGGATATTATGACGCGGAAGCCGGCGGAAAATTGTATTACAATGTGCGCATGGAAGGCGTGAGCATATGGGATAAACCGCATGGCGGTATCCTCTACGCGCGTTGGCTTGACGTTTATTCGATAAGTTACATACTGGGCGGCGGAGAAAACGCCGCGGGCAATCCGGTAAGATACACTGAGGAAACGGAAACGATAACGCTTTTGGACCCGACCCGTGATGGGTATGAGTTCGACGGCTGGCTTGAGGGCGGCGTAATTCCGCAGGGAAGTGCCGGCAACAAGACCTTTACCGCGCTGTGGACTCCCAACGAGTATACGGTGTCCTTCAGCAAGGCGCAGTTTACGGTATCCTTCGATTTGAACGGCGTTGCGGGTACGCCTCCGCCGCCGCAAGTCATAACCGAAACCAACGGGTTGGTTTACCCCAATTCCCCCGAACGTAGCGGAGATTACATATTCGCGGGTTGGTACGGCAATTCCGAAGGCAACGGAAGCGCGTATGATTTCGCGGCGCGTGTCGACGGCGACATCACGCTTTTTGCCAAATGGGTTCAACATTACGGCACCGGTGAGATAGATATTTTGGCGAGAAACATGTATCAAACGATAACTCTTTCGCAGTATTTGGCGTTTGTTGCGCCGGTGAGCGGTACATTGACATTTAACACCCTGAGCTATGAAAATTCGTCGGCAAATTATATTTATTACGTCGGGTTATATACCGACGTCTACAATCCGTTCTACGGCACAATAAACAAAAATCTTGTAGCCGGCACGTTGAATATGTCCAGCTTCGGCAGTTTAACCGAACATTCCATGAGTGTCACCGCCGGAGTACTGTATTATTTGCGGATTTATCCCTATTCCGCCTACGGACAAATCATCACCTTTAGCTTGGACTTTGAGGGCGACGAGCCGTACGAGGGCGGCACGGCGGGCGAAAGCTCCGGTACGGAAACCGTTACCTACGGAGAGAGCTTTAATCTGCCGGTACCCTCACGAGAAGGATATACCTTCGGCGGTTGGTATGACGAGCCGGGAGGTAACGGTACGCGCTACACGGACGAAACCGGAGCAAGTGTCATAGCTTGGAACAAAACCGAAGACACGGAACTTTACGCTTACTGGATTTAATAGAGCTAGGGAAAACGCATTAATTGCGGGAGTATTGCAATAGGTAGAAAACGATGATATAATTGTAACAGGGTGTGCGTGCGCTTTGATAAATATGGAGAAAGAACATGGGAAAATGGGGGTTCGTCTTTATTATTATAACATTTATTATCGCAAGGTTTTTGTCTTGCGTAGCGGACAACGACGGAAGCGCCTTTCCCGATAAAGAGGTCGTGGTGTCGTTTTATAGTGACGGTGTAGTAGCCGTGAAATATGCATAGAGGATTGTACGCCCACTTAGAAAAGGTGTGTACAATCCTCGATGACGACTTGCCGTTTAAGAAAATCTTTTCGGCTCTTTTAGTCTAAAACCGGTCGAAATGCCTGTTAAGTAGCGGTGCGACGTGCGGTGCTTTCAGACAGTTTTATCCTTAAAATAGCTTGAAAATATTTTGTTGCGAATTGTCCACCCCCAAAAAAACAGTTGACAGAATTTATCGGTTAGTGTATTATGATGCATGAAGTAAAGGTTTTCCCCTTTCACCGCGCCGAAGTGACGGTTGGCGGTTATCGGTATCAATTTTGGGCGTTGAGTCAATTGCCCTTAAATTGTCTGCGGGAAGCTTTTGCTCCCGTCTTTTTTTTATTTGTAGACTATTTCGCAATCGTAATTGCCATAGGTGTAAAAAAACGACGGTTACCTTAAAACCATGCATCAAACAACTTGTTTGACGGCTAAAAAAATTTTTACGGGTGAGCATAAAGTAGTTATCCGTAAATATCAAAAAACCGCACATCAAACAACTTGTTTGACGGCTAAACAAAATCGTTAGGGTAAGTATAAACGGCTTATCCGTAAATACCGACAATTATCGGACGGGTAAAGAAAAACGCGTCCGTAGGAGGATACCGATATCAATAACAGCATAAAAAATCTGCAAACCAACGAACAAATAAGAGACAGAGAGGTCAGAGTTATTGCCGCCGACGGCGCAATGCTCGGGGTTATGTCCGCTTACGACGCCAACCGTCTTGCGGAAAGCTCTAATCTGGACTTGGTAAAGATTAACCCTAGCTCCGTTCCGCCGGTGTGCAAAATAATGGATTACGGCAAGTATAAGTTTGAGCAAGCCAAAAAAGACAAGGAAGCCAGAAAAAACCAAAAAATCGTCGAATTGAAAGAGGTTTGGTTGTCCGCGACAATTGACACGGGCGACTTAAAGGTAAAAGCCAAGTCTGCGCAAGGCTTCTTACAAGAGGGCGATAAGGTGCGCGCTTCAATCCGTCTAAAGGGTAGGCAGCAGGCTCATCCGGAAATTGCCATGAAGGTCATGGCGGACTTTTTTGAGTTGATAGCGCCTTACGGAGCAAAGGAAAAGGAAGCGGCGTTGGAGGGCAGAACAATTGCTCTCATAATTACGCCGCTTGTAAAAAAATAAGCAATAAAGACATTAACCGCACATATTTTTTTGGACGCTTAAAGCGGACGGACTAAGTACGGGCGTAAGTACATGGAGGACTAAACATGCCTAAGCAAAAAACACACAGCGGCGCGAAAAAGCGTTTCGCGATTACTGGAAACGGCTTGATTAAAAAGAACAAGCAGAACAAAAACCACATCCTCACTAAAAAGGATGCAAAGAGAAAGCGCAGATTGCGCAAGGGCGGCTACGTAAACGAAACGCAAGCTTCTACCATCAGAAAAAAGCTGATGCCGTACGACTAATCGGGAGGGATTGAATTATGAGAATTAAGAGAGGCGTTAACGCGGCCAAAAAACGCAGAAAGATATTAAAGCAAGCAAAAGGTTACTTCGGCGGCAAGTCGAAGCTCTACAGAATAGCCCGTCAAGCGGTTATGAAATCCCAAGCGTACGCGTTTGTCGGCAGAAAGAGAAAAAAGCGCGACTTCCGTCAGCTTTGGATTGCCAGAATAAACGCCGGCGCAAGGCTTAACGATTTAAGCTACAGCCGTTTGATGTTCGGGCTTAAGACTGCCGGCATAACGCTCAACCGTAAGGTTTTGGCGGATATGGCGGTGAACGATGCGGCGGGTTTTTCGGCGGTGTGCTTAGAGGCTAAGACCGCTCTTGCCGGCAAATAAATCCCGTTCGGGTTTTTAGTCCACGCTCTATTCAAAACGCTTCCCGCGGCACTTTGCGTATATCCTGTACGCTCCGCACGGGAAGCGTTTTTTGTAACCGGGAAATACCCATGATTATTTGTAATCGGGAGTTGAATAATAGACTATGATTATTACGTCTGTTTCAAATGATAAAATACGGTTTTTGAGAAAACTGAAGGACAAAAAGCACCGCGCGGAAACGGGGCTTACGTTGGTTGAGGGCGGAAACGCCGTGCGCGACCTGCCGAACCTTGTGACTGTCGAGTACGTAGCCGTTACAGTAGAGCGGGAATCGGAATTTACCGGAGCCGTGTCGGAAAAATTTAAAAACGCGGAGATCCTCACCGTGTCACAAAACGTAATGGACGCGCTGTCGGATACCGAAACGCCGTACGGAATTATTGCGGCGGTGAGGACGGCGTTCGCACCGTTTGCCCTTCCGACGGGCAACGCGCTGCTACTGGACGGCGTATCCGATGCGGGGAATTTGGGTACGGTTTTAAGGACGGCGGCGGCGTGCGGCTTTGACGACGTTTACCTGCTCAATACCGCGGACGTGTTTTCGCCTAAGACGATACGTGCCTCTATGGGGGCGGTGTTCCAACTTAAAATCCGCGACATAACTTTAAACGAAGCCGTGAAGCTGTTGCAAAAAACCGAAAGCGCGGCGTTGGATATGGGCGGAAAAAGTCTTTTTGACACCGTTTTCGGCGGCGCGGTTACGCTCGTTTTAGGAGCGGAGGCGCACGGCGTAAGCTCGGAGGTGCTGTCCGCTTGCAAATATACCGTATCGCTTCCCATGAAGCGTATGGAATCCTTAAACGCCGGTGTCGCCGCGGGCGTGGCTATGTACGAGGTTTCGCGCCGCGCATAGCTTTGCGAATTACCCACACTCCTTTAATTGTCCATACCCATTTACCGGTAAAATTAATTGAAAACCGCATGGATAGTAAAGGTTTTTCAGATTTTTTCAGATGAATTTATGCGCGGTGTTTCGCTTTATTTACGCCCCTAATTTACACTGCATGCCGGGTTTATTGTCCGGAATAAAAATATTTTTTGCGTTTGCTCCGCGTATAATACGGAACCGTTGCAAATCACTTGAAAAAAACTATGATATAGTTTATAATAATAAAGTAATAAACTTAATAATAGGGTAGTTTAGTTCTTATGAGCGGACACAGCAAATGGGCAAACATTAAACACAAGAAAGCGAAGGGTGACGCGGCGCGTTCCAACGTCTTCACAAAGATAGGCAGAGAAATTGCCATTGCGGTTAAGCAGGGCGGGGCTGATCAGTCGTCTAATTCGCGTTTACGCGACGCCATTGCCAACGCAAAGGCAAACAATATGCCTAACGACAACATCGCGCGGTCTATAAAGAAAGCGTCCGGAGAGGGCGACTCCATCAACTATGAGGAGATGACCTACGAGGGTTACGGTATAGGCGGCACGGCGTTTATAGTCGAGGCGTTGACGGATAATAAAAACCGTACCGCCGGCGACGTTCGCCACATATTCGACAAATACGGCGGGTCTTTGGGTTCGACGGGTTGCGTCGCCTACATGTTCAAAAAGCGCGGTGTTATCGTGGTCGCCAAGTCGGACATCGGTGAGGACGACCTCATGATGTTGGCAATCGACGCGGGCGCGGACGACATTAACACCGATGACGATGAAGTGTACGAAATTTACACCCTGCCGCAAGACTTCGGTAAGGTGAGGGAGGCGTTGGAAGCGGCAAAGCTTAACGCGCTTTCGGCGGAGTTTACCATGATACCGGAAAACGAGGTTACGCCGTCAGACGTTCACGCGGAAACGCTGTTCAAGATGATAGACAAGCTTGACGAGCTTGACGACGTGCAAAATGTATATCACAATGCCATACTCCCCGAAGACGAGGAAGAGGACTAAAACACCGCGCGCCAATGGGGGCAATCCTCTTGTCCCCCACGCCCAAATTCGGCCAGAGAAAGCTTCTTTTATCGGGTTTGTGTCCGTGTGAAATTTTTCTTGACTGGATTTCTGCGTACATAGTGTTTCGATAAGAGAAATTTTTTTATCGGGTTTGCACGCTTGAATTTTAACGGTTACTTTAGGAACGCATATATGGTTAACGTATCGGAAATCGCCCAAAAAAGCGCCGCCGCCGCCCTCGTCATAGGGGCGTATTCGACGGAGCAAAAAAATACAATGCTTACGCTCATGGCGGATGCCATTAAGACCGGGGAAGCGGCGATTTTAGCCGCGAATGCGATCGATGTGCGCGCGGCGGAGGGCGTTAAGGATAAGACCTTTATAGACAGGCTTATGCTTACGTCTAAGCGCGTGGACGCGATGTGTGAGGGAGTCCGTCAGGTGGCGGCGTTACCCGACCCGGTGGGAGAGGTGGCGGAAAGCTGGACCTCACCGGTAAACGGCTTATTTATAGAAAAGGTGCGTGCGCCGCTAGGCGTAATAGCCATAATATACGAGGCGCGCCCCAACGTGACCGCAGACGCGGCGGCGTTGTGCATAAAGAGCGGCAACGCGGTGATTTTGCGCGGCAGTAAGGACGCCATAAACAGCAACCGCGCGATATACGCGGCAATGCGGAAGGCTTTGGAAAAAGGCGGTTTTGACGCGAATTCCGTCGCATTTATAGACGACGTTGACCGCGCCTCCACCGGAGAACTTTTAAAACAGGACAGGTATGTGGACCTTGTAATTCCGCGCGGCGGAGAGGGTTTGAAGCGTTACGTTACGGATAACTCAAAAATACCGGTTATAGCGTCCGCAGGCGGCAATTGTCACGTATATGTGGAGTCAAGCGCGGATTTGAAAATGGCGGAGCAGATAATTTATAATGCCAAGCTGCAACGCCCCAGCGTATGTAACGCCGCGGAGTCCTTGCTTGTAGATGAAAAAATTGCGGCGGCTTTTTTGCCGGATTGCCTTAAATATCTTGACGGACACGGCGTGGAAATAGTCGGTTGCGAAAAAACGCGCGCGCTTTTTCCGAAAGCCGGCATCGCCGACGAAAAGGAATACGCGACGGAGTACGAAAACTATAAGATAAGCGTAAAGGTCGTGTCCGGAATTGACGAGGCGATAGAGCATATAAATAAATATTCGACTAAGCACAGCGAAGCGATTGTGACAAAGGATAAAGCGGCGGCGGCTTTGTTTACAAGAAGGGTGGACAGCGCGGCGTTGTATATCAACGCGTCGACGCGCTTTACGGACGGGTTCGAATTCGGTTTTGGCGCGGAGATGGGCATAAGCACCGGAAAATTGCAAGCGCGCGGACCCTTGGGACTGCGGGAGCTTACCTCCGCGAAATATATTTGCACTGGCAACGGGCATGTGAGAAAGTAATAAATCCGCAAAAAATAAACTGCTTTGTCGCCGGAAGCGAGGTCAAAGCGTCACCGCTATAGAAGACGGAACGGGCTTTTCGTTACCATGAATGCGGATTGTCCAAACCCTAAATATGCCCGACTTGAGCGGCAAAAAAATAAAAACAAATGGATAAAAACGACGAAAATTTTAAACCTACAATACTTTTTGAAGACAATCACTTGTTGGTTGTCGTTAAGCCGTTCGACATGCCCGTTCAAGAGGACGAGAGCAAGGACCCCGACCTACTAAACTATTTAAAGAAGTACCTCGTTGAAAAGTATGACAAACCCGGAGATGCCTATTTAGGGCTTGTACACCGTTTGGATCGTCCCACCGGAGGCGTCATGGTTTTTGCGAAGACCTCAAAGGCGGCGGCAAGGATTAGTGAGAGCATACGGGACGGCTCCTTTGACAAGCGTTATTTCGCCGTTGTCACGGGCGTTCCGCGCGAAAAGAAGGACAGGCTAGTACACTTTCTCAAAAAAAATGAGGAAAAAAATATAGTTTCCGTGGTGCCGATGTTGACGGAAGGCGCGAAGCGCGCGGAGCTTGACTACAATGTTCTACAATCTAAAGAGGGTGTGTCGCTGCTTGGGATAAAGCTTTTAACTGGGCGCGGACATCAAATCCGCGTGCAAATGTCTGTTATAGGCAATCCTCTCGTAGGAGATGTTAAATACGGCTATAAGGGCAAAACGCCGGTTCAACTTGCGCTTTGGGCGGTAGAACTGCGTTTTCCGCATCCGGTGAGCGGCGAAACTTTGGTGTTCCGCGTCTATCCGCCGGAGGATACCGCTCCGTGGGATTTATTTGACATAGAGTCGCTTTTGAGTTTAAAATAAAATCCCTCCTCCGTAGAATATTTTTTTACGGCACAACCCCCCTTTCCGTGCTTTAAGGTATTTTCCTACGGCGCAAGAAAAAAACTTCCGCACTTTAGAAAATTATTCTGCGGCGCAACAAAATAAAATCCTCCCGCGTTCTTAGGAATTTGTCTTATAACGCAACAAAATAAAATCCTCAAAAAGACCGCACGGTCTGCATAAACAAAAATTATGGAATTTACGGAAAAAACTATCGGACAGACATTGCTCGGGCTTGCGGAGAAATATCCCGACGCGACAGCGATTAAATACACCGACCGCGACTTTCACTTGACGTGGAAGCAGCTTGACGAGCTTACCGATAAGCTTGCCAAAGGGCTTTTGGCGCTAGGCGTGGGCAAAGACGACAAGGTCGCCATTTGGGCTACAAACGTGCCGGAATGGCATTTGACGCTGTTTGCCGCGGTTAAAATCGGCGCCGTTCTAGTGACCGTAAACACAAATTATAAGATATTTGAGTTGGAATATTTGTTAAAGCAATCCGATACCAAGGTTTTGGTAATGACGGGCGGGTTTAAGGACAGCGACTATATAAAAACTGTTAACGAGCTTTTGCCGGAGCTTGCGTCCTCTAAGGACGGCGACGTCGACAACAAAAAATTTCCCGAACTGAAAAACGTGCTTTTTGCCGGTAAAACGGCGCCGCAAGGCATGGGTTCCTTTTGGGATTTAGTTGATTTGGGCGGCAAGGTTTCCGACGCGGAGTATTTAAAACTGGTGAGCGGGCTTAACTGTCACGACGTCATTAATATGCAGTATACCTCCGGCACCACCGGCTTTCCAAAGGGCGTAATGCTGACGCATTACAACATCCTCAACAACGGTTTGGCTACGGGCGACGCGATGAAACTCACGGAGAAGGATCGCATCTGTATCTGCGTTCCGCTGTTTCACTGTTTCGGGTTGGTGCTTGCCACAATGTCCGCAATAACTCACGCGGTCGCCATGATACCCGTCGACTTTTTCGGCGCGGTGCCGGTGATGAACGCGATTTCCATGGAAAAATGTACCGTCATACACGGTGTGCCGACCATGTTCATAGCGATTTTGGAGCATGCGGACTTTAAAAAATACGACCTTTCCTCTCTGCGTACCGGTATCATGGCGGGTTCGCCGTGTCCTATCAAGGTTATGCAGCAGGTCGCCGACGAGATGTACATGAAGGACATCATAATCGTGTTCGGGCAGACGGAGTCCTCTCCGGGAAGCACCTTTACCACGACGGAGGATTCGCTTGATTTGCGCGTGTCCACAGTGGGGCGTTGCTATCCAGGCGTTGAGGCGAAAATCGTAGATCCGGAAACTGGGGAAACGCTTCCGCCGCATACGCCGGGCGAGTTCTGCGCGCGCGGATATAACATCATGAAAGGCTACTACAAGATGCCGGAGGCTACCAAACAGGCTATCGATGTCGACGGATGGCTACACTTCGGGGATCTCTGCACCGCTGACGAGAACGGCTATTACAAGGTCGTGGGCAGGATTAAGGATATGATTATAAGGGGCGGCGAAAACATCTACCCAAAAGAAATCGAAGAATTATTGTATACTCATCCCAAAATATCCGACGTTCAAGTCGTCGGGGTGCCGTCAAAGCGTTACGGTGAGGAAATTATGGCGGCGGTAATCCTCAAAGAGGGCGAAATAATGACCGAGGACGAGGTGAAAGACTTCGTGCGTTCCAAAATGTCCCGCCACAAAACGCCCTCATACGTCAGGTTTGTGCCGTCCTTCCCTACCACTGCAAGCGGCAAAATACAAAAATATAAATTGCGTGAGGAGGCTATCGAGGTGTTTAAGCTTCAGGACGCCGCCAAAATCGAAACGGCGTAACAACCGCTTTCACCCCCGCCAAAATTGAAACGGCATAAAAACCGTTTTCGTCCCGATAAAATCGAAACGGCATAGCAACCGCTTTCACCCCGATATTTCTTGTAAACTAGTTGCGCCGGCTTGCCGCGTTTTAGCCATAACGGCGTTAAATATAATAAGAATGCGATAGGGGAAAGCCGTTGTTTATGCGGTACGGAGAATTATGAAACTTGCTTTTTCCACATTAGCCTGTCCTACGTGGACATTTAACGAAACGGTATCCGCCGTAAAGGATTTGGGCTTTGACGCGCTGGAAATCCGAGGCGTTTTAGGTGAGCTGTACGCCCCCAAAATCAAAGAATTGACCGTGGAAAACCTCATAGACCGCGATGTTAAAATATCCATGCTCTCGTCGTCGGCGCAGCTTGCGGTGCACTCCGCTAAGAACGCGCTTGCCGAAGCCAAGGATTATATCAACCTTGCGGTAAAGCTTGCCGTGCCGTTCGTCCGCGTGCTTTCCACCGATACGCCGCAGTACGACGGCGGAGATACCGCTCTTTTTATCCGTCAATATGCCGCCGTTCTGCGCTATGCGGAGGGTTCCGGCGTGGAACCGCTCATCGAAACGAATGGGCTTTTCGTTAACACCGCAAGGCTTGCCGACGTGCTAGAAAAAACCGGCGGCGGCGCCCTATGGGACATCCATCATCCCTTCCGGTTCGGCGGTGAGTCCGTGTCCGAAACCGTCGCAAACCTCAAAAATCTCATTAAATACGTCCATGTTAAGGACAGCGTGGTGACAAACGGGGCGGTTAAATACCGCTTGTTAGGCTCCGGTACCGTTCCCGTCGCCGAAGCCGTTGCCGCACTCGAAAAAATCGGTTACGACGGTTACTATTCCCTCGAATGGGTGAAACGTTGGGACCTCTCCCTCGAAGAAAGCGCTATCGCTATCCCGCACTATGCCTCCTTTATGCGTAGCTTGTAATTTAAGTGCAGTTCCTTTTGGGTGTCCAAAAGGAACTAGTACTCAATTCACTCCCCTCCGGATTCGCGGGAGTTTTTCATTTCGGTATTAGCGGCTTTAGCGGCGGCGGCGTCTTCGACGGAGTAGTGAGAGGTTGCGAAGCGAATAATTTGGATTAATCCGGTTACGGGGTCGGGGTCGCTTTTGTTTACGGGGGTATAGGCGACATTAAGGAGGTCGAGTAATTTAACTTGAGTTTTCAGGCGCGCCTTAAATTCGCGGAGTTTTTTATCGGACTGATTGGTCCATGCTGTTTCGGCTAGGGCGAACAGACGGGGGAAGGCTTTAAGTTCAAGGTTATGCGGCGTGGGGATATACTCCGACCAAAGGGGGCTTTCCACGCCGAAAATATTATCGGTGCTATCGGGGTTTACGCCCTTAATGACCGGGTTAAAGCGGTAAATTGCGCGCAGTGTGTGCATGCCGTGGGGATAATCCAAATAGAAAGGCGCAAACTTTGATATAATTGTTTTACGTCCGGAGTTCACGGCTTTTAGGACGCGTTCCGGTTTTGCGCCGTCGTTCCAGTAATGGGTGACGGCGCGCGGGTCTAGCACTCCGGAGTTAAGAGCCTCATTCCAAGTGATGACCTTACGGTTTTTATCGGCGAGGTATGATATTATGCGGGCGGTGAAAAGTGATTGTAATTGCTCTTCATTTTTAAGGTTGTTGTCGGCGATTGTTTTTTGGCAATCGGGGCAGTCACGCCAGTGGGTTTTTACGGACTCGTCGCCGCCGATGTGAATATATTCGAAGGGGAAGATGTCGGTTACCTCGTCGAAAAGGGCGTAGAGAAAATCATAGACCTCCGGCTTGCCGGCGCAAACGAGGTTGGGCAGTATACCGAAGCGCGTGGCGACATCCACGGGCTTGCCGTCGCAAGACAGACGGGGGTAAGACGCGATTAAAGCGGTTGCGTGACCGGGGACATCGATTTCCGGCACAACGTCGATGTAGCGCGCTTTGGCGTAGGCTACGACGTCGCGCATTTCTTCTTGCGTATAGAAGCCCTCGACGGGAACGCCGTCGCCGCGGCTTTCCGTGCGCTTTGAGCCGACCTCCGTAAGAAGAGGAAACGCCTTACTTTCGAACCGACAACCTTGGTCGTCTATGAGATGCCAGTGAAAGACATTCAGTTTAAGCAGGGCGCAAGCGGCGATAAACCTTTTAATTTCGTCGACGGGGAAGAAATGCCGGGCGCAGTCAAGCATAAATCCGCGATATTTAAAACGCGGTTTATCGGATATTTCGCAAGCCGGCAATATCATTTCGCCGTCCTTAAACCGTGCGGCAAGCAGTTGTTTGAGAGATTGCAACCCATAGAACAGCCCTTGCTCAGAGCCTCCGCACACGTCTATGCCATCGACGGACACGGTAAGCGTGTATTCGTCGGCTTCAAGCGCATCGGAGATTGCGGGGCGGATTATCTTGCCTTCGCGGAATCGGAACCCGGCAAGCTTCTCAACGAAGTCGTTCAAACCGTCGGCAAACGCCGGGAATTCGTTGGAAACGGAGCCGGTATCGTTCAGTTTTACGAAACCTTGATTTACTGTAAACTTGTTTGGCTTAGGAATAATTTTCATAGATACACCTTTAATCACGGATTGTCCGCACCCTTTAATCGGAAACGGGGAAGTTTTGTTAAACTCCCCCGTATAATAGATAACGCCCGTGCGCGCTTTTAAACTACGCTCCGTTCGCCGTCGGTACAAAACCGGCGGAATCAACTCTAATATATATGAATATATGCGGTTACGCACTTAGCGGCACCAACAAACATATTAATTACTTGCTACGCGCCGAACAGCGCCAACAGAATACCCGCGGCAACTGCGGAGCCTATGACGCCCGCGACGTTGGGACCCATTGCGTGCATTAGCAGATAATTTGAGGGGTTGTGTTTTTGTCCTTCTATTTGGGCGACGCGCGCCGCCATGGGGACGGCGGAAACACCGGCGGAACCGATAAGCGGATTGACCTTACCCTTTGTGATGAAGCAAAGGAGCTTTCCGAAAAGCAGACCGCCCACGGTGCTGAACATGAAAGCGAAAAGTCCTAAGAGGATTATTTCTATAGTTTCCAGTTTTAGGAATGTGGCGGCGTTCGCGGTTGCTCCCACTGTAATTCCCAAGAATATTGTTACGACGTTTATAAGCCCGTTTTGAGCGACGCTGGACAGCCTTTCCACGACGCCGGACTCACGGAAGAGGTTCCCTAGCATCAGCATGCCGAGTAACGGTGCGACGGAGGGGAGCAGTAAAACGCAAATAACGGTTATGATAATGGGGAAGCAGATTTTCTCAAGCTTAGACACCTGACGGGGTTGCGTCATGACGATGACGCGTTCCTTTTTGGTAGTGAGCGCACGCATTATAGGCGGCTGTATCAGAGGAATTAATGCCATGTATGAATACGCGGCGACCGCTATAGGGGATAGCAAGTGGTCGGCAAGTCTTGACGTCAGGTATATGGCGGTGGGACCGTCCGCGCCGCCGATTATAGCTATGGAAGCGGCTTCTTGTGCGGTAAATCCAAGCGCTACGGCGACGATAAACGCGATGCTTATGCCGAGTTGCGCGCCCGCGCCCAAGAGAAGACTGGACGGTCGGGACAATAGCGGACCGAAATCCGTCATTGCGCCTATGCCTAAAAAGATAAGCGATGGATATATGCCCTTTTTAACGCCCATGTATAGGTAGTAGAGCAAGCCGCCGTTTTGTCCGTCTACCTCCGGTGCCATGAGGTCGGCGCCGGGTAAGTTGGCGAGTAGGATACCAAAAGCTATCGGCAACAACAGCATAGGCTCAAACTGCTTTGCTATTGCAAGAAAAATAAACAAACAAGCAATGACTATCATCACCACGTGTTGCCACGACAAAGACGAAAGCCCGGAGCCCATCCAAATTTTTTGAAACGTATCAGCCATTTTTTCCTCCCGGTTACGCGCCGGTTTTAATCCGGAGCAACCGCATTTCGCGCCGGTGCAAGCGTTTTTGACGTTGAAACCGCGCATACTAAAGATAAGCGAAAGCCCAAAAGCCTCGCATTACGGTTTATTTTTTCGGCGCGTTTAACTTAATAAAAAGAAACGACAATAGCTTGACGATACAAGCCAGCACGCTTAAAACGCATATTACCATGCCAAACACAAACAGAGCGTTAAGCAATGCTTCGGGAACGGTAATAACCGTCATATCTTCCTTTGCTACGGATAAGAGCGTTAAGAAGTTCATATCAACCTCCGGCACACGCTAATCGCGCGTGTCATAAAATACTTATATATAATATAATATCCGCGCGGTTTTGTCCACGATTTTACGCCCGTTTCGCGTTCTAAAAAAAATCTTTGCGGACGTGGTTCCCGTAGCGCCGCCAATAGAGTAGCCGAAATAAGCGCAGTTTGTTAAGTGGACGTTCTTTACGCCCCGACATTTGACATTGAATCGATAATATGCCGGTTTTTACCCAACCCTGGCATTCGGCGTTGAGCCGTCTAATTTAAAAAGCCCCTCCTTTACGTGAAAGAGGGGCTTTTCTATTAAGCATTGATTGGCTTAGTTCTTATGCCTTTTAGACTTTTCTTTTCTTCAGTTTGAATGCTATTCCGAAGCCTAATGACACTACGCCCAAGGCTCCTACTATGCCCAGTACTATCACGGCGACAAGAGCGGCGCCCGTAAGCGAGGAGTCCCTGTCGGCGGGAGCGCCACCCGTATCTCCGTCGATGATAGCGCCATCCGTAAGAGATGAGTCGCCGTCGGTGAGAGCATTAAGACCGGCTTGATTTGTCTTATAGGCGTTGGTGGCGTCGGTGAAGCTTGTCGCGGCGTCTATAGCCGCAAGAGCCGACTCATATTGAGCGTCCAAAGCAGCGCTACCGCCTCGAGCTTTCAAGGAGTTGTATAAGTTGGTTAGGTTTGATTTAAGATATGTGCCGTAGTCACCGAGAGCCTCAACGGGGTCCGTACCACTTTCCATATTGCCTATCAATTCGTCTAATTTGCCGTTTAACTCGTTGTCGTCGGCGGAACCGGTTTTAGCGCTTTCCGCGTCTGCCGATAGAGATTTCTTTGTGAACGTCACGGCAATTGAAGTATTGGCGGTAACATTCGAAAACGTATATGAACCGCTTAATTTAGCGTCACTAAATGCCGAACCGGACTGAACTAGCCCTCCGATACTAAGCTCCGTCAACTCATAGGTTGAGTTGGTGGGGGAGAAATAAAATGTTTTATCGGTTCCGTATGCTATCGCACCTCCGGCGGTAATAGTGCCGTTTGTCGCGGACGCGGTTATCGTTACGGTGATAATTGCACTGAACGAAACTGCTATTTTAGTAGTAGCGCCGTCCGTGTAGTCAACGTAATAATCGTAATAACCATTGGTTCTGATTGAGGTCAGCGCGGTAGAATTTACCGCCACTGTGTCAATTGTCAAAGCGGATACCTGATAGCCGGAATCCGGTTGAATGTATATCCTTAAGGTGCTAGTGGGTTGTTGTCCTGTATATTTTACTTGGGATGAATAACCGG
>JAITPR010000019.1 GCA_031289315.1 Clostridiaceae bacterium | reverse complement strand
ATCCGGCGTTCCGTTGGTTTTCTATCCGTCCGCACTTTGGGCATCTTCGCCCTTCTTGTATCTTCGTTGTTCTCATTTCTTATATTATATCATAGAGGACACCTTTTGTCCACTCCTTTCTTTTTCACATCGTTGACGGCGGCGTAAAAGAGTAGTAAACTCATATATAAATATATCGATAAGGTTAAGACTATGAATATACAATATATATTAAGCAAGTGCGACCACTCGTTGCTTGCGCCGGCGGCTACGCTTGTTCGGATAAAAACGCTTATTGACGAAGCTGTCGCTTTTAAGACCGCTTCGGTATGTATTCCGCCGTCGTTCGTAGCGCGCGCAACAGAGTATGTGAAGGAAAAATACAAGGATATGGGCGGAGTGCTTTTCAAACTGGCGGCGGGTGCGGCGAAGTATGTAAACGGCAAAATTCCCGTTTGTACGGTTATCGGCTTCCCTAACGGGTATTCCGTCGCGTCCGCAAAAGTCCTTGAGGCGGAAACGGCTATAGCGGACGGAGCGGAAGAAATAGATACCGTAATCAACGTCGGCGACGTAAAGGACGGCGCGTACGGGAGCATTTTGACTGAGCTGCAGCTCATAAAGAGCGTCTGTGGTAACAAAATATTGAAGGTAATCATTGAGGCATGCCTGCTAACGGACGCTGAAAAAATCGAGATGTGCAAGGTAGTGACGGACTCCGGCGCGGACTTTATAAAGACTTCAACCGGATTTTCTTCGGGCGGCGCGACGCTTGCCGATGTGGAGCTGTTTAAGAAGCATGTCGGTAAGGGCGTTAAAATCAAAGCTGCCGGAGGAATCCGCACTCTAGAAACCGCAAACGCTTTTATATCGGCTGGCGCGGACAGAATCGGCGCAAGCGCGCTCATTCAAGCGGCAATAGAAGCCGGCTATACGCCAAAGTAGCCGCCACGCAAGTACGGACGTTCAAGCGGTGACGGGCAGCGGTTACACGCCGAAATAAAAACTATAAAAAAGGAAATTATTATGATACCTACGCCTCACATAACGGCAAAAGCCGGAGATTTTGCAAAAACCGTACTGATGCCCGGTGACCCGCTTCGTTCGCGGTTTGTGGCGGAGCATTTTTTGGAAAACGCCGTCCTGGTAAACGACGTGCGCGGCGTACAAGGCTATACCGGCACCTACAAGGGTAAGCGCATATCAGTTATGGCTTCCGGCATGGGAATGCCGTCCATGGGAATTTACAGCTACGAGTTGTTTAATTTTTACGGCACGGAAAACATAATCCGCATAGGCTCCGCGGGCGCTGTTAACCCTACGTTTAAAATCGGCGATGTGGTTATCGGTAAATGCGCTTACACCATGTCGACCTACGGCAGTATAGCGGGTTCGAGTGAAGACTGCACGTCCGCTTCCCCAAAATTGCTGAAAGCGGCGGCTAATGCCGTCAAAACGCTTGGTAAATACGCGGTTGTCGGAAATATTTTCAGTACGGACGTGTTTTATGACGACGGAACGCTTATGCCTTTGTATAAGAAGCTAGGCATTGACGCGGTAGAAATGGAAGCCGCCGCACTGTATATAAACGCCGCCTTAGCCGGCAAACACGCGCTTGCCGTATGCACCGTTTCCGACTCTCTTGTAACTGGTGAATCGTCGTCCGCTATGGTACGGCAGTTCGCGTTCCTCGACATGATGGAGCTTGCGCTTGAAATCGCAATATCCGTTTAACTCCCGCACCCACACGATGAAAGGTTTAAAAACGCGCTTGACGGATACGGATTAAGGATGTGGATACTTTGGCTGAAAACAACCTAAAGAGGCAGAAAAACTCCTATCAATAAATAAACACAACCAATTAGATGGCATCGAGCAACAAAAAACCATAATTTGTCTGTAAGTCGTTACACCCAAAAGGGATGGACAATGAGTTGCAGACATTTTAATGTGTATCAATAATTATAAATGATGCTAGAAAGATTCCTCATCGTATCGGCAATGTTTTTTGACATAAAAACATTTCTACCGAAACTTATACCGAGAATTCCGCTCCCCATTAGATTCTTTGTAAGAGCAAATAGTTTTTCTCTATCAAGCATATCCCCTCCAGCAATTACGATAGGTATGAGCGCATCTTTAAGGATAACTTTTAGATTATCCAAGCTCCAATTAGAACCGATTTTTACAATATCAGCACCCATTTCAGCCGCAATCCGAATAGAATGTTTTTCTTTTTCCGTATTGCCAATGTCGGTATTATCATTGTTACGGTTATACATCATCGCAAGCAAGGGCATTCCGTATTTTTGACAATCACTGCTAATTCTTGCAAAATCTGACAGCATATGCTTTTCGAATTCATTTCCAAGGTTCACATGTATTGATACGGCATCAGCTCCAAGTAGTACCGCTTCTTCAACTTCGCAAACAATGATTTTTTTGACAGGCTTATAATTTTCCGTACTCGCTGACAAATGCACAATCAAACCTGTATTTTTTAGTTGGGGCAAAAAACGCACCAACCCTTTATGTACTATGATTGAGGAGGCGCCGTTGTCCACTATTTGACTGACAGTATTTCTAAAATCAGACAAGTTAGCTATATCGCAATTAGTAACTCCATGGTCGAGAGGCACACATAGCATTTTGTCGCCGTGAAGCAGTCTATCAAAACGAATTCTTTTACCGTACATTGTCAATTCTCCTAGGCACTAATTAAATGTTAACTGAACGCCCGCCATCAATAATGTAGGTCGACCCAGTTATCCATCTCGCTTTATCACTCGTCAGATAATAAATCAGCTCGCTGACATCACTGCATTCTCCTAATCCAATTGGATAAGTCTTGGTGACATCTTCAAGAAATCTTACATAACCCGCTTCGTCCATAAGTCCGTTATGAACCTGAAAACCGCTCTTTGTTATGCCGGGATTTACGCTGTTGACCCTGATTTGATATTTACTCAATTCTCTCGCAAAGCATTTTGTCATCATATCAACGCCTGCTTTTGCTACAGAATAGCCGGTGGAAGCACCGCTAAGTCTAGACGAAATTGAAGAGATGTTTACAATGCTCGGATAGTCGGACTTTTTCAGCAATTCGAGAAATGTCTTGGTTACATAAAAGAAACTCGACAAGTTGTTCGTCATAGAAAAATCCCAGTCTTGAAAACTTAAGCCCTCAACACCACCAGCAATAATATTTCCGGCGTTATTGATGAGGATGTCTATCTTGGAAAATTTAGCCTCAACACTAGCACGAACTTTTTCTAGACTTGCAACGTTTGAAACATCCGTAGTATAGAAATGTACTTGTTTTTTTGCCAATGCCAAACTCTCCAATGCCTGTTTGATTTTATCTTCGCTTCTTGAGAGTGAGATAATCTCTACTTCGTTTTTAAGTTCATACAAAAACTTGTGGATAGTTGCAAGACCGATGCCACTTGTACCACCGGTAATAAGAACATTAATTTTCGCCATATCATTACCTCTTTGAAATTATTTTACAATCTCTATTCTTATCTTTTGAGAGCCTTCCGAAGATAGTTTTTCTGCCTCGGGTGCAAATTGTTCCAAGCCCTCGGTAACTATTCCTACACAAGCTCCGTTCATAAGCCCTTTTGAGCCGACAGCCCACCCTCTGTCATACCAAAGGTCAAATGCAATAAGGTTATCTCTTAATGGCATCAAAATAATCTCGCCAATCGAGGGTAAAAAAGTTTCGTTCTCTGCTGCATAGCCGGGAAAATTGGGAATCTGCGTCCAAATCTCACCACCACCCCACTTGGCATGAAAGGCGTTTGCCTCATGCGGCAACATGGTTAGTAGTTTGCTAATCATGATCGGACACTTGTCATCTCGGAGAGTGGCAATCACACTTACATTTGCTTTCAGCAATGTGATTTTAATTTTAGTTATCATAAATATACTCCTTTTTAGTGATGATGGTTTATCTTATTTTTTTAAATAAAAGAATGGCATCTCCAATGCAGTTGACATCTTTATTTATTATTACAGCAAATCCCTTTCTATCGCTTTGGGCAGCCTTGACTAACCAACTCTTTTTAACCAGATATTCGCCGTTTTTTTCCTTTATTCTGACAAAAGAATTCATTTCCAACTCGTAGCTATCATTTGCTTCTCTTGTCGCATCTTGAACCTTTTGAAGTCCAATTCCTTCTAGAACACCCCAAAATGTTGACAGCTGCGACTCCGTCGCTCTTTGCTTATATAACTCCTCTAGACTTTCATCAGCCAACAAATTTGAGTCGTCACATGTTTCAGGAAAAAAAGCATCGGCAATACAAAGAAAAGACAAAACCTTCATATTTTCATAACACGCATCTAAAAAATATTTTTTTTCATGCTTTTTTTCCATGTCACTGTCAGCTATATGGTGAAAATTATAGAGTAAATAGACTAAATCAAATTGGGCAATCCCTCTTGTGATATACGTATTAACATTTTCATTGATAAAGTCGATGGACAAGCGCTCATTTTCAGCCAACATTTTGCCACTATTAATTGTTTCAAGCGACCCGTTAACAACGGTTAATTTAATGTTATCTTTAAATTCTTTTGCCACCTTAATTGCAGTCTGTGAATTGCCGCCAAAGCCTAATTCCAAAATATTCATTGGCTGAGTATTTGTTAACTGAATCAGTTTTATCAAGCGTACCAAATTGTTTTGAAGGCAAGCGTAAACTGTGGTATGAGCAATATATCGCGCCACTTTCTTTTCATGAGAATTAGGTACTTCCGGTTCATCAATAGGTTCTTCCGGTTCATCAATAGGTACTACCGGTTCATCAATAGGTACTACCGTGACTCGTTCTTCGGGTGTATCTGACGGCGAAATACTAGACTTCTTGTAGGGTCGTTTGTCTTTATTGGTTGGTGACATTTATTATTTCCTCCACTTTTTTTATGATTATATTGCGTGTCTTTAACACTAACGCCTTCCTTTGATTAAAATCTAGCTCAACAATCCTCAAAACTGCAATTTTATTGTAGACTAGAAGGACTTTATCGTATAGTTCCTTATTTACTTTAAACAATTTAAGCATATCGCCAGATTGAATAACTGACTCCCAAATTGGGGTGATAAAAAAATTGCGGATTGGTTTATCAACATTCTTTGCAATGTCTGCTTTGATTTCTTTCAGCTCGTCAGTCAAGTTCGCAAATAACAAGCGCATATCACTTCGCTTTTTAAGAAACGAAAAAACCATCTCGGCAATGATAGCAAAGCCAAAGCCAAAGAAACTCCCTATAAATGAATAGACTATTTGCAACTCGTCCATGCTCTCCTTTTACTCCTCTTAACAATCGCGAACGATTGTTCTTAATACTTGCTACAATAAGCATAAAATGCCAAATCACTTCACAAGCCATCTTTCCCTTTTTATCTGTCGGTCGGCACACTACTACCATTCTCCGCCACGCCTTGCTACTAACGGGTTTAGATAAGTGTTTTGAGGTGTCGATTATAGCAGAACCTAATTCTTGTATAATTCCTCATTTCAGCCGACGCAATCAAAACAGTGTGGAAACCTTCTCAAAATATGAAAAGCGGTCGCAACGGTCGTATATTTTAGAAATAAACGACTGCCAAGGCAGAATGCACAAATAAGCCCTTTGATTTTGGCTACTATATTGACAAGTTGAGGGCGTGAAATACAAATATGGATGATCAGAAACGACAAAACGCCTTTTTTTGCTAATGACCGTCGCTACTATTGCTTTGGTTTGTCGAAATTGTTCTATCGCAAAAAAGTTTTAAGAAATATGACGAAATATGCGTTTGTTTAGTAGACATAGCACGCATGATGGTGTTATAATTTATTAAGAATAGTCGTTTATTTCTAAAATATATGACCGCTAAGTTTGAAAAATTAAGCCTATTCCTTTGCTCTTGAAATATAAATCTAGATTACTCATCATCCTTTGTCGCTGTTCGGTTAACGAGTGCGCGTAACGGTTTAGCGTTATCATTACGTCCGTATGACCGAGGGTCATAGATATTGATTTTATGTCAGCTCCCGTTTCTAAAGCGCGCACGCAGAAAGTATGCCTCAACGCATGTAATGTACGCGGCGGAATATTCAGCTTATCAATTAGGCGTTTGAATAACTTTTGAATAATGCGTGGGTCAACGAACTTACCGCTCGGCTCCGAAATAACATAAATGCCCTTACTTTGTTTTCTATGTTCCTTGAGAACATCACAGAGAAAGTCCGGCAGATGAATCATCCGCTTGGACTTTTTTGTTTTAGGCTCGGTCGCCTCTATTCTTGTTTTAGTTTTTCCGGTCGGATTTGCCGTTCGCGTCATTGAAGCCTTAACCCATAGACATTTCTGTCCTAAGTCCACGTTTTCCCACTTGAGAGCGCAGATTTCGCCCAATCGTAGCCCCGTGTATAGCATAATCAGAAAGCCTTTCATGCGTGGGTCGGGTGCAGAAAGTGCCGCCCTCTCGATTAGCGTCTGCTCCTCGTTGCTGAAAGCCTCCACCTCGTCCTCTTGTATCTTCGGCAGTTTAATCCGCCTATACGGGCTTCTGTCCACATAACCGCAATCCTCCGCAAATCCGAGCGCGCATGATAAAAGACGCATGATTATATGTACAGTGCGCGGTGATAGCTTCTTAATTTCCGCGAGGTCGTGGACAAACCTTTGAATATGCTGCGGATTCAATTCTGTAAGCAACTTATTGCCAAGAATCCCGTTGATGTGGTTATTAATATATCCCTCGTAGGCGCGGTGAGTACCGTACCGCGTTGTGGGCTTAATCGTATCCTCAAGCCAGTCATTCATAAACTGTCCGAGGGTTAATGTTGTGTTGTCCATAATAATCTCCTTTCGGCAAATGCGTCTACTAAATTTTAAGGGGGTATGACAACACAATATCGTCAAATCGGAAAAAAAGCTATCGAAACGAGGGAGCAAAATTAAAAAAGCGGTAGACTTCAAAATCATCGACTGCTTTCTACTTTGTATTCAGTTTAAAAACGCGCTTGACGGATACGGGAGAACGGATCCCGTAAATGTATTTAAGAACGGTAAGACTGATGATTAACGTGAATAAATTTAAAAACGCGGTTGACGCTAAGGATATAATCTTACGGCAACCGCGTTTTTCAAGTAATCAGTGTCAAGCTTTAAGCTTGCGCGCGTTTCGGTTTCTTTTGCGCATGCAAAAGGAACTAAGGCGTTCTTTCTTGCGCATGCTTAAGGAAGAACTTATACTAAATCAACATTTATATACGCACATGCGCGCGCTGTTTTTAAACGGACTGGACGGCATAGGACTGACGCACAACATTAACTTAAGCCTAAATCTTTTAGGAGGGACTTATAAATTTTGGCATCCTTATTAACCGCGTTCGGGTGTTCCGCCAAAAACGCGCTCAACATATTGTTATAGGCGTCCGCTTCAAGACCGGTGCGAAGAGTTTCTTCAAGAGTCTTCCTAACGGTAGTTGTTTCAAGTTTTTTATCCTTGCCGTAGATTATCGTATAATCAAGGGGGAGCAGTTGTTCGCCAATATAATAAGCGGCGTCTTCACCCTCGTAACCTTCTGCGGTGGTAGCCTCTTGAATTGTCTCCTCGTTAAAGGGAACGTAGCCGGGTACGATTATGAAGATGCCGGCATAACCGGAGGACATTGCGGAAGCGATTACCTCGTTACCACTGCCGTTTTGGGTACCTAAGGTTTTCAAATCGGAGTAAGCGTCTAAGCCGCCGGTTGCAAATAACTCGCGTGCGCGGTCGGTAAATTCCTTTATATAGGAGGAGTCGCCGCTTAGTGTAACGACGTAGCCCAACGGGTTGTAGCTATCCGTGTTGGCGTACATGCCGTTATCGTCTCCGACGAGATAAATCCACGTTTTAGCAACCTCTTGCGACAACATAGCCTTGTCTAAGGCGCTTAGGTTGCTGTCGGCAACCACTTTTAAGCTTTCTTGAACCTGTGTAACGATACCTTTCTTGACAAGCACACCGCTTTCGAACACGTCGTACGCCGGCCATTTGTCGGGCAAGTAGGCTTCCGTCGCGCATCTGTAGGCGTTAACCGTAACGGTTTTTTCATCAAGGTTTATGGTAACGAGATTGTTATACTTATCCTCACCCAACGCGTCTTCGCCGCAAATAGCGCAACTGCCGTCTTCGCCGATTATGTGTTTAGCCTTTTCCTCGTCGTCCGTACCGGCGGCGGTTGTGTATTTGTAGTTGGAAATCCAAACGGTTTTAGCGCGCGCGACCTCTTCCACGTACGCCTTAAACGCCGCGGGGTCGCCGGTATTGTTTGTATAAACACGGTTAATCTCGGCGAACTCATCGTCGTCAAACTTTAAGAGTATGTTGTAGACGTAACCGTAATCGTTGGGTTGCGCGTGATAAATAGTACCGGTTAGTGAGGAGGCAACGGCTTCCGCGTAAGCGGTGGAACTTTTGGCGAAGCTTTCCTTATTCGCGGCGATAATACGGTTGTATTCGGCGGTAAGCGCCTCGTCGGTAACGGTAACGCTACCCTTAAGTTTTTTCTCAAAGCGTTCCATAACGATGGTTTTGAGTTGCACTTGATAGTAATAATCGTAGGTTTTGTAAGAGGCTTCCAAATTCTTCAAGAGTTTGGCAAGTGCTTTTTCGAAGTACTCGTCGGACATCAATTCTTCATTGACATAGTTTTGTCTGTTGAAAACGTCCTTGCCGTTAGTATATACTATCATTTTGGCGCGGATTTCAACGTCGTTTTTGTCCGGGTCATAGCCTTCGTCTTCGGGATCGGTTTCTTCTGCGTCTTCCACCTTTTCGGCTTCCTCGCGGACCGGACGTGCGTCGGGTACCTTCGGACCCCATTCGGCGGTGAATTCCATATCGCCGTTCTTAACGGCTACACTTTCGCCGGCGGCATAGGTCGTGTCTCCGTCCGTCCAGTTTAAGAACTTCAAATCCTTGCCGGGATCGTAGTTGGTACCGTCGGGCAAAGTGATGGTGTTGCCGGATTTTTCCTTAATCGGTTCCGGGTCTTCGCCCCAAACCTCGTCAAGTCCGCGCACAAAGGTAATTGTGTAGGTGTTGCCGTCGGGCGTCGCGGTTTCCTCCGTAACGCCTTTATTGGTTTCGTCTTCCGTCTTCAAGCTTTCCGCAAGGCTCTTAATTGCCGCTTCCAAATCGGCGTTGGTCTTTCTGACAGCCTTGTCGATTTCCGCCTTAGTGAGCAACTGCTCAATGGAATAATCTCTGCCGTTCACATTGGCGCCGAACTTATCCTTTGCTATCTCGTCCTTGGCATAGAGATACAAAAGCTCACGGTTGGCAAGCTGCGTAAGCAACAGTTCCAGCGTCGCGTCCACGGTATATCCGTAATAGTTGACGTAGATATACCCGTAGGAATTGAAGCTTTCCAAAAGCTCCCCGTAGGTAACCTTCCCCGATTCGCCGTTATAAGAAACGGTCGCTAAAACTTGATTTTGCACGCGTTCCGGATTTTTCTTGATGATGTTTTGGCAACCGGTCAAGATTACCACCGTAACGGCAAGCATAAGAACGACTAACAATAGCTTCTTTTTCATTTGGTTCTCCTATTTTGAACGGCGGGCGCATAAATCAAACTTCCCGCATAATGCCGCCCGCGATAAATCACCGCACCTGCCGCATTTTACGATTATTCCCGAAATAACGCTTCCGCAATACACGCTCCCGCATTTTTTTCGCCCGCGTACGGACATAAAATAACACTAAAAACGCAAACGATATTATAACAGATATACAGGTTATATGCAAATAAAATTTGATGTATAGAAATTTTTTATGTTTTTTTAAGCCGTTTTTTTTGAAGAGTTCTCAAAGTGCGCTCGTTTTCCCACAATACGACGGGGCAATATCACGGATAAAAGCCATTATTTTGCCCGCGCGGCTAGGCTTGCGCTTCAGTTAGGGTATCGCTTTTATACTGTCTTAAACATTTTGCCCTAGCGCGTGGTTTATCTTGCGCTTTTTATCAAGGCACTTAGCAAAAACGCAACTCCGCCGCCAAATACTACCATGCTCAAGGTTTTTTTCGTTTATTTAGCGCAAATTCGGTGAAACGCTTTAAATTTACTTTACAATTTAAGAATTAGTATATATAATATTTTTCGCGTCTTAAGAGAAATGACGCGCGATCCTTGCCCCGAAAGGGGACATTTTAGTCCATAAGGAGGTATGCCGTTTATGAATAAGTATGAGATACTCTACATTCTGAAAAACGACATCGATGATGAGCGTAAGGCCGCACTTACTGAAAAGTTTGCGGAGCTGGTCAAGACCTTGGGCGGTACCGTCGACGGAGTCGACAAATGGGGTACGAAGAAATTCGCCTATCCCATCAATTTCATGAACGAAGGCTACTACGTTTTGATGAATTTCTCCGCCGCACCCACCGTTCCTACAGAGCTTGACCGCCAAATGAAAATCATTGACGATGTCGTTAGGCAAATGATTATCAAAAAATAAAACGCCGCACGCGTTTTAATCCCGTTCCGTTTCCGCGTTTTACCGTCCGCGGAGGCGCGGTAACTTCCGTCGACGGCGAGGTTAAATTTTTAACTCCGCAACACGGAAGCGGCGACGGTTCACCATAGGAGAAATCAATATGAATAAAGTGTTTCTTATCGGAAATCTTACCAAAGACCCCGAGTTAACCACAACCGGTAACGGCATTCAGCTTTGCAAGTTTACGCTTGCAGTGTCTAGACGCTTTTCAAGAGACGGACAACGCGAAACCGACTTTCTTAATATCGTAGTTTGGAGAAATCAAGCGGAAAATTGCGCTAAATACCTTAAAAAAGGTTCTAAAGCCGCTATATCCGGAAGCATCCAAACAAGAAGCTACGACGCGGCGGACGGAACAAAACGTTACGTCACCGAAATAGCCGCCGACGAAGTGCAATTCCTTTCCACGAAAAATGAAGGTACTTACGAGGACAGCGATGTCTTTGAAGGCGGTAGCAACAACAACAGTGGCGGCGGTTCCGCATTGAAGCCGACCGACGACGACCTACCGTTTTAATCAGCCTACGCAAAACCGCAACCGCGGTATGCCCGGCAATGTCAACCTAACGCGGGAGGCTTCCCTTTAAATACGGGGCGCTTTTTGCAATGACGCATGAGCGGAGATAAAACTCCTCTCTTGCATGAAACACGGACTTTATGTGTCCGAAAAAATAAACTAAACCGATTGAATTGGAGTAATAAATCATGAGCGACGAAGTAAAACGCCCTCAAAAAAGGGTTCCTAAAAAGAAAGTTTGCATCTTCTGCGTTGATAAGCTTGACGACGTTGACTATAAGGATGTGCAAAAGCTTAGACGTTTCGTTTCCGAAAAAGGAAAAATCTTGCCCCGCCGTATGAGCGGCGTGTGTTCGAAACACCAGCGTCCCCTCGCGAACGCTATAAAAAGAGCCAGAGTTATGGCGCTTCTTCCCTATAAGGCAGACTAGGCTTTGCCCTAGTTCTTTCTTGCGTATGCAAGAAAGAACGACTCTGTTCTTTTTGACACACGTCAAAAAGAACCCAAAAACGTGCAAGCGTGACGCTTGACCCTGATTATTCAAAAACGCGTTTGACGCAGGATAATTCCCTAGCGTCAACCGCGTTTTTTAAATTATTAGCGTTAAATTCCCTCTGCGCCATTTTTGACATTCACTTAGCACTTACCGTCACCCCAATGGTAGCGGGTTATTTATACTGTCACCTTGAGCCTGAAGCGTTGAGGTAGCAACCGAAACTGTTCCGTGAGTCGGAAGCATTGAGGTAGCAACCGAAAAACGTGTCGGAAAAATAAAAATTTTTAAGGGAATGCTTGCAATCTTATCAATATTTTGATATAATTATATTATAATAAGCATGGAGGTAAAAATTATGCCTATAATTAAACCCGCGTCTGAACTTAGAAACAACTATGTTGCTATTTCAGCTTTGGCAAGGGAAACGCAACAGCCTATTTATTTGACTAAAAACGGAACCGGCGATATGGTGCTTATTCCGATGGAAGAGTATGATAGAAGGGAGGCTTTGCTTAAAATATACGAATCCTTGAGCGAAGGTGAGGTTGCCCTGAAAGCGGGAAAAACGGTTTCCTTAGACGAGGCATCAAAGGCTATGCTTGATGTCATAAATTTACACAAGGTTGAGTGAGGCAACGTGATGAAACGGATAGTTATATTAACTGAACCCGCGAACGACGACCTCAAGGATATTGTTGCGTATATTGCGGCGGACAACATAGTTAATGCGTTGAGAATACACGACAAAATCATGGAGTGCTTACATTTGTTGGAAAATAATCCGGGTATAGGCGTATATCCGAAAAGCAAAAAATTGCGGAACGAGGGTTATCGTAAACTTATTATTGATAACTACGTGGCAATGTATAGATTGTCCGAATCGGGTAAAAACGAGATTTATGTCATTAGAGTATTTCATGGTGCTATGAATTATGAAAAGTACCTATAAGCGGGGCGAGTTACTTAAACTGTCACCCAAATGGTAGCGGGTTATTTATACTGTCACCTTGAGCCGGAAGCATTGAGGTAGCAACCGAAACTGTTCCGGCAATATTACAGTCTACGCGAAAAAACCACCGCCGTCATTATAGATGCCGTGGTGCGCGGAAAAACCCTCCGCATTACGGAAGATTTTTCGCGCGGTAAAAAGCCGAACCAAAATCGGAGGAAGGGCAGGGTTTTTAGCGGGTGTGGACAATTCGCGGTGACGGCTTGTCCACACCCATTTTAAGCGGGTATGAAGCAATCGGCTTACGCCCCTTCAAGGAGCATTTTATCCGCTATAAGCGCAATAAATTCTCCGTTCGTGGGCTTTTCCTTTGCCGAATAGACGTTGATGCCGAATATCGCATTGATATTTTCGATTTTACCCCTGTTCCATGCAACCTCGATAGCGTGACGTATCGCGCGTTCGACCTTGCTGGCACTTGTGGAAAACCGCTCCGCTATCGACGGATACAGCCGCTTCGTTATCGCGTTTATCATTTCCGGATTTTCCACCGCCATCTTTATGGCTTCGCGTAGGAACGGATAGCCCTTGATGTGCGCCGGAATGCCCACCGATATGAATATGTTTGCGATTTTTTCGTCTAACGAACGCGCCATGGGTCTTGCCGGATACGGATACCGTCTTGTCGCATACTCGTTCGTTACGGCACGCATCGGTTTAAGCGCCGTTTCACTCTGAGCAAAATCCGAAATACATTCGCGTAGGGTCATGTTTCCGAACGGCTTCGCAAGAAAATAAGCGGCGCCTAGCCTTATCGCTTTGTTGACGAAGCCGTCAGCGGTAAGCTGCGACATCATTATGATAGTCGGACGTTTGGGCATCGCGTCGTAGTTTAACTGCGTCAGTACGCCGAAACCGTCAAGTTCCGGCATTACGATGTCCAACAGCACGAAATCTGGACAGTGTTTTTCAATCAAATCCACTGCGTCGAGACCGTTTTGCGCCGTAGCCATTACCATAAAATCCTCGTCATTTTCAAAGAATTTCTTTATAGTTGTGACTAGTTCCGAATTATCATCTGCAATAATTATAGTTTTTTTGGACATAAAATACCTCTAAACGGTTTTGGCAAAGCTTGTCTGCCGCTACTTTTTTTTGATGAGATTTGCAACCCGATTAAACCGTCGGGGGATACGCCGCTTCCGTGAAAATTAATGTGCGCTCACGCCGCTCCATACGGTTTGCCGCATAAATCTCTACAACCGACTTTGCGATATAACCGTGCGTTTTCGCGCTTAAAAACTTCCATGTAGCTTCCGTAATCCTTGCGTCGGCATACGTTAACCGAATATCGGTTGAACATTTTACGGGTTACTCTAACATTTGTTTACATTATAGCACAATTATCTGCATTTATAAAGCTTTTTTCATTCAATTAAACAATTTTATTTATTTTTGTTTTGTAATATTTTGTGGCTTTCTTCCGTTATATGTCGAATTTTGTCATAACAGCCTCTTTTGTGTCTAAAACACATACGAACTAAGCTACACAACTCTCCGATACTACCGCTTGCAAAGAAATCTAGGGACGCAATCCGCCCGCCGCTCCCGCTTATAAAAAAGAAACTCGTCTTTGCGCAAAAATACCGCGCCCGCCGTTACGCAATCCGCCGCCGACCCGCCTATAAGAAGAAAACCGCCGCCGCCGACAACATCAACCCGGCAAACATCCACGCCGCCGGCATCTTGCCCCCGTTAAGCCTTATCGACTGTTGCATGATTTCTCCGAACGTCGCATAAAGCATGGCGCCGCCAGAAAGCCCCAACAGTACACCGGAAAAGAGCGCCGACAAGCCTCCCAAAAATAAACCGAACATCGCTCCCGCCGCCGTCGCCGCCCCTGCAAGCGCGGTTAAAAGAATGGCGCTGATACGTTTCGTACCGCCCGCCACAAGCGGAGCGGATATCGCAAAGCCCGCCGGTATGTTGTGAAGCGCAACGACTATGGCAAGAACCGCCCCTAAGCCCTCGTTTAACGCGCCCGCGGAGCCTATTGCCGCGCCCTCCGGAAAATTGTGGAGCATAATAGCAAGCAACATTAAAAACCCGGCGCCTTTAAGCGCGGCGGCATTCCCTTGCCCGCCGGCATGCGTCGCCGCAAAGGTTTTACCGCGTCCGCGCCGAACCTCTCCGCCAATAGCCTCACAACCGCAATCGCAACCGGAAAACTCTTCGCCGGAAGCTTTGCCGTCGCAAAGGGTATCTTGTCCGATTATCCCGCCAACCGCTACCGCCTGTTCGCCGTCTGCACTTTCACGTACGTGCGCGCTTTCATTTAACGCATGCGTCGCCGCTTGTTCGCCGCCTTCTATAGGTAATCCCGTATCTTCACCCACGCACGCGCTATCGCGTGCGTACGCGCTTACAGAATGTCCGGCGTGTTCGCCGCAACAATGTGAACCTTCGTTTAAATTCGCCTCGTCCGTATTTCCATGCACTTCGTGTTCGTGCGCTTCGGCGTTTTGCATGTCGTCTGCCGCCGGCAAGTCCGCGTGAGAATGGAACAAGCCCTCCGACGACGAATGTCCGTGCATGTGCAAGTCCACACCGCCCGCCTTACACATAACATAATCTATCAGCTTATTTACGCCGAAAATAATCGCGCAACCCGCTACCGCCGCCAACAACCCTATGACCGCGCCCGAATGCGCGAAGAAACCCGCCGAAAGCTCTATACTCTCCGGAATAAGCTCAAAACACGCCGCTCCCGCCATGGCTCCGCCGGCAAACGCCATTAGTCTGCCGATATGCCTATCCTCGGCACGCAAAAAGGCGCCGGCAAGTCCGCCTATACCGGTACCGGCTACGCCCGCCAAAAGACTGACTATTATAATCGTTAACATGGTTCACCCGTCATCATACAACCCGTACAAACTCACTTCAGCGCGTCGACGACCCGTTCGTATTTGTCCACCCGGATTTATCCGCCCGCCGTCAAACGAATACACACGCTCCGTCCGATTGTTTGCATGTGTAAATAGTATCACCCTTCGGCGTCTTTTGCAAGCCAAATTCGCTTAGGTTTTGCATTATAAATTTTCCATTGAGCGTTGACACGCGTTTCCGAACCTTAAATCAAGTCTTAATTCTACCTCGGGCGACCGCATTAAAACGCCTTTACCTCACACTTCAACACCGTACATGAAAAGGGGGTGTATAATCCGCGGCGACGACTTACTGCTCAAGAAAATCTTCACGGCTCTTTTGGGTCTAAAACCATCTGAAATGCTCTTCCGTAGCGGTGCTACGGAACCGTGCTTTCAGACAATTTTATCCTTAAAAATAGCTTGAAAATATTTTATCACCGCGAATTGTCCACACCCCATGAAAAATTAGTTGTCAAGAAGCACAGAATATAATATAATACTTGCAATATAATCGCGCTCAATCCGTTTTTCTTTTGACTTTCGGTGCGCCGTGCGGTTTTATTTGCGTTGGAGCGTGGTGTAGTGGCAGCACATGGGCCTCTGACTCCCATCGTGGAGGTTCGATTCCTCTCGCTCCTGCCATCTAAAGCCCTCAATCCCTTTTCTTATAAGGCGTTGGGGGCTTTATTCTTTCCTCTCGCTCCTATTTTTACGCTCCTTGATTATACTTTTTTCCTCCCGTTTAAGATTTCTATTTGTTCAGCTTCAAAATCGCCGTTAATGTGCGTGTAAACCTCTGTTGTTAGTTTCGGGTCTGCGTGTCCTACCCACTTCTGCGCCGCTTTTGGGTGTATTCCTCGTTCCGCACACCTCGTTATGAACGTATGCCGCAACGAATGAACCGTAATGCGCTTCCCGTGAACGTCCAAACGTGAGAGTATCCGCACGAAACGATGATACACGGCGGTTTCTCCAAAAGGAAATAACCGGATTGCCGCCGGAAAGCATTTATACTTTTCGAGGTAC
>JAITPR010000014.1 GCA_031289315.1 Clostridiaceae bacterium | reverse complement strand
ATCCGGCGTTCCGTTGGTTTTCTATCCGTCCGCACTTTGGGCATCTTCGCCCTTCTTGTATCTTCGTTGTTCTCATTTCTTATATTATATCATAGAGGACACCTTTTGTCCACTCCTTTTCACTTATAAATATATAAATAACAATAAAATTGCGCATATAGACTTTGCCGCCGCTTCACATGCAGGTATATGAAATCCGCGCTTAAAGAACTTTCAGCGCTTACGCAAAAGAGAACCGATTGGTAGACATCAAATAGTTGACCTTTTCCGCATGCCGTGGTCGCCATGAAAAATTGATATTAAAATTAATAAACATTAAATAGTTGACATTCTCCCGAAATGCGTATATAATACGCTTAGATGAATAAACATTCACATTTTTGACACGTTTGTTCATCTTTTATGCAAAACGGAGTATAAAATGCTGAAAGTATTCGTTAACGGAAAAGAGGGAACTACGGGGCTTAAGCTGTATGAACGCTTGGAAAAGCGCGGCGGCATAAGTTTTTTAAACATTCCCGAAGCCGACAGAAAAAATCCCGCTATCGTTAAAAAATTTATAAACGACAGCGACGTGACCTTTTTCTGTCTGCCCGACGCGGCAGCCGTCGAAGCCGCCGCGCTCTGCGAAAATCCGGACGTTAAAATAATAGACGCGTCCACCGCTCACCGCACCGCCCCCAGTTGGGCGTACGGCTTTCCGGAGCTGAGCGAAAAATTTAAAAGCGCCATAGAAAACGGTAAGCGCATCGCCGTCCCCGGTTGTCACGCAAGCGGCTTTATCGCCCTCGTTTATCCCCTTATAGCGTCCGGCATCATGCCGACCTCATACCCTCTCGTGTGCAATTCGCTCACCGGTTACAGCGGCGGCGGCAAAAGCATGATTAAAGCGTATGAGGAAAACCCTACTCCGGATTTGGCAAGTCCGCGCGTTTACGGCATATCCCAACAGCACAAACACCTGAAAGAAATGCAAGCGATAGCCGGGTTGGATTTTCCGCCCCTGTTCACGCCCGTGGTATCAAACTTTTACAGCGGCATGGCGATAACCGTTCCGCTCTACTCACGCTTGCTAATCGGCGCGCCCTCCGCTAAGGATTTGCACGCCGTACTCAACGGCTTCTATGCGGGCAAGCGCATGATACGCGTCGCCGATTTTGAAAACGGCGATTATAAGGACGGCTTCATCGCGGCAAACGGTCTTGCCTTGTCGAATAAAATGCTTATCAACGTAAGCGGCAATTCAGACCGCGTTTTGCTAACCGCCGTATTCGACAACCTAGGTAAAGGCGCGTCCGGCGCGGCGGTACAGTGCATGAACCTCATGTGCGGCGCCGACGAAGCTTTAGGCTTGTAACCGAATAGGCTTGCGCCGATTGAAATTATAATACTCCCGCACAAGAAAAAAAACTTTCCTTGCGCGGACAAAATGTAAAATAAAAATTTTCCGCGAAGCGGACATGGCAAGGAAAACCACTTTCTTGCTTTCCGTTTTTGCTGAATGAGCAAAAATTATTGATGATATGGAGAAAAAAGATATGTCAAATATTGATTCGGGCATATGCGCCCCTAAAGGATTCAAGGCGTCCGGTATACACGCCGGCATACGGAAGAACAAAAATAAAAAGGACTTAGCCCTCATAGTGAGCGAATGTCCCGCTTACGCCGCCGCCGTATACACGACTAACCTCGTTAAAGGCGCGCCGCTTACCGTTACCGAAAAGCACCTGCGAAACGGGATTGCTCAAGCCATACTATGCAACAGCGGCAACGCAAACACTTGCAACGCCGACGGAGAGGACATCGCAAACGAAATGTGCGCACTTGTCGAACGCTACGCCGGCATTAAAGCCGACGACGTAATAATAGCCTCTACCGGCGTTATCGGACAATCCTTAGACGTAAGCGTAATAGCAGCGAAAATGGAAGACCTTGCCGGCGGCTTATCTCCCTCCGGAGAGGGCGCCGCGGAAGCCATAATGACTACCGATACAAAAAAGAAGCAGGTCTGCGCGTCCTTTACCGTTGGCGGCAAGCTTTGCACAATAGGCGGCATAGCCAAAGGCTCCGGCATGATTCACCCCAACATGGCAACACTTCTCGTGTTCCTCACCACCGACGCCGCAATCTCCCCCGACATGCTGAACGCCGCGCTCAAAGAGGACGTTGCGGATTCTTTCAACATGGTGAGCGTGGACGGCGACACCTCCACCAACGACATGATGAGTATTCTTGCAAACGGTATGGCGGAAAACGCCGAAATCACCTCTAAGGACGCCGGCTACCGCGCCTTCAAAAAGGCTTTGCACACCGTCACCTCCGCCCTTTGCCGCATGATAGCCGCGGACGGCGAAGGCGCGACCAAACTCGTCGAATGCCGGCTAAGCGGCGCGAAAAACAAAAAAACCGCCCGTATCGCCGCGAAATCCATTATCACCAGCAACCTCTTCAAGGCGGCAATGTTCGGCGCGGACGCCAATTGGGGACGCGCACTGTGCGCCTTAGGCTACAGCGGAGCGGCGCTTGACGTAACTAAAATAGATTTGTCGTTTGCGTCGGTAGCGGGACGGGTAGACGTTTGCAAAGGCGGCGCCGGCATTCCCTTCTCCGAAGAAATCGCCAAGGACGTCTTGACGCAAAACGAAATCTACGTGCTGGTAGAGCTTAACGACGGCAAGTCCTCCGCTACGGCGTGGGGCTGCGATTTGACTTACGACTACGTAAAAATCAACGGCGATTACCGGTCATAAACCCGATTCAACCGCGAATTGTCCACACCCTTTAACCGGAATAAAACTCAAGGATAACCATCTTACCATGAATAAAAACATCAGCAACGCGGATAAGGCGGAGGTGCTAATACAGGCGCTCCCTTATATACAAAAATATCACGATAAAATTATCGTTATCAAGTACGGCGGCAACGCCATGGTTAACGAGGACTTAAAAAAAGCCGTTATGACCGACATTGTGCTTCTGCATCAAATCGGCATAAAGGTGGTACTCGTTCACGGCGGCGGTCTGGAAATTAATCAGACGCTGGAAAAAATGCAGATACCCACGCGGTTCGTCAACGGGTTGCGCCAAACCGATAAGGAAGCCGTTAACGTCGTGCAAATGGTTCTTGCCGGCAAGGTCAACAAGGACCTTGTCAACCTTCTAGAAAACTCCGGCGGTAATGCCATGGGTATTTGCGGTATTGACGGACATCTGCTAGAAGCCAAAAGCCTCTCCGAAGAGTTGGGGTTTGTGGGCGAGATTATCTCCGTCAACGTCAAGCCCGTCCTTGACCTCCTAGAGAAAAATTATATACCCGTCATTTCTACAATCGGCTACGACAGGGAAAGCAACGTCTATAACATCAACGCCGATACCGCCGCCGCTAAGATTGCCGCCGCCCTTAAAGCCGATAGCCTTATTACCCTGACGGATATAAAGGGTATCCTCCGCGATAAACACGACGATAACACTCTCATTCCCACCATAACCGCCGCCGAAGCCCCTAAGCTTATCAAAAAAGGTGTAATCGAAGGCGGTATGATTCCTAAAGTCGAGTGCTGCGTGGATGCCGTTAACTCCGGCGTTAAACGTGTGTTCATCATCGACGGTCGCGTCCCTCACTCCATCTTAATCGAAGTCCTAAGCGACCAAGGTATCGGCACCATGTTTTTGGCGTAATGGCTCTTGTTCTTTCTTGCACACGCAAGAAAGAACGGCTCTGTTCTTTTTACCGCATGGCAAAAAGAACGCCTTTGTTCCTTTTGGGCGCCCAAAAGGAACCGAAAAACCGCAAGCTTGAAGCCTTGATACTGATTACTTGAAAAACGCGGTTGCCGTAAAAATTTACCATTTTTACGCTCAACCGCGTTTTTAAATTTATTAGTGTAACTCTCCACTCTTCCGTGTTTTTATTTTCATTTATTCCCGTAACTCAAATTCGACACACCTTACCCGAAAACAACTCTACTCCCTCATAACGGAACGATAGACCGTTCTCTATTTTCTCGGTGCTTTCGCACATTACGACTTTTTACCCGAAAACGAATTTATTTTCTCATAACGGAGCGGTAGACGTTCTCCAGTTCCTTCGCGTCCATAAGCTTGGGGACGGGATAAAGCGGATTGGCTTCTTTGCTTGCGCGCGACGCCATAAGTGCAATGTCCTCTTCCTTGATAACGTCAAAATCCGTGGGGATTTTCATATAGGCGTTAAGCTCTTCTATTGCCGCAATAAACGCGGCGGCTTTCTCCGGCACGGACGCGGAAGCGGCTATACCTATTACGTCGGCAAGCTCTGCAAGGCGTTTTTCGGCGGTTTTGCCGTAGATTTTAAGAAGATACGGCAAGAGAACGGCGTTCGCCAACCCGTGAGGAACGGAATAAAAGCCCCCCAACGTATGCGCTACCGCATGCACATAACCGACATACGCGCGTGTAAACGCCGCCCCGGCATAGAAGGAAGCGTAAAGCATGTTCTTGCGCGCTTCAATATTGGTGCCTTCGTCATACGCCGTTTTCAGATTTTCGAAAATCAGCTTCACGGCGTCGCGGGACAACTCCTTCGTTTCGCCGGTATTGCCGGAGCCTATATACGACTCAACCGCGTGAGTGAGCGCGTCTATACCGGTAGTGGACGTTATATGCGGAGGAAGCTTTAGCGTAATCGACGCGTCAAGCACCGCGTACTGCGGTATCAAAACTAAGTCGTTTATCGCATATTTCTCATGCGTCTTGCTATTGGACACAAGAGCGGCGACGGTAGTTTCGCTTCCCGTACCCGCAGTAGTGGGAACGGCGACAAAGAACGGAAGCTTTTTCCCTACCTTAAGCAGTCCTTTGAGTTGAGGAACCGTCTTGTTCGGCTTGACAGCGCGCGCGCCGATTATCTTAGCACAGTCCATGGACGAACCGCCGCCGAATGCGATAATACCCTTGCATCCCTTATCGTTGAAAAGCTTCAAGCCCTCCTCAACGTTGTCGATTGTCGGGTTAGGCACCGTGCCGTCGTAAACGGTACAATTTATGCCGGCGGCGGCAAGACCTTCCAACAGCCCGTCCGCAAGCCCTAACGACCGTATACCCTTATCGGTTACAAGCAGCACATCTTTAATATCCTGTTCCTTGAACAACTCCGGAACTTGCTCCAGCTTGTCCAAAATTTCGGGACGCCGCCACTGTAAAAAACAAGACACTAAATAAAAGCATCTTTGAAATGTGCGGCAATAACACCTTTTGACAATATTCATATAATTTTTCCTCCACGTAGGCGCGTATCATATCCGCTTACCCGTTACTATATAATAATACCTTACTTCCATGTATTAGTCAATGGTGAATTTACAAAAATTCGGCGACCGCGCCGGTAATTTCGGATTGTCCGCGCCCGCAATCTCTATCCGGATTTATTATATTCAACCTCTTACGTACGGCGTAACCGAAACTTTATACTTTTTATGCCGTCAAACGGAGCGCAATCGGAACGCTATGCCCTTCATGCCGTCAAACGGAGCGCAACCCGGATACAATATTTTTCATGTCGTCAAGCACGCCTTCCATTTCCGAAACTAGCTTGAACTGCGTACGCGCACGCTCCAAATTATGTAACGGGCGGGCGGTTTTAAAATATATGTCACCGTCCAAATAGTCGGTTAAAAATCTCATTCCGCACTCATAAGTCATCAGTATCGCCGAAAAGGCAAGAGTTTCCAGCTCTGTCGCGGTTATGTCCCCGGAGGTTTTCAGATACCCCTCCGCAAAGCTTTTAAACAGTTCTAGGTCGAAATGAACCTTGCCGACGTCCGGTTCGTCCTCGGCGGCGGTGTTGCAACCGGAGCGTATCGAATCGCCGAAGTCATAGCCGGTAACGCCCGGCATAACGGTATCCAAATCTATAACGACATCCTCAACCCCGCGGTTATCAAAAAGCACGTTATTGATTTTGGTATCGTTGTGCGTTACACGTAGCGGCAATGCGCCGCTTTCGGTAAGCCTGACAAATACGTCGGAATACCCCTCCCGTTCATTTACGAAGGCTATCTCCCGCTTTGCGCCCGCCGCCCGTCCGCACTTGTCTTTTTTAAGCGACGCGCGGAAATTTTCAAAGCGTTTGCGTGTGTTGTGAAAATCCGCTATCACGGCGTACAATCGGGACGCATCAAAATCTCTAAGCTTATTTTGGAAATCCGCAAAGGCGCGCCCGGCACGCAAAAAAAGCGCCGCGTCGTCTACTATCTGGCTAGTCGTGCAGTCGTCTATAAAGTCATAGACGCGGTAAAAACCCGACGCATCCGCCCAATAGCTTGCGCCGCTTGCCGTTTTTACGTAGGACAAATTGCGACCGCCTTTTTCGGAAAGATGGTCAAGCACGGCGGCAATGTTGGACATCAGCTTATCCACGTCACGGAACACATTGTCATTTATGCGTTGCACTATATACTTATAGGTATTTGCGTCGTACTTCAAAATCAATAAATATGTGGTATTTATGTGTCCCGAGCCGTACGGCGCAAAGTATTCCGTTTCACCCTTTAAGCGGAATTTCTCCATTATCTTTGCTAAAATTTGTTCCATTTTTTTATCGTTTTTCGATGTCTTTTACACCGTATATCTTCTGCGTTTTGTGATCCTCACGCCGGCTTAAGCCAAATTAAACGCTTATCTCTACGCCGAAGGTTTTAGCATCGCCTACGGCTTTTACGGAAGATACGGTTTTGCCTTCCTCTTCCGCCGCCGCAACGGCTATAGCCGCCGCTATACCTATGTCCACGCGTTGAATTTTCTTTTTCAAGACCAATTTAAGTACGCCGCCGCGTCCTACGTAATCGACGAAAATTTTGCCTTTTTCAAAACGCAGCTTCCACGGTTGAAAATTTACTGCGGACGGAGCAAGCCGGACGGCTTCCGCTATTTTGTTTTCGGTTTCGGAAATATCCGAAATAGGCAACCTCTTAAAGTCATTGGCGGATGTGCGTAAAGGCACGTCGGTTTTGCCGAACGCAAGCATGATACAAAAGTCATCCTTCTCGTTTACGTCGGAGGGCTTTGCCGCTCCCAGCCATAGGCTTCCTAGACCTACGCTTTGCAAATACAAATCCGTTTGCTGCAAAACAAAGCCGGCGTTTATATACTCCGCGGAGCTGTTGCCGTACGCTAAAATATAATGCGGAGCGCGGTTATCCCCCACCGCCGCTGCCGGTACGAACTTAAATCTAAGCTTTTGCCCGTCGATATTGCGTGCGGCGGCAACGAAAACCTCTAACTTATCCAATGTATCCGCGTCTAAAGGCGTCATGTCGTACTTTCTTACCGAGCGTCTTTGAAAGACTGTTTCATACGGTGTCATAAAAAATCTCCTTGTAATTTTGTTGATTTGCCGTGCCGTTTTTATTTACGGGCGGCGTTTTTTGGTTCTGATATTTTATTCGTCGGCTCCGTCGTCCGTTTCGTCGTACGCTTTGCCGTATTCGTCCAAGAAGCCGTGATACCCGCCGGCGTCCTTATATCCTAAAATCGCGTCAAGATTTACGTTTTTAGCGCTATTCACTATGTTTTGCGCCGTCCGCGGATTGTCACGCCGCAGTTGCTTTAAAAGGTATTTCATCTCCTGCCGTTTAGAGCCTCCGCCGCCGTTGTCGCAAACGGAACAGTTCTCCGTAAAGCGGCAAGCGCACTGAATAAATTCCAAATCGTTGAGGTTACGCCAGTTGATAATATCCGCTTCCTCGACGTAGTACAGCGGACGGATTAACTCCATTCCCTCAAAGTTCTTCGATTTCAGTTTCGGCATCATGGTGCGGTATTGTCCGGTAAAAAACATACTCATAAGTATGGTTTCCGCAACGTCGTCAAAATGGTGTCCCAAAGCTATTTTATTGCAACCAAGCTCTTTTGCCTTGCCGTAGAGATGCCCGCGCCTCATGCGCGCGCATAGGTAGCACGGGGAGCCTCCCGCCTTTGCTACGACATTGAAAATATCGGAGGTAAAAATCTCCACGGGAACGTTAAGCAACTTAGCGTTGTTTTCTATTGTCTGCCGGTTAATATCGTTATAGCCGGGGTCCATGACGAGAAACACGGCTTCGAAGTTGTTTTTTCCGTGCCGTTTCAGCTCCTGCATGCACTTTGCGAGCAACATGGAATCCTTGCCGCCGGACATACAGACGGCTATTTTGTCGCCGTCCTCAATCAACTTAAATTCATTCACCGCGGCGATAAATCTTTTCCATATCGAAGCGCGGTAAGTGGTTATAATGCTCCGTTCCGCGGTTTTATATTTTTCCATAGCCTCATAAAGTTTTAATCCGTCGCAATGCGGACTCCAGTTTTTCCATAAAAATATCCGTTTCGGCTTCCGTCGTCAAATGGCTTATGCTCACCCTAATTGAGGAAAGCGCGCGTTTTTTATCGCCCGTAACGGCGTAAACCGCCTTAGAGGGCGTGTTATTGACGGAACACGCGGATTTTACCGATACGCAGACCCCGGTTTCGGACAGTGCCTCGCGCAAGCTTTCGCCGCGTACGCCATCGAACCCGAAGTTCAAAATATGCGGAACGCCGTTTTCCGGGCTGTTGATATGCGCGCCCGGCAAGACCCTAACCGCCGCGGCAAGCTTGCTTCTCAACGCCGACACATACGCGTATCTTGCATTCAACCCGTCCAGCGCAAGGGCTACGGCTTTTTCCGCGGCAACCGCAAGCGCGACCGCCGGAGTTCCGCTCCTAAACGCGGAAACACCCCCGCCGTGTATTAGCGGCGTAAGCACCGTTTTTTTCTCCTTCAAAAGAAACGCCGCGCCGCCCAACCCGTAAAACTTATGCGGCGCAAACGTAAGCGCGCATACACCGTCAATCGGCGGCAACGGAATTTTTCCTATCAACTGCGTTGCGTCCGTGTGGAAGCGGCAATCGGGAAACTCCCTCAATATTCTAGCAATCCCTTCCACGGGCTGTACCGTCCCCAATTCGCTGTCGACCGCGCACACGCTTACCAAAACGGTATCCTGCCGCACAAGACTTTTCATGTGTTCCGTATCGACTTTTCCGTCACGCCCTATGCGTACAAGGTCGACTTCCCACCCCTTAGCCTGCAAATAAGTGAGCGCGCCGCCTACGGACGGATGTTCCAAAACCGTGCTTACTATGTGCTTGCCGCCGCCGCGATACGCTTCCGCAATGCCCTTAACGGCAAGATTGTTAGCCTCACTGGCGGAGGAAACGGCTATAAGCTCATAGCCGTCCGCTTCGGCAACGCCCAACAAACGGTTTTTTATGCTCAAAAGCGCTTCGTTAAATCTATTTAACGAATTAACGCCCAACGCGTGTGCCGAATTTGCGTTGGCATAAAATTCGCGTGCCGCCGCCGAAAAGGTTTTTATAACACCGTCATCAGGCGGCGTATCGGCGGCATAATCCAAATAAATCATCATAATTTTTTAACGGAGCGTTTCCGATACGGCAACCAAAACCCGCTATCCTGCGGAGCATTTTCAATGCGGCAACCCAAACCGATATGCGACGGTGCGTTAACGGAGCATGTAGGTTTAGATATAAAACACATCTACGTCAGCCCCAAACCGCCTTCCGCAAACGGCGTTGAAGTTCCCGATTAGATATAAAACATATACCCGCCGCGCTTGATGTCGTCGACGATGTCCTGTAAGGTAACTCCCTTTAAGGCGGTTGCCACGCTTGCCTCCAAGCCGTCCCAAACAAGCTTATTAAGCGACTTGTCGACGCTCAAGGTACTGCCCTCTCCCGCCGCCGCTTCCGTCTTTTCGAACAAGCCGTTCTCCGTAGCCTTAAGCACCTCGTAAACGGTTATCGCCGACGGAGCGGTATCCAAAAAATAACCGCCTTGCGAACCCTTCACCGATTGCACCAGCCCCGCCCCCTTTAAAAGCGACAGCACTTGTTCAAGATAAATTTTTGATACGTCAAGTCTTTTCGATATGTCCACGGCGGTTTGGTTTTCCCCGTTTCTTTCCGCAAGACACACCATAACCGCAAGTCCGTATCTTCCCTTTGTCGATATTCTCATAAATATTCCTCCCTGTCCACGCAAGCTTCAATCTTGTGCAAACAATATAATACACACGCCTGCGCGCGTACGCATACATTCCATGCCGATTACGCATGTTTCGCCGCTTGTTCACAAACGACTTGGTACCACGGCTCTTAAACCGTACGCGCGTCCGCCGCCTATCTTAATATGCCGCTTCTCCGCGCGTGTTTATGCACAAAACATAGCTGTTTACTATATAATACAACATTCACAGCGTTTTTGCAAGCTGTTTTTTGGGGTGTGGATAATTCGCGATGATTGTAAGACTGGCAAGCCGAAAAAAGTTTATAAAAAATTTAAAAAACTCTTGCCGTTATACGTCATGCAACGTATAACATAATCGTAATGGAGGTCGCGAAGAATGACGGTACGCGAAATAAAAAAATTACTAAAAAAAAGCGGGTTGATACGAAGTAAGACAAACCGGAGGACATAAGCAATTCGGACATAAAGACCAAAACCACATCAAACGGTACCGCAACACAAAGGTGACTTAAAAATAAAAACGGCAAATTCGATACTAAGGGAAGCGGGACTAAAATAATTTGCGCCCCTAAAGATATAATAGTTAAGGATGTCATATCCAATGGAATTTATCTATCCGGCAAAATTTGAACAAGCCAATGAGGGCGGATTGACCGTTACTTTCCCCGATTTCCGCGGAGCGGTTACAGCTGCAAGAGTCCATCTCAAAGTGGTTAATACGTAGTTACTTTCCCCGATTTCCGCTGAGCGGTTACAGAGGGTGATTCTTTAAAAGAGGCGTTGACTCGGCGGAAGACTGCTTAGGCGGGCTTTTTGTAGGGTTCGAAGAGGATAAGAAAAAGATACCTACTCCGTCCGCTCTTACGGAGTTTCCGGCGAATAGCAATACGGAATTTGTTAATTTAATTAAGGTTGATTTGTCGGAATATCAAAGGAAAATCAGCGACAAACCGGTGCGAAAAACGGTTTATATCCCGCAAGGATTAAACGACCGTGCCGAGGAGCTGGGCTTAAATTTCTCAAAAATATTGCGTGAAGCCTTAGCAAACAAGGTAAACGAATAACAATCCTGCGACAACAATCCGGCTCGTTGAAACGCTAACAAATTGTTGTCGCGATAGGTGCAGGAGAATACGGCGTAACTGCGCCTCCTTGATTGCAAACAATCAAAACGTGCGCATACCGCATAGCCTGCCGGCACATGGTCCTACGGCATAAAACAAAGAACGCGGTCGACACAAACCGTCAACCGCGTTCTCTCCGCTCCTAAACGGAGCTTTCTCTTTAGCATTCTATACAATAGCGGATATCTTTCCGCTATACGCGCTCCAACTAGAATTGTTTTTATACGTAGTAACCGCCGTAGCCGGCACATATATCTTTAATGTGGCAGGGGTACCATAAAAAACATCGCTACCTCCCAACGTCGGCGGAATGGAACTGTTTATTGTCACGCTTGTCAAACTAGTACAGGTGGAGAATGCGCCGTCACCTATATGCGTTACGCCGGTACCTATCGTGACGCTTGTTATCTTTGCTTTATTGCCGGAACCGCTCACATAGAACAACCCTGCAGGTATCTTCTTTACGCTATCCCCGAATACTACCGATATTCCGCTTCCGTTTACTCCGGCGTCATAGAATATATCACTGCTATCCGGCGTTAAATCGCTCACGTTTTCAGCGTTATATTCTATATAAGTTAATTTTGTACAAGCGGCGAAAGCGTATGTACCTATACTCGTTAGACCCGTTCCTATAATCAATCGCGTTATATCTGCACAGTTAGCGAATGACGAACCACCTATGCTTTTAACGCTGTTAGGTATTACCACTTCTCCGGTTATCTTTGAAATATAAGTCTTATTGCCAAATCTCCCATAGAACAGACAGTTTGGTATCTTATTTACGTTTTCGCCAAAAACCAAGTTGATTCCACTTCCGTTTTTACCCGCATCAGAGAATATACTGCTTTCAGCCGGCAAGTCGCCTACACTTTTCGCGTTGTATTCTAAACTCGTCAGTCCGGCACAGTTGGCGAATGCGCATTCACCTATACTCGTAACATTCTCGCCTATTACTAAACTTGTTATGTACTCACAGTTAGTGAATGCCCATTGCCCGATACTCGTCACACCGTTGGGTATCACTAACGCTCCCGTTAAGCCGCTACAGTTAGAAAACGCATAATCTCCTATGCTCGTAACGCTTCCTCCTATATCCACGCTCACTATCTTTGGGTTGAAGCTCCTGCTGATGCTACTGTTGACGTGGAACAGATATGCCGGTATACTCTTTACGCTTTCTCCGAACACTACGCTTATTCCGTTTCTCAATACTCCCGCGTTATAGAATATCTCATTAGGGATTTTGAACGGAACTAAAATTGTATTACCCGTATATAAGTCATCCATGCTTTCCGCGTTAAATTCTATATACGTTAGAGCGTAGCAACAAGCAAACGCCTGTTCACTTATGCTTTTCACACCTAAACCTATCACTAAACTCGTTAATCCATCGCAATAAGCGAATGCAGCTTCCCCTATGCTCTGCACATTGTCGGATATCACAATGCTCGCCAAGCTGCTAGCATAATAAAACGCGTAGTCTCCTATGCTCGTAACGCTTCCTCCTATATCCACGCTCACTATCTTTGGGCTGAAGCTACTGCTGGTGACGTGGAACAGATATGCCGGTATACTCTTTACGCTTTCTCCGAACACTACGCTTATTCCGTTCCCTGATTTTCCGGCTTTATAGAATATATCGCCGCCCATAACCAAACCGCTTACGTTTTCCGCGTTATACTCTATATTTGTTAAGACCGTGCAATCGGCGAATACGTTTGAACCTATGCTTGTTATGCTGTAGGGTATAATTATCGCCGTGATTGCGGTTTTGCTTTGGAATGCGTTCGCCGCAATTGCCGTCACCGGCAAACCGTTATGTTCCGCCGGAATTCTAACCTCCGCCGCACTGCCGTTATAGCCCGTCACACTGTAAGATGTGCTTCCGTTTAATGCATAAATCAAACCGGTCGTTCCCGAACGCTCCCACTTAGCATACAGCGTAATGTCACCCGTGACGGTATCAACGGCAAAATTCCATGCGTTTATGAAATTCGCTTCTTTGTACCACCTTAAAAATGTCCAACCCTCCAGCGGCGGCACAATCGGCGCGGTCAGCTTGCTTCCCCTTTCTACGGTTTCATGGTCTACCGGACCGCCGTTATTGAAATTAAAAGTAACCGTATATTTCGGTATCTCTTCCCACTTCGCGTAAAGCGTTATGTCAATAGTCACCGTATCGCTTGCACGGTTCCACGCCGTCGTCAGCGAGGCTTCTTTGTACCACCCTATAAAGTCATATCCTCCGCGTGTCGGTGTCGGTAAAGATGAAAGTTTAGAACCCTTGTTTACCGTCACGGACGCTATCGCATTTCCACCGTTGCTCTCAAAGCTAACAACGGCCGTCTGCACGGGAGGAACCTGCTCCGCCTCCCACTTCGCGTAAAGTATGATGTCACTCGTCACCGTATCGGTCGTGAGATTCCACGCCGTCGTCAGCGAAGCGTTTTTGTACCACCCTATAAAGTCATATCCTCCGCGCGTCGGTGTCGGCAATGATGAAAGTTTAGAACCCTTGTCTACCGTCACGGACGCTATCGCATTTCCGCCGTTGCTCTCAAAGCTAACAACGGCCGTCTGCACGGGGGGAACCTGCTCCGCTTCCCACTTCGCGTAAAGCGTGATATCACTCGTCACCGTGTCGGTCGTGAGATTCCACGCCGTTGTCAGCGAAGCGTTTTTATACCAACCTATGAAATCATATCCTGCGCGTGTCGGTGTCGGTAATGATGAAAGTTTAGAACCCTTGTCTACTGTCACGGACGCTATCGCATTTCCGCCGTTGCTCTCAAAGCTAACAACGGCTTTCTGCACGGGGACTTCTTCAGCCTCCCACTTCGCGTATAGTGTAACATCGCCGGTCACAGTGTCGGTCGTGAGATTCCACGCCGTCGTCAGCGAAGCGTTTTTATACCAACCCGCAAAGGTGTATCCGTCACGCGTCGGTGTCGGCAACGACGTAATCAACGTGTCCTTGTCTACGGTAATCGCCGCAACAACGTTTCCGCCGTTGCTCTCGAAACTCACCGTGAAGCTTGTCGGCTCCTCTTGATCTACGCCGCCGGAATTGCAAGCCGCAAAGCCTACCGCGGCAAGCACGACAATCAGCGTCAACATTATCAGTCGCAAGTGTTTCTTCATATCTTTTTCTCCTTCGCGACAAGCAGTATTGATATTAAAAATCTTGCACGATTTTTCATATCTTTTTCTCCCCGTCGGTGTGTGTTCATTTTTATCGCATTTTTTCCGATGCGGTTTTTAGCGGTTTTTAAGCGGTTTTTTCACGTTTTTGAAGGATTTTTATTTGCCCTTTTTTACTCTTTTTGCGCTTCTAGGCACAAATTGTCATTTTTTAACGCAAAAAAACGGCTCACAGAAGCCGTTGATTACAAGTTTATTAAGTGGTTATTCGGGTGCGGATAAAGAGAAACGCGTCAAAAACCCGGCGTATAAACGCGGATTTTAAAGGGGTTGAATGCTTATAATGAGTAGCCCCCCCCCCCCGTTGCACATTATGTATGCGGAGGCGTGCGTATGTAGCATGATTTTTCCTCTTATTCCTATTTGATATTTAAAGTATATATTACACAACTTATTTTGTCAACGGATAAATGAAAAAAGAGTAGACTTTTTTTTCCGACTTTTTTCCGTGACCTATATTTCAAACGTTTTCCTAAGAATGGCGCCCATTTTTTAGGCGAGGACAATTCGCGGTGATAAAATATTTTCAGGCTATTTTTAAGAATAAAATTGTCTGAAAGCGTAGCGCGTAGCACTGCTACGGACGAGCATTTCAGACGGTTTTAGACCTAAAAGAGCCGAAAAGATTTTCTTAGCCAAAAGTTGTCACTACGGATTGTCCGCGCCCGTTTTTTAGGCGACACTTTATTTTGCAATCTACGGAAAAATTTTTATCCACACCCTAAAAAAGTTGTTGACAATTACGCCCGCTTAGCATATAATATCAATAACATAGAAATTACATATGTTTTCTATGTTAATTAAAAACTCAGGTGCGTTGGAACGGACGGCTCTTACCGCGAATAGTCAACGCGCCCAAATACGGAGGCACTTTCTCACATGGCAAAAATCAACAAAAGCCTTACCGACTTAATCGGTAAAACTCCTTTACTGGAACTTGTAAACTACGATAAAAAACACAATCTTTCGGCGCGTATCGTCGCTAAGCTTGAGCTTTTCAACCCCGCCGGCAGCGTCAAGGACAGAATTGCAAAGGCAATGATTGAAGACGCCGAACAAAAAGGTCTTCTAAAGCCGGGTACCGTTATAATCGAGCCTACCAGCGGCAACACCGGTATCGGCTTAGCGTCCGTTGCGGCGGCGCGCGGTTACAGAATAATCCTCACCATGCCCGAAACCATGAGCATTGAGCGCCGCAACCTCCTGAAAGCGTACGGCGCCGAGTTAGTTTTGACCGAAGGCGCTCTCGGCATGAAGGGCGCCATTGCCAAAGCTAAGGAGCTTGCCGATAACACCCCGAATTCTCTTATTCCCGGGCAGTTCGTCAACCCCGCCAACCCCGCCGTTCATAAGGCGACGACCGGTCCCGAAATTTGGGACGACACCGATGGCAAGGTCGATATATTCGTTTCCGGTATCGGCACCGGCGGCACCATCTCCGGCGCGGGCGAGTTCCTCAAATCGAAAAACCCCAAAATCAAAGTTATCGCCGTCGAACCGCAAGATAGCCCCGTTCTGTCACTAGGTAAAGCCGGTCCGCATAAAATTCAAGGTATCGGCGCCGGTTTCGTTCCCGAAACCCTCAACACCAAAATCTACGACGAAATTATTCCCGTTTCCAACGCCGACGCTTTCGCCGCCGGTCGCGAAGTTTCTAGAACGGACGGCGTCCTCGTAGGTATTTCCTCCGGCGCCGCTATTCACGCCGCTACCGTGCTTGCCGCACGCCCCGAAAATAAAAATAAAATCATCGTCGTTATCCTCCCCGATACCGGCGAACGATACCTCTCCACCGCCCTATTCCAAGACTAGGCTCTTGTTCTTTCTTGCACGCGCAATAAAGAACGCCCTTGTTCCTTTTGGGCGTCCCAAAGGAAGGTCCTAGTTCTTTCTTGCACGCGCAAGAAAGAACCAAAGAAGCGCGCAAGCTTGAAGCTTGACCCTGATTACTTGAAAAACGCGGTTGACGCAGGATTATATCCTTAGCGTCAACCGCGTTTTTAAATTTATTAGTGTTAATCCCCTCTCTTCCGTATTCTTATCCCCTCTCTTCCGTATTCTTATCCCCTCTCTTCCGTATTCTTATCCCCTCTCTTCCGTATTTTTATCTCCCTCTCTTCCGTATTTTTATCTCCCTCTCTTCCTGATTCTTATCTCCCTCTCTTCCTGATTCTTATCTCAATGAGTCTTGGTAAGTATTCAAATATAAATAATGACCTCCATGCCTAACTGCCCTTTTATTATGTGCCGACTAGAAAAACAAGTCAAACAAAATCCAATAAATGCAGTAAATTAGTTCCAATAAATATAACAACATCATTCCAATAAATATAAGTTCTACCATACAATGGGAGCGGTTTCCCCAACGTGTCACCTTGAGCGGAGTGAACCGCAGTCGAACCGAGCCGATAAATTGCGAATGCAATTTATCGGCTCGGTTCGACACGGAACCCTTTCGGTTGTCACCTTGAGTCGGAACCGTATTTCGCGTAGACTGTCACCTTGAGCCGGAACCGTATTTCGCGTAGACTGTCACCTTGAGCCGGAACCGTATTTCGCGTAGACTGTCACCTTGAGCGGAGTCGAAAGGTCCCCTATATCGGAGATGAAAACTTTTCCGTCTGCGGCGACAGCCCCCGCATTGGAGGCGGCGAATGCCGCCGACCTTGTACAGCTTTATGCGCGTTGCATGGGGGCATGTCGTAAAAGGCTAGGCTCCCATAAGGGGACCTTTCGACGACGACCGCATTCGCGGTCTGCTCAAGGT
>JAITPR010000050.1 GCA_031289315.1 Clostridiaceae bacterium | reverse complement strand
GCGTTTTTCAAGTAATCAGTGTCAAGCTTCAAGCTTGCGCGGTTTTTGGTTATTTTTGTCGCGCAGCAAAAAGAACAGAGGCTCAAGCTTCAGGCTTAAAGTCCCAGAGCGGTCACTATGTCTTTAACGGACTCGAACGCAAAATCAGCTTTTATATCGGATTGCGCGGCGTCTTCCTTTGTCGTTTCGCCGCTAAACACGAGGATAGACGCAAAGCCGTTGTTGACGCCGAATTTAATATCCGTATAGAGCCGGTCGCCTACCATGGCTATTTTATCCGCAGGAAGCCCGAAGCGCCTTTTTACGCCGTCTCCTGCAATGGTATACGGCTTGCCCGCTATATAGTCAGGAGTACGCTTAACCGTAAGCCGTACGGCTTCAATCAGCACACCGGCATCCGGCATGGGGCAAGGCTCCGCCGGACAATTATTGTCGGGGTGGGTGGCGATGTAAGGCTTGCCCGCCGCCACGTAGGTACAGAATTTAAACAGCTTATCATAGGTGAGCGACGTGTCGAACCCTAGTAAAACCAAGTCCGGATTTTCGTCGACGCATACCACGCCATACAGCGCAAGCTCCGCCTTAAGCTTTTCGTTGCCCAACACAAAGACGCGGCTTCCGGCGTATTTTTCGGCGATAAATTCCGCGGACGCTTGCCCGCTGGTATAAATTTCGTCGGCGGTTACGGTCAGCCCCATACCTCCCAACCTATCCACATAATCCAAATGTGTGCGTGACGAATTGTTGGTAAAGAAGCAGACGCGTTTTCCCGCTGCACGAAGCTTGCGTATTGCGTCAAAAGAACCGGGAATTTCCTTAGTTCCAATATAGACGGTGCCGTCTAAGTCAAGTAAAAAAAGCTCTATATTCTTTAAATTTTTTTTCTTCATATGTTTTATCCTAAGGTGCGCATGCGCATAGAATGATACTTCGCGGTTTTTTGCCCGTTAGAAGACCGTTAGAAAACGGTACGGCGCTATGTACGGCTTGTTCTCCGTCAAAAGACATTCAGAAAAGGTACACGGTGTTGCCTAAAGCGCATACGGTTATAAACAGTGTTCCAAAAAGCCTATGTCTTTCATCTGCTTTAGAAACGTCCCCTCTGCGATTTCGCCGGACAGCGACACCGCGCGCAGCAGCTCCTTTACGGAAAGCTTAGCTTTCAGCGCGAACCCCGCGTCATCGTACATTCTTCTGAACGCGCGTTGTTTTTCACGCATATCAAAAAGCTCCGCGGCGGCAAGCAAATCGGCGCGGTATTCGCCGACTATAAAACTGTGCTTAAAATAGTTGTTATGTCCCGCAAAATCCGCGCTAGTCAGCCCGGCAAAATAATTGACGCCGAATTTCTTTTGAAGGAGCTTGCGCGTTTTAATTTTATCCGCTGGCAATAACGTATCCGTTACACCGACGGTGTTTTTGAGATAAGCGCGGTATAGAAAGGCGATTGCATAGGCGGAAACAAATGCCGCCTCTCCTTGATACAAATCTACGGAGTAGGCAAGCGCTTGTCCCGCGGCGTCCGCCGCCCCGACAACTCCTATATCCTGCTTTATAATACCTAGCCGCATCAGATATTCGCAGAGGCGGTTTGGAAAATCCGCATCTTTGGGTACCCCGTCGAACTCAACCAGAAGTTTTTTAAGTTTTTGTGTCGACGGATTTTCCTCTCCGGAAAGGTATTCCTCATAGCGCAAATCAAAAAAAGTAATCCACGCCGAATACATAAGCCCGGCTCCGGAAGCAATCAAGCGCGCCGGAGCCGCCGCAATCAAGGTTTTATCCGCAAGCACCATGACGGGAGCCTTAAAAACTCCCTTAGCGGTAGCCGGCGCAATAAAGCTTTCTGAAGACGGAGCCGCCGCAACGGGAACACACAACGCTCCTCGTTCGCCCGCCGCAATTTTGGCAAGCTCCGCGGCTTCGCCACCGCCTATTCCCACGAACAGCCTTATATATTCCGGCAACGCCCGCAGTGCGTCAAGCTTCTCCGAAAACGGCGCACGCACGTCAAGCGTCAATGCGCTTACCTTGTAATCGCTACTTAACATACTGCTTTTAGCGTCATAAACGGCGTTTGCAAGCGGAGTATCCGCAAATACGGCTACGTGTCCTCCGGACATAACGGGTTTTATCCATTCCGCTAACCGCGCGCACACCTCTCGGTCGATTATAATTTTAGCTTTTACGGTTTCCACCTCGTCATACCTACCTTGTAAAGTAGTTTAGGGTGTGTTGACACTAATGGTTCTTTTGTGTAAAGTTTAAATTCACACAACCCACCTTGAGTAGCGGCACGCCCTAGTCATTACTTTACTATAAATAAAGCGGGAGCGCGTGTAACCGCATGTTTTGTCGAACGGCGTATTATGCTGTCATATGGCAAACCCGTCCCCGCAATGACATGGAAATGTCGGCAAGTGCGGCTCAGATATTATGCCGTCATTAGCCGTCCCCATAAAGGCAACCGCCGACATCCGACGGCAAGCACTGAAAAAGTCTTGCATTTATTTATTTGCGATTAAATTTTCCGGGTTCAAGCAATACAAGGAGGGCAAAATAAATTTCCCGTCCTTTCTGATTAGCACTCCGTCGAACCAGATTTCGCCGCCACCGTATTCCGGTGTTTGCGCCAAAACCAAATCCCAATGTACCGCCGACTCGTTGCCGTTCCACGCGTCCTCGTAACACGCGCCCGGAGTGAAGTGTATGGAGCCGGATATTTTCTCGTCAAAAAGTATGTCGCCCATCGGTTTGGTGATATAGGGATTCACGCCCAACGCGAACTCTCCGACGTAACGCGCTCCGGCGTCGGTGTCGAAAATTTCATTGACTTCCTTTGTGAAGTTGGCGGTTGCTTTTACGATTTTCCCTTTTTTAAACTCCAACCGTACGTTTTCAAACTTGATTCCGTTCTCGATAGAGGGGACGTTATAGCTTATAACGCCGTTTATGCTGTCGCGCACTGGAGCCGTGTAAACCTCTCCGTCGGGAATGTTCCGAAGCCCCGAACACTTTATCGAAGGTATATCCTTAATGCTAAAACTGATGTCGGTATTCTTAGCGACCAGCCGCACCTTGTCGGTGCGGTTCATAAGCTCGACAAGCGACGTCATTGCTTCGTCCATTTTAGCGTAGTCCAGATTACAGACGTTGAAATAGTGATTTTCAAACGCATCCGTACTCATACCGGAAAGCTGGCTCATTCCCTCCGTCGGATAGCGCAATACCACCCACTTAGTGGCTTTAACGCGTATCTCGTGGTGTACCTTATGGCTGTACAGGCTCATATAGGCTTGCATCCTATCGGCGGGGACATCCGCAAGCTCCAAGCTGTTGTTGCCGCCGCGTACGCCTATATAGGCTTGCATTTCGCTCATCAGCTTAGCGTCGCGCTCCGCCATAAATTTCAATTGCTCGTCGGTTACGCTCATCAGCATTTCGCGCTTAACGCGGTTGTCGGATAAATGCACGTGCGGCTCACCGCCCGCCTTAAAGACCTCCCGCTGAAGCAGATTGATAAACGCCGTATCCGCTCCGCTAACATCAATCCAAACCTTTTCGCCCGGCTTTACCTCGCACGAATAATTGACAAGATTTTTTGCCAACACCGCTTGCCTTTCATCATGTAACATGTTTAAATCCTCCTTAAGTGCGGACGCCGTACGGTACCATATTTTATTGCCGTTCCGTTATCCCGCGCTTATTTTATATTGTTTTTATTTTAGTCCCGCACGCTTCTTGCGCACATACACGACGCACATATAGCGTTGAACTTTCGTTCGGCGTACCCTTTTAATTCCGCGCGCTCTACACGCATGCCCGGCATATTACAGTATTGACCGTTTCCCCCGCGCCATGTTAGTCCCATGTTCTCTGCACGCACGCCCGGTTTAAAGCGGACGCCATACCGCCTAATGGTACCGCTAGTCCGCCGCTCGGTCGCGTAGACTTAAAGTAAATTCCACGCATGTACATCGTGCCGAATATATTATAACCCTTATGTGCCGTTTATGTATAACTTTTTCCACGGTTTTTTAATTTGCTTAGTATTTTGCTAGCGTTTTTAATCACTTTATTATATAATACAGTCGCGCCTAATCCCACTGAAGCCGCGCGGCTTACCGCAAAATCACTTTTTAGTGTGTTTCGGCTTCGCCAACGCTATACCGTAGGTTTTAGGCAAATACAAACTCACATAATATTTGGAGGACATAAAAATTATGCCGTTAGTCACATCAACTGAAATGTTCAAGAAAGCCTACGCGGGCGGTTACGCAATCGGCGCGTTCAACGTCAACAACATGGAAACCATACAGGGTATCGTCGAAGCCGCCAAGGAAGAACGGGCGCCTTTGATTTTACAAGTTTCCGCCGGCGCTAGAAAGTACGCCAATCCCACCTACCTTAAGAAAATGGTGGAAGCGGCCGTTATAGACAGCGGACTTCCCATCTGCTTGCACTTAGACCACGGCGACACCTTCGAGCTTTGCAAGGATTCCGTGGACAACGGGTTTACCTCCGTCATGATTGACGCTTCTCACCACTCCTTTGAAGAAAACATCGCCCTCACAAAAAAGGTCGTTGCATACGCCCACGCAAGAGGCGTTGTCGTTGAAGCCGAACTCGGACGTTTAGCCGGCGTGGAAGACGCTGTCAACGTGTCCGATAAGGACGCCGCCTTTACCCGTCCCGACGAGGTCGAGGAATTCGTAACCAAAACCGGCGTGGATAGCTTGGCAATCGCCATAGGCACTAGCCACGGCGCATTTAAATTTAAAACCGCCCCCCGTCTCCGCTTCGACATACTAGAAGAAGTCGGCAAACGTCTTCCCGGTTTCCCCATCGTGCTCCACGGCGCTTCCTCCGTTCCGCAAGAATTCGTCAAAATCATCAACGAGTTCGGCGGTAATATGGCGGGCGCACAAGGCGTTCCCGAAGATATGTTGCGTCAAGCCGCTTCCATGTCGGTCTGCAAAATCAATATTGATAGCGACCTCAGAATGGCGTTCACCGCGTCCGTACGTAAGTACTTCGCCGAAAACCCCACTCACTTCGACCCGCGTCAATATTTAGGACCCGCGCGCGCTAACATCAAAGCCATCGTCAAACATAAACTCGTTGAAGTCTTAGGCTGCGCCGGCAAAGCGTGATTGTTGGATTGAGAGGAGTTCTTTTTGCTGCGCGGCAAAAAGAACCAAAAAATGCGCAAGCTTGAAGCTTGACACTGATAATCTTTAACAAACGCGGTTGGCGCAAGTACCTTGCTTGTCAACCGCGTTTTTAAATTTATTAGTATCAAATCATCAAATTACCGTCCTTTAATTGCTTTATCAAACATTGCTTTATTAAATGCGGAACATGCATCACCTTCCGCATAAACTAGTTCGCCCAAATAGAAGTGGGTTCTTTAGGCTGTCACCTTGAGCAGACCGCGAATAGTGGGTTCCTTAGGCTGTCACTTTGAGCAGACTGCGAATAGTGCTCTTTAGGCTGTCATCTCGAGCAATCCGCTCCGCGTAGATTGTCACCTTGAGCGAAGTCGAAAGGTCCCCAGTATCGGAGCTGCAAGCCTTTCCGTCTACGGCGAAGCCCCCGTTCCGCACAAATGTATTCACACAAACTTTAACATTTAGCCAAACAA
>JAITPR010000042.1 GCA_031289315.1 Clostridiaceae bacterium | reverse complement strand
ACGCAAGCTTGAAGCTTGACACTGATTACTTGAAAAACGCGGAATACGTAAGGTAACCCTTATGCATTCCGCGTTTTTAAATTTATTCAGTGTTAATCATCAAACTACCGTTCTCTAGTTGCTTTATTAAACATCACTTTATTAAATGCGGAACATGCTATATCTTTCTCTAGTTGCTTTATTAAACGTCACTTTATTAAATGCGGAACATGCTATATCTTCCTCTAGTTGCTTTATTAAACATCACTTTATTAAATGCGGAACATGCTATATCTTTCTCTAGTTGCTTTATTAAACGTCACTTTATTAAATGCGGGTTATTTAGACTGTCACCCCTTATGGGAGCGTGTTTTTTTAGACTGTCACCTTGAGCGGAGTGTGTAAGCACGTAGTCGAAAGGTCCCCTAAATAGGAGCGCAAACCACTACGCCACATTCCCTTGCAACGCGCATAAAGCAAACCACTACGCCACATCCCCCCTGCAACGCGCATAAAGCAAACCACTACGCCACATCCCCCTGCAATGCGCATAAAGCATTCCACCAAAAGCGGATATCCCCCATAAAGGTGAGAGTTATTTAGATTGTCACCTTGGTTTCCCGCACTCCTCACTGTGCAAAGAAAGGCAAATACCTTGCTCCGCGAATGGCGAACCCGTTTATTTGCAAATAGCAGACATGGCTTTTAGGTAGGTATCGGCGGCGGCGGAAGCGGCGGCGGGGGAGGGGCGTTTAGCGGAAACGTAGAGTTTAAGCTTAGGTTCCGTACCGCTTGGGCGGGCGCAGACCCAATCTCCGCCTTCGAGGTGAAATTTGACGACGTTCGAGTACGGCAAGTCGATACCCTCCATACTACCGTCGGTGTTATATTTTATACCGGCGTCCAAATCGGACACGGCGTCCACGGGAACGTCGGCGAAAACGGTCAATTTAGTTTCGCGGAGCTTATCCATAATCGCGCGCATTTCATTCATTCCGTTTATACCGTCATAAAAGACGGCGGAACTCTTTTCGCAGTAATAACCGAATTTATCGTAGAGTTCGGTTAGGTATCCATAGACGGTATCGCCTATCGTTTTCAGGTAACACACCATTTCGGCGAACAGCATAGCGGCGACCACGGCGTCCTTATCGCGGGCGTGTGTTCCCGCCAAATATCCGTAGCTTTCCTCGAAGCCGAATAGGAAGGAAAACTCCTTAGAGGTCTCCCACTCCTTTATTTTTTCACCTATAAATTTAAATCCGGTAAGCACGTCAAAGGAGGCGGCGCCGTAATCTGCGGCGATGTCCGCGGCGAGATTGGTCGTTACAATTGTCTTTACAATAGCAAAATTAGCATTTAAAGTACCGTTTTTGCTTTTTCTGTCCAATATATAAGAGCAAAGCAAGCTTCCGGTTTGGTTGCCATTGAGCAGTACGAATTCACCGTCGCGGTTACGCACGGCTACGCCCATACGGTCGCTGTCGGGGTCGGTACCGATAACCGCGTCCGCGCCGATTTGTTTGGCTAGGGCAACCGCCATTTTAAGAGCGGCGGGGTCTTCGGGGTTAGGTACGGGGACGGTTGGGAAGTCGGGGTTTGGTTCGGCTTGCTCCGGCACGACGGTAACGGAAATCCCCATGCGTCTTAGTATGGTGGTAACCGGCTTATAGCCGCTGCCGTGGAGGGGAGTATACACCAGTTTAAGGGTTTTGCCGACCTTTTTGACGGCGTCCGGGGAGAGCGCAAGCTTTTCGATTGCCTTGAAGTAGGCTTCGTCAATGACGGCTCCGACGACGGTTATATACTTATCGGCTTTAAAGCCGTCCTTGCCCTTTATGCTGGCGGGCGTAAGCGCCGTATCCGCCTCTGCAACGCCGAAATAGCCGCTTTTTCCGATAAAATCGACCACAGTTTCCGTCGCCTCCGGAGAAAGCTGTGCGCCGTCGTCGCCGTAAACCTTGTAGCCGTTGTATTGCTTAGGGTTATGCGACGCGGTTATCATTATACCGCCCGCCGCGTTTAGGTGCCGGATTGCAAACGAGCAAACGGGAACGGGACGCACGTCCTCCATGAGAAAAACGCGTACGCCGTTTGCGGAAAGCACGCGTGCAGCGGCAATAGCGAAATCAACGCTTTTATGCCGCGTGTCGTACGAAATCACGACGCCGCGCGCGGCAAAATCCTTGCCGGTAGAATTAACGTAGTCGGCAAAGCCCTTTGTGGCGCGCTTCACGGTGAAGATGTTCATGCGGTTTGTGCCTAACTCCAGTACGCCGCGCATGCCGGCCGTTCCGAATTCCAGTTCCGCACCGAACAGGGCTTTAATTTTGTCGTCGTCGCCCTTGATTTTGGCAAGCGCCGCGCGATCCTCCGCCGACAGCTCCGCCGAAGCGATCCACTGACGGTATGTGTCCGAATAACTCATAAATTACCTCGTTTTAAACCGTATCCGCAAACGCGTGTCCGTAATATTAACAAGGACACACCATTTTGCATGTGATTTAGAAATAGTAATATCATTTTACCATACAAGCGGCACTTTTCAAAGCAAATTCGAAAGATTTGCCCGCACTATGATGAATGTTTTGCGGTTTCGTAGTACTCGTGTTTAAGAGTACGGTAAAGCTCCGCCATTTTCAGTATGTAGCGCTGTTGTTCGACGGGCGACATCTCCGCCATTTTATTGAAATCAATAATTTGCGACAGCGGGCTTTGCATACTATCCGCCTCATTTTTTATCACGGAAATGATTTTTTCGTACAGCGCTTTTTCCACAATGGGTAGCTTGCTTTTGGGCGTAGGGGGTTGCGGAGGCTCGTAATGATTGGTACGCATGCGCCGTTTAGCCTCCGAAGCCAGTTTTCGTAATTTTCCTCTTGGGTGTCTTATATTGCTCATAGTTGTACCGTATCTCCTTTGGGGTGTCTTATATTGCTCATAGTTGTACCGTATCTCCTTTGGATTTCATGTTTTTTATTGCGGTATCGCTTTTGGGGTGTTTTATGTTGCTCATAGTTGTACCGTATCGCCTTTGGGGTGTTTTATGTTGCTCATTGCTGTATCTTATCTCCTTTGGGGGGCGCTTAAAGCGCCCCACCGGTAAATCTCTATGAAAATACCATAAAGCCGTCAAAAAATGTGAAAAAGGGCAAAACAAGGCAAATTTCGACAAAAAAAGAAATCCAAAGAAAAAGTGGCATTAAATCTTGACTTTCCGCGATATATGGGCTTATAATGCGGTTGGCTTGAAAGCGGGTGTAAAAAAGTGCAGAAATTCCTCTTCGTATCCCCAAACGGAGGTGAATTTATCCTAAAACGCATTATCCACACCCTATTACGGAGTGAAAAATTATGGCAAAAAACGCGAATTTTAAGGAAATAAGACCAAAAACGGTGCTTATAACGGGCGCGTCGTCGGGCATCGGCAAGGAGCTGGCGGCGTTGTTTGCAAGCGGCGGATATACGGTTTTTGGCGCTTCACGCTCCGGCAAATCGGAGAACGGAGTGCGCGGTATCGTGTGCGACGTGACGTCGGAGGAGGCTTGTGCAAGCGCCGTGGCGGCGGTGATTGAGGAAACCGGCGGACTGGACATCCTCGTGAACAACGCCGGCATGGGCATTGCGGGACCGGTGGAGAGCGCGGAGGCGGAGCGCGTCAAATACATATTCGACGTGAATTTTTTCGGCGCGTTCCACATGATAAAGCACGCATTGCCGTACCTCCGGCAGAGCCGCGGACGCATACTTAACGTAAGCTCCGTAGCATCCAAAATAGCTATACCCTTTCAAGCCTTTTACAGCGCGACAAAGGCGGCGGTAGATTCGCTTGCTTCCGCGCTGCGCGGAGAGGTGAAGCAGTTTGGCGTAAAGGTGATAAATGTGCTTCCGGGGGACGCCAAAACCGGCTTTACCGACAGCCGGGAAACCGACGACGGCAACGGCGTTTATTCGGAGGCGTGTAAAAAATCCGTGGCGGTAATGGAACGGGATGAGCAAAACGGTATGAGCGCGGCGGCGGTTGCGCGGATTGCCTATAAGGCGGTGTTAAAAAGACGCCCGCCCAAGGAGCGGATAGCCGGCGGCAAGTATCGGATATTTGTGTTCCTTGCCAAATTCCTGCCCAAAAGCCTTACGGAGAAAGCCGTTCACTCAATATATTGAGCGCGCCTTTGCGCGGCGTAAAAAGGTTTCAGCCTTGAACGCCAAAGCAATGTGAAAAGGCTTTCAGCCCGGATTACCTAAGCAATGCGCGCTTGTATTTTATGCGCCGCAGAACCGTTTACGACAAGCACAACGGGGCGCGGAGCACTAAACAGTTGTGGCGGCAAGCACAACGGGGCGCGGCGCACTAGCAGTTGTGGCGGCAATACAACGTAAGCGCGGCGTAACTAAACCGACATGCATATATATGTCAAAAAACGCGGTTTAAATCGACAAAAACGGCGGTAAAATACAGGTGGGAATAATTCGCGATGACAAAATATTTTCTTGTCTGCAAGTCGTCCCGAATTGTCACACCCTAAAATACGAGATGTAAAATTATGGACTTTTATGAAGAAAACAAGCGCGTTCTTGTAAAGCACTTCGAGGGCGGAGCCAAAAACAAAAAAAGCTTAGGCTTAGAGCTTGAACACTTTGTCGTAAAAAAGGCGGATAAGTCCGCCGCGTCGTATTATGAAAGCGGCGGTATAGAGGACGTTTTAAAGGCGCTTTCCAGTTTTTATGACGAAAAAATTTATTCGGACGGGCATTTGGCGGGGCTTAAACGCGATAAATGTCTTATCACCTTGGAGCCGGCGGCGCAGCTTGAGGTGAGCGCGGGTGAGTTTCTAACGACGGAAGAAATTGCCGCGGAGTATGAAAAATTCCGGATTGAAGCCGAACCGATTTTAAACGCGGCGGGCTTAGAGCTTATGCTTACCGGCTATCAGCCCAAAAGCCGCGTCCGTGAGTTGCCGCTTATCCCGAAGCTACGTTACCGCATGATGGACAATTACTTCGCAAGCACCGGCAGCCGCGGAATAAATATGATGCGCGGTACTGCCGCTACGCAGGTCTCCGTGGACTACTCTTCCGAAGCGGATTTTATCGGCAAATTCCGCCTTGCCAATGCTATTACGCCGCTGCTTGCCTTTATCACCGACAACGCGCCGGTGTTCGAAGGCGAAGCAGCCGACAAGCGCATGATACGCACGTACGTTTGGGAGGACGTTGACCGGGACCGCTCCATGTTCGTGCCGGGAGCGCTTACGAAGCCGGATTTCGGTTTCGGGGATTACGCGGATTATATCCTCAACGCGCCGGCGATCCTAGTTATAGACGGCGGCGGCTTGCGCTACACCGGTGGCGAAAAAATAAGAGACATATACGGCGGGCGCGTCATGACCGAAGCCGAAGCGGAGCATGTCCTGTCCATGTTTTTCCCGTATGTACGACTCAAAAGCTTTATAGAAATACGCATGGCGGACAGTCTGCCCGTGCCGGAGGCGGTTGCGCTTACGGCGCTTGCGGAAGGGCTATTTTACGGCGGCACGCTTGCGGCGCTTGTGGAGAGGTTCTCCACGGTTACGGACGACGACGCGTACGCCGCGTTTGAGGAACTTAAACAACTGGGCTCGGAGGCTTGCGTATACGGAGCAAAGGCGACCGAACTAATCGACGTGCTGTTCGATGCGGCGGCGACGGCGTTAAACAAAAGGGGCGCGGGGCGCGAAAAGCTGCTGTTGCCGCTGTCAAAAAGGGCAAAATAATTGCGTCCGTAAAGGCGATATTAAACGCAAATACGGCGTTAAACAAAAGGGGCGCGGGGCGCGAAAAGCTGTTGTTGCCGCTGTCAAAAAGGGTGGAATAAAAAGGGCAAAATGATTATGGATATGCAAGAGATGTTAAATGAATATTTGGCTTTGGCAAAAAGCCAGGGCTTTGTCGCCGACTTCAAGGGTGCGGCGGAATATATACGGCAGTCTACCGCCACCTTCCGATACGGACAGTTGGAGTTTCAGGGGGCGCCGAAGATGTTTACTCCGGAGGCGTACGAGGTTATAGAGGACGCGGCGGAGACTACGGCGGGTATACTTGAAAAGGTAATCGGACGCTACTTAGACGACGCCGATTACCGCAAGCTATTCCCGTTCTCCGAGGAGCTAGAAAAGCTGATTTTGCTTCCGGCGGGCTATGACAGTCTGCTACCCATATCGCGGTTGGATATTTTCTTTAACGAGGAAAATTTTGACTTTAAATTCTGTGAGTTCAACGCAGACGGCGCAAGCGCTATGAATGAGGACAGGGAAATTTTTAACGCGTGGAATGGTAGCAAATTATGGGCTAAATTCGGCGAAAAATACCGCTTTAAAAGCTTTGAGTTGTTCGACAGTTGGGTGGACACGTTCATGAAAATATACGGCGGCTATAAAAAGCGCGTCGAAAACCCTACCGTCGCAATAGTCGACTTTTTGGAAAGCGCCACAAACGGCGAGTTTAATGTCTTTAAGGCGGCATTTTTAAAGCGCGGCATAAATACCGTCATAAGCGAAATTCGCGACCTACGCTTTAAGAGCGGCGCACTGTATACCAAAGATGGCATAAGGATAGACGCCGTTTACCGAAGGGCGGTTACCTCCGAATGTATGGAAAAATACGACGGCATAAAGGATTTTATTGCCGCCGTTAAAGCGGACGCCGTTTGCGTAATCGGTGCGTTTAGGACGCAAATAATACACAATAAACACCTGTTTAGGATTTTACGCTTTCCGGAAACCGCCGCGTTTTTGACCGCCTTCGAGAACGCCTTTATTGCCGCTCACGTGCCGGAAACCTATTGTTTGGACGAGGGGTGCTTTGATATAGACGCCGTTCTAAAGGACAAAAGCTCATGGCTGATTAAGCCCGCCGACCGCTACGGCTCACGCGGAGTGGCGACCGGCGGAGATTTTTCGCACGCGGAATGGGAAGGTCTTATACGCGAACACACGGGGCAGGGCTTCGTTTTGCAAAGGTACTGTCCTCCTTACAAAACTACGAACATATATTGTGATAAGGACGGCGTTGAAAAAAAGGAAAGCTACGGAAATATGACCGGTATGTTCGTCTACGACGGCAAGCTTGCTGGGTTGTATTCGCGCCAAATGACGGGGCTGGTAACCACTCACCGCAATCAGGGGCGAGTGGCTTGTTCCGTAATCGCCGAAAAAAAAATAGTCGCATGACGGGGCTGGTAACCACTCACCGCAATCAGGGTTGGTGGCTTGTTCCGTGGTTGTTGAAAAAATAAGTAAGTAAGACGTTCCCATAGGGAAAAGAAAGCGGTTACAGGGAGTGGACAGTTCGCGGTGATAAAAGATTTTCTCAAGCAGCAAGTCGTAACTGCAGATTGTCCACACCCCGTTTACATAGGGTTTTTATATGACGGAGATAACGCTTAACGCGTACGCGAAAATCAACATCGGCTTAAACGTCACGGGGCGGGCGGGCGTGTTTCACACAATCGACACGATTATGTGTACCGTTTCCCTATGCGACGAGATAACCGTGCGTAAGTGTGACGGCGACGCGCTTTCCGTCCGCACCGACGTACCCGTAGAGGGCGAAAACAGCGCCCTCAAAGCCCTGCGGATTTACACAGGTCGCTACGGCGGCGGGTACTCCGTAAGCATAAAAAAACGTATTCCCGTAGGTGGCGGTTTGGGCGGTTCGTCTGCCGACGCCGCCGGAGTGTTCCGCGCGCTTGCCGCGCTCAACACCGCCCGTCAACCCGATAGGGACATGTTGCTTGCCGCCGGCAGTGATGTTCCATTTATGTATGCTTGCGGTGCGGCACGTGTGCAAGGCATCGGCGAAAGGCTTTCCCCACTCTCCCTTCCCTCAACCAATCTGATGATTGCCGTGCCCGATTTCCCCGTTTCTACGGCGGCGGCGTATGCGGCGTACGATATGACCGGCGGCGAAACGGCTGATATCCCGCTTATCGCAGAAGCGTTGCGCTCTCACAACATAAACCTTCTTAAGGCTAACCTAAAGAATGCCCTATATACCGGCGCATCTGCTTGCGAACCGCGCCTAAAAGCTTTCTCCGCGCTCGTCGCATCGGCTTGCGAACCTTATTCCGCACCCTGTTCTATGACGGGTAGCGGAAGCGGTTTTGTCGTTTTCGCGAACGACACCGATACCCTGAACGCTATCGCCTCCACCCTTAAACCCTATGCACAGGTGTTTGTAGTGCGAACAGTTGGGTGAGTAGAGTTCCTTTTGGTCCCCAAAAAGGAACCGAAAAACCATAAGCTTCTCTTGTTCTTTTTGACACACGTCAAAAAGAACAAAAACCGTGCAAGCTTGAAGCTTGACACTGATTACTTGAAAAACGCGAAGTACGCAAGTAACCCTTGCCGCATTCCGCGTTTTTAAAGCTATTAGTATCAAATCCTCAGGCTACCGTTCTTTAGTTACTTCTGCGTATTCCATATTCAATGCATTGGGCTTTTTCAAGTGGAGGGCTTAGCTTTATGTTGCATGGGCGCGGAAAATCCTAAATGCAGATTTGTGCGGATTTTCGCATTATTTTTAAAAAGAGGGCAAATTCCTACAAAAAGCGCAAAATGGGAAATGCGGTCGGGGGATCGTTTTTTCGGGAATTTCCCGGGCGAAAGAGCGGGAAAAGACATTTTTGCCGCGTTTTGCGAATAAATTATAAGAAAGTGTGAATATCTTATAAACATATAGGTAAAATTTTGTCAAAGGCGGTTGTATTATTTATTAAGTTTTGATATAATGATTACAATGAATACGCAAGACAGCTATCCCCTTTATCTTTTCCATGAAGGGACCAATTATGAAGCCTACAAACTGATGTCACCGGTGAAGATTTCCAAAGACGGGGTCGACTTGTGGCGTTTCAGAGTATGGGCGCCGGCGGCGTCCGAAGTTTCGGTCATAGGCTCATTTAACGATTGGACTCCCGGCGTGAACAAAATGGAAGTCGACGACAACGGCGTATGGACGGCGTATATCGCAGGTCCTAAACGGTACGACGGCTATAAGTTCGCCGTGACGACTAAGAGCGGCGAAACGGTAAACAAAATCGACCCATACGCGCTCCACTTCGAAACCGCTCCCGGCAACGCCTCTAAGCTTTACGATATAAGCGGCTATAAATGGGGCGACAAGAAATGGTTGCGCGAACGCGAAACCTTCATTCCCTACGAGCGTCCCGTTAACGTGTATGAGCTTCACGCCGGTTCGTGGAGGAAATATCAGGACGGCAATTACTATAACTACGAGAAGCTGGCGGACGAGCTTATTCCCTACGTCAAAAAAATGAACTACACGCATGTGGAGCTTATGCCGATTACGGAATATCCGTTCGACGGTTCGTGGGGTTATCAAACTACCGGTCTGTTTGCGCCGACGTCGCGCTTCGGGACGCCGGAGGATTTCATGGCGTTCGTCGACAAGTGCCACCGCGCCGGGATAGGCGTGCTGCTGGATTTGGTGCTGTCGCACTTTCCTAAGGACCGCCACGGACTGGCGGATTTCGATGGCACCGCTCTCTACGAGTACGCCGACCCGCGAAAGGGTGAGCATAAGGAATGGGGTACTAAAATATACGACTTCGGCAAAAATGAGGTCAAAAGCTTTTTGATTTCCGCGGCGATGTTTTGGTTCGACGCCTACCACATAGACGGAATAAGGCTTGACGCCGTAGCGTCTATGCTATATTTGGACTACGGACGTAAGGACGGCGACTGGGTACGCAACGAGTACGGCGGCAACTATAACCTTGAAGCACGCGATTTTCTGCGCGCTATGAACACCGCCATTCTCTCAAAGTACCGCGGTGCAATGACGATTGCGGAGGAGTCCACCGCCTATCCTATGGTGACTATGCCCGCGTACGACGGGGGGCTGGGCTTTAACCTGAAGTGGAACATGGGTTGGATGAACGACAGCCTTAAATATTTGTCCTGCGACCCGCTTTTTAGAAAAAATATGCACGGAAATCTGACTTTTTCCATTACATACGCCTTTTCGGAAAACTACGTTTTGCCGCTTTCGCATGACGAGGTTGTACACGGTAAGGCGTCCATGATAGGTAAGTGTCCCGGAGAGTACGAGGCTAAATTTGAGGGTTTAAAGGCGTTTTACGGCTATATGACCGCGCATCCCGGTAAAAAACTTACCTTTATGGGCAGTGAGTTCGCGCAGTTTATAGAGTGGAACTATACGCAAGAATTGGATTGGTTCTTGCTCGATTTTCCGCGCCACCGCACCCTGCAAAAGTTTGTGAAGGACTTGAATGAGTTCTATCTCAAAACTCCCGCCATGTATGAGCAGGATACCGCCGCCGCCGGCTTTAAATGGCTTGTGGTTGACGATAATATGCAGAACATAATATCGTTTATCCGCTACGCTAAGGACGGAAGCTACATCGTAGCCGTTTTGAATTTCTCCGGTACGGAGAGGGTTAAATACCGTATGGGCGTTCCCGAAAACTGCTCCTACAAAACGGAATTGCTGTCCAGTATGCAAAAGTACGGCGGTACCAGCACTAGACGCATGACGTTTAAAACCTCCGAAAAACCTATGCACGGGCAACCCTACAGCACTAAGCTGATAATACCCGCCAATTCGGTGATGTTCCTAAAGCCCGTTGACGACGACGGAGATGAGAATGGCGATGGGGACTCTGATGACGATTAAGGACATCTAAGTGAATGCGGATTGCATGGGCGTATCGAAGATGAAACCTTTTACGTCTACGGCGAAGCCCCCGCATTATTGGAGGCGGCGAATGCCGCTGACCTTGTACAGCTTTATGCGCGTTGCATGGGATTGTGACATAAAGGTTTGCGCACCCATTCCGGGGTCCTTTCCCTCGCCTCTCTGCACTTATTTCCGCTAATGCTCCGATAAGTGAGTAAATTGCATTGGCAATTTAGCGGCTCGACCTCGCCTCTCTGCACTTATCTCTGCTAACGCTCCGATAAGTGAGTAAATTGCATTCGCAATTTAGCGGCTCGGTTCGACTGCGCTCAAGGTGACAGGATAAAGAAAGCGTTCCAATTTGGGTAGGGGGTGACAGGATAAGGAACCCACCTCTCCCATAGTTTAGGGGACGGAGGGAAGTAAGGGCGGAAAGGGTAATGTTTGGACGGGAATTTGCGGAAAGGTTTGTCGCAAGGCGGCAAAGGTTTCCGCAAAAAACAGGGTCAAGCGTCACGCTTGCGCGTTTTTTGGTTCTTTTTGCCGCGTAGCAAAAAGAACAGAAGCTCAAGC
>JAITPR010000053.1 GCA_031289315.1 Clostridiaceae bacterium | reverse complement strand
ATATCCGGCATTCCGTTGGTTTTCTATCCGTCCGCACTTTGGGCATCTTCGCCCTTCTTGTATCTTCGTTGTTCTCATTTCTTATATTATATCATAGAGGACACCTTTTGTCCACTCCTTATGTTTAACCTAAACACCCCGGACGGCAAACGAATGAAATGAGTTTGCCATACTGAACATCCGTCAATAAGTGCCTTGAAAAACGTGTAAAATGCCCACATAAAAAATCAATTTTGTGTTAAATTAAGCCCATTTGGGAGGATTCTAAAATATGAGTTGTAATATCACCTCTCACATGGTAAAATTAATAAAATTTCTAGCGCATATATAATGTGCGAAAAAACAAGGGAGTAAATAACTATGAAAAGTTCCTCAAAGTTTTCACGGCTCATACCTGTCGTGATACTGATGCTATTAAGCATCATCGCCTTGAGTGCATGCACCAAGAAAACCTATTACGCGCAGTTCTACGTGGACGACGCGCTTTACGCCTCGGTAGAGCTTAAAGAAAGCTTCGCGCTGCCCGCCGAGCCGACAAAGGACGGCTTCGCCTTCGACGGCTGGTTCACTGACAAGGACACTCTCATCGCGGCATTCGACATCCACAATGTCGACCTCAAAAAACCGTCCGCAAACATTCAGGCATACGCCAAATGGAGAGCCGTTGAGGCGGATACACTGACGATAAATTTTTATGTAGACGGCGCGGTTTTCGCCACCAAGACGGCTAAAAACGCCGCCGAGTTTACGTTACCCACCGCCCCCGAAAAGGCCGGCTTTGCATTCCTCGGATGGTATGTCGACGAGACATACACGACCGCGTTCCAAATCTCCGGCGTAACGGTCTTCGCAGGCGAAATACAAGTCTATGCCAAGCTGAGGGCAATAGACCCCGAACGGGATTTGACGATAAAGTTCACGGTTGACGGTGCGGTTTACGCAACGAGGACGGTACGACACGCCGCCGAATTGACGTTACCCGATGCCCCGACAAAGGACGGCTCCCTATTTTTGGGTTGGTACACCGACACGGCCGGAACCACCGCATTCAGCATAGCCGATGTAACCGACTTTTCCGGCGAAACAAGCGTTTACGCCAAGTGGGGTGCCGCAACGAATGCCGATGTTATCGTAACCGCCGCTATCATTGCCGCGGAAGCGCAGTATACGGGTTATAATCTTACCGCATCGGATTCTAGAAATACTCAAACAGCACTGATTAACCGAACAAACGGCAGCATTGATAATATGTACTTCATTGCTAAGGAGGAGCACACGGAACCGCAGGGCTACGATTCAAGGAGATATTGGATAATCGACGGCGTTGTGTACTTCGCTTACAACGACACAACCAAAAGCGACCAAGACTTATATCAAAAATTAACCGCGCCCAAAAATGCCGACGGCACTCTCAATGCCTTGTATTTGGACGAATACGTCAACGGCAATATTACCACTCTGTCAACTCTGCCGCCAATCGTCAATAATGTAATCGCCGTAGGCGGCGGCAAATACACAATGTCACGTAACGGCACGGCGTTTGAGTTCACCGTGGAAAACGGCAGACTGACAAAGTTAACTACGCCTGTAAACGGAATATCGCTCGAATTGAAATATGACGGCGGCCAATACGCCCTTCCCGCGCGCCCCGAGGTCACATGGGAGCGGCTTTACACGGTAACGGTCGTGCTCCAGGACGGCAGTTTGCAATACCTACTCGGGGTCACGGAGCTTTCCGCAAACGATATAAACATTGAAGTCGCCGACGATTCCGTACTGGAGGGCGTTTTCAAAGACGCCGCCTTTACCGACGAGCTCACGGGAACGCTTAACCTAACCGCCGACCTAACCCTTTACGCTAAAGTCGTCGCTTACACCGGAGACACGGGCGTAGTGAAACACGCCTTAGGCGAAAGTTTTAAAAGGGACGGCTATATTCTGAAAAATACCAACTCCTCCGGTGACACCTTCATCACCGTAGCCACGGTTCCGAATACGTCGAGGCCCTACGAAATAACAGTGCTGGCGTATTACTCCAATGAAAGCGACTCCGAATCATGGAGCAACGGAACGGTTACGTGGTTAAAGAATTCCAACGGTTATAGATTATACGGATATTCGTTCTTCAATACTCTTTATGATGCTATTTATTACTATATAAAAGACATAACACAGTTCACTTTAAAGGAAGGAACAACAAACATCTATATCGGCAATAGCGAATATAACGGTGCCATAGAGGTCACGGTCGCCGACGGACTTATAACCAAGGTTGTCGTAGGTAACTATTTATATGAGATAAGCTACGACGTCACAGCCAACAGCGGCATACCCACCAAACCGAACGTTGTGTGGACACCCTTCTACTTCGTGCAGATATACACCGTGATTAACGGCGAAATGGCCTACTATAACCGCGTTGACTTATCCGCACTGAACTACGCTGAAGCTCTGACTATGCTCCCCGACGTTTACAAAACGGTGCAATTCTTCCTTGACGAGGCCTGCACGCAACCGGCTGTATTCCCTCTCACCTTAACCGCCGACATAGACCTGTACGCGAAGTGCACCGCCGCCGCAGAGGGTGACAAGATTGCCGTAAATCTAGTTTGGTCGGGCAACTACAACACCGTCGTTTCAGTAGGCGACACCTTCCCCCCATCGGATTTAACCGTTATTTATTCCGACAGCTCCGAAGAAACCATAACACTGCCCTCTGCCAGTGTGGAAATCATCGGCTTCGATTCAACCGCACCGGGAACAATTACCGTCTACTTCGTCTATCAAACTCGCGCCGTAGGCTATACGGTAACCGTTAGCGACTAATTCACCGCGTAAAGTCTTATTACTTTTGGACGCCCAAAAGTAACCAAAAACCGCAAGCGTGACGCTTGACCCTGATAACTTGAAAAAGCGCGGTTGACGCAAGATTCCTTGCCGCCAACCGCGCTTTTTAATTTCATTAGTGTTAACGTAACCTCTTTCGCGTCTTTAATTGCTTATTATCCGGAAATGTTTATCTTGCGCAGGCGGTTAATTCCCGGAGATATCATATCAAACACAGGGAAAATACCCCGATTTTGTCACATTAAGCAGGCGGTTAATCCACCGGAGACGCCATATTGAGTCTGTGCTTAATCCCCGGAGATGTCATATTGAGCCGACACGAAGTGTCGTGTCGAAATATCCCATAAAACGAGCGCATCCACTTATGCCGGAATATAAATCCTCCCGACAGAAGTAACTAAAGACACGTTAGCCTGATGTTTGTCGCTAATAAAATTAAAAAGCGCGGTTGGTAACAAGGTTACTTGTATCAACCGCGCTTTTTCAAGTTATCAGGGTCAAGCGTCACGCGGGAGTGGACAATCCGCGGTGACTGTAGATTGTAGAATAAAGTGTCGCATAAAAAGCTGGATACTTTAGGGAAAAGCAAAGGAAGAGATTCGTTTTGGCAATTTTTGCAACTTAAACTCGTAAAATGGGTTTGGTTTTTAAATATACGTTGAAGATTTTATCATTATTAAATATTATGATGCTGTATGCGATGCTCAACGCAATTTTCAAATAGTTTGAACTATAGAAGAAGCAGTTGAGGAGTTAATCTGCACTGGTAGGCGAGTTTTCACGAGTTCGAATTTTCCCCAGTTCTTCTTGCACCGCTGTAAATTTTTCATCGGTTGAACTGAGCCTTAATTTTATTTTGCGATCAGTTACTAAATATGCAACAAAAGCTTTTCTGTGCTCATCGTTCCCTTCAAAAAAACCATTAAACATATAACTTTTTGATTTTTTAAGATGAAAAGTGATTTCGCCATAACCACGCGAGGTGGTAGAATGGGTCATTTCATAAGCGTAGAGTAATTTTCTTTGGTTTTGCCCTAGCTCATTATTATCAAAGTTTGTTGCCTTGGTTTTAAACGTACCAATAGATTGATTAGCAAAATTATAGTCTACGCCTCTATACATAAAATCCCCTTCAGCATCATAAGATGTATGGCAAATGCTATATGCCAATTCTGTTGTTTTATTCATGTCAGTATATATTATTTCAACCCATGTGCCAACTAGTATCTTTCCTCCCAACATCCTTAAAACTAGTTCATCTGCCCCTATTCTTCGCAGTATGAGAACTATTAATTTTAATAAAAAGTAAACGGTAGAAAACACGGCGATTAAAAACAAAAAACTGAATAATGCCGAAAGTATAATCGAATTTATACTTGCCTCTTCAATTATCTTTTTCGCCAATAAATCGGTTGCTTCTTCAAAGGCTTGTTCTGCCATTATACCAATAATCATTGAAATTGCAATCAATCTTCTTCTAGTATGTAAATATTTCAATTTTAAGTTCTCCTAGTTTCAATCATCAAATTGATCCAAATTTAACAGATGTCCCATCTTAAACTTTTTCACCTTAAGATAAGTAATGTTCTCCTTTGTTGGAAAAGCCTCTATCGGCACTCGGTCATTGACCATAATGCCATTATCTCTAAGTCCTTCAATTTTGCTAGGATTATTTGTGAGAAGTCGCACACTTTTGATGCCTAATTGTTTCAGTATTTGCGTACCGACATCATATGTTCGTTCATCGTCTTTAAATCCAAGTTGGATATTTGCTTCAACAGTATCAAGTCCTTGATCTTGCAATTCATATGCTTTTAACTTGTTGGCTAATCCAATGCCACGTCCCTCTTGTCTTAGATAGAGAAGAACCCCCCGACCTTCTTTTTCAATCAATTCTAACGCAATTCGCAATTGTTCTCCACAATCACAGCGCAATGAACCGAACACCTCTCCAGTAAGGCATTCGGAATGCACACGCACCAAAACATTTAGACCATCCCCGATCTCGCCCTTGATCAAAGCAACATGTTGCCGTTTATTCAAACATTCCTGGAAAGCGATTATTTCAAATAAACCATATTTGGTTGGAAGTTTTGCTTGAGAAACTCTTTTAATAAAACATTTTGTTTTCCTTAACATTTTATTGCTCCTAATTTACTTTTTTATCGAGAGAAAGTTAATATACTCTGCATTAATGGTCTTTGCTTCTTTCTCTAAAATTCCATTAATGACTATTATCCCGGAATCCATTAGCTTTTTAAAGCCCGCCCCCGACTCAATTGGATTTGGATCTTCCATAGCGCAAACAACCTTAATAATTCCGCTTTTTATAATAGCATCGACGCAAGGTGGCGTTTTTCCATAGTGGGAACATGGCTCTAATGTTACATACATTGTTCCTCCATTTGAATCACAATTGCGCAAAGCGTTTATTTCGGCATGCGCCCCTCCAAATCTTTCGTGGTATCCCTCGCTAATAATATGTCCATCACGAACTATTACCGCGCCGACAAGAGGATTTGGATATACATATCCTTGCCCTTTCAGGCTAATTTCCAATGCATGCCGCATATATATTTCATGATTATTACAAGTTTTCATATTCATATTTTACCTACTTAACTCATGGTTATTATTAATTATCGACACCCAAAAATCTCTTATGCAATTTATTTCCAATTCAAATTCATATCTTGTCAGTATGGTTTCGTTAGTTTTTTCCTTGCCAACAGAGTGAAATAAATACTTGGTTTCAGTTGCAATAAGGGCGTTTCTGAAGAGTATATTTTGAGTAGCAGAAAAGTATAATGAGTCCAAAAAATCAAAATACGCTTCGCTCTCTCTCTTAATTTCATTCCCTTTATAATATAATAATTGACTGGTTTTCCAATTGTTTAGCGCACAACCTTTAACTGCATAAGCGTCGGAACCGCTATAACCGTAGATCTGTTTTTGTTCTTTCCACGATGAAAATTTTAATGATTGTAGCACAGCTTCAATGCTACTTGCCTTATTTCCATGAAACATAAAAGAGTATGGAAATAAATTTGACAAACACTTTGATTTAGGATTGTTGCTACGGTAGTTTATATTAATCCATTTCTCATTTTCACCTATCAGATTATGTTCATCATCGCAAATAGGCAAGCCCATGAAACATTCCTTCCCATTATCGATCTTAACAATTTCCGGGTTAAATGAATAACTATGTTTAAAATCTTTAAACATGTTAAAGATTTTATTTGAGTACGAACAATTAAATGTTAAATATTTCATAATAGTTCTCCGCCATGTCTTTCTCTATTAAGTTAAAAATGAAAAACTCAATAATAGCGTAAGGTATCGGCGCTTGAGCCCACCAAGTTGTTGGCACAACATTTCTCATATATTTATTTTTTATATATTCTGCTAGTATTGGTTGTATTGCTGGCGGCGGATTTTTTCTAGGTGTCGTTTGTATCAAAAAACGTACAAGGTCTTTAGTTGCTTTTATCGCTAAAAATCTTGTATAATAACGCTTTTTTATCTCTTCATATAACCATCGCAATGTATTATCTCCGTACTCATCTATCGCTACTATCCTTATGCGTTGTATGACATACATATGTGATAGCTATTGCTACGTTGAGGAGTTTGCGTATCGCACATTTTTATATATTATACCATACTTTCTTTTTTTGGTCAACGTAGCAGAGTTACAAAAAATTAAGCTATTGTTGGTAGATTGTAAAGTAAAGTGTCGTGAGGATACGCATAAAATAATTAAGCTATTGTTTAATTCTGCTACTGTCGTAGCAAGTGTAACTCAAGGTTGTTGGTGTATAATATAAATTTTACGCACGCATTGCCAATTAAAGCGGGGTGGTCGAGGACAAGCAATGTTTAAATAAGAAAAAGTTCCACACATACCCTCGTGTCCGAACCGGATAACTTCATATCGGGAAAAACATTGCAACTATTATTTATAATGCGCAACGAGATTGTTCGCGGTTTGCGGTAAAATCGGTGCGGGTATTTGTCGCGCGCAAGAAAGCTTTTTATTCTAAGTTAAAAAAGCTAAAAGTCAATTGACAAAGCGGTTTTTTATTCTAAGTTAAGAAGGCTATATGTCAATTAATATAAGGGATTGCGCGCTTTTTTGCCATAAAGTTTCACGTGAAACAACCAAGAGTTTTTATATGTAAAGCCGTGACGGAGGAGAGAAAAACAAGGAAAAAAAAACCGAATAAAATAGGAGCGTAAGCCGAATAAAAAGAGTCGATAAGATTTTCTTGCCTTGAAAGTCGTCAACTCGGATTGTCCGCGCTCATAAAAGACGCAAGAACATAAAAGCGGCACCGTTGTTAATTTTCATAACAAAGCGGTGCCGTAGGATAAAAGATTTTGATTTTTGGCTTGCTTGCACGGGGTAACCGATGTCGCAAGAGGAAGCCTTCCGATTTTCGCATGGGTTAAAAGGCTATGCATGATAAAAGGCTTTTGCTTTTCGGCGCGGTTAACGGGCTACTGAGGCGAAAGGTTTATCTATTGAAGATATTTTGACGCTATGCCGGCGTCGGTGGTGTTTATGGGCAAAAAGCGGGAGCCGATATGGTATAGTTTGTTTATGCCGCCGGAGGATATCAACACTTTTACGTCTTTGGTGGCGGCGCGGTATACCGTTTTTGCCACGCGTGCCGGGTTCATACCCCGCTGTTCGGTTTTGGCAAGGGCTTTTACCGCACTGTTCAGGCGTTCGGCGTAGTACCCGGCATCTTCGTTTGAGTACACGTTGCGCTCTCTCGTGAAGCCGGTTTTTGTGCCGCCGGGCATTACGCTGACCAAACGGATATTATACGGCTCAAATTCCAAATTTAATTCGCGCACCATAGCGTTCAACGCCGCCTTACTTGCCGAATAAAAGCCGTCAAAGGGTATAGGTAACACCGCGCCTATCGAGCTTATCGCGACGATACGCCCTCCGCCCTGTTTTTTCATCTGGGGTGCGCATGCCTTAACCGCCTCTAAGAATCCGAAAAAGTTGACTTCGAATAGGTATCGATAATCGGTTTGTTTGGCATATTCAAGCGGCGCCGCCATGCTGTAACCCGCAGAATAGATTAAAACGTCAAGCGCCCCCTCGTTTTTAATCGTTTCGCCTACCGCATAAATGATGTCCGGCAAATTAGCCACGTCCGCTTCTATGCTTGTAACACCGCCCAACGGACAAGCTTCGCGTGAAGCGTTGTAGACGGTAAAGCCGTTTTTCAAGAAAAGCTTTGCACTTTCCATTCCTATGCCCGACGACCCGCCGAAAATCAATACTGTTTTGCTCATAACGACACCCCCTTAAAACACGTCGATTTATGCGACGGTTTGCGTCCGCTTTCCTTAGAACGCGTGCATGTCAACGTTTAAACAATATATTTTTCCGTCTTAGGCACGGGTCTGCGTTATTTTCTCCTAACGTAGTGTTGCTACGCGTCGTCTAAAATGCCTTGACTTATACCTGATCCGCCTAAAATCCTATCGTTTACGGTTTTGTGTCCGCGTTCTATTCTAATTCTGTGCGGAAATTAAAGAAAAATACATTAAGGTCGCAAGTATTCCACTAAAAACCTCAAAAAATCTATAAAAGAACCGGTTTGTGCATACCTCGGCTTTAGTCGGCATAATTTTTTATGTATCGGAAACCAGTGTGTGGATAATCCGGGACGGCTTGCCTGTCAAAAAAATATTTTGTCACCGCGAACTGTCCACCCCCGAAAACTGTAAGTTGATTGTGAGGAAAATCCAAAATGAATAACAAAATAAATAAAAAGTGGATAATACCCTTTGCCGTCGTTATCGTTTTATGCGCGCTTGCCGCGCTAACCTTTTCGGCGTGTAATAACGGTTCTCGTGGAGGACTTGTCGCGGACGCGCTCACGTCGTATGATATTGTTGCTGATTTCAACGAGGACGAAAGGACGCTTACTTGTTTTCAAGACGTGCAATGGGTTAACGACGGCGCCGCCGTGAGCGAATTGCCGTTGCATTTATACGCCAACGCCTTTCGTGAGGGTGCGCACTTCCCCGCGGTTGCGGAAAAATACCGCTCCGCCGCGTATTATGACGGAGACAGCTACGGCGGTATCGCGATAACGGCACTCACCGTAGAGGGCGAAGCTTCGGATTTCGTTATCGGCGGACGGGACAATGATATTCTTACGGTAAAAATTCCGCATACCGCAGAGGGCGAAGCCGTTAACTTTAGCATTGCTTATAAGGTTACGCTTGCCAAGTGCGTGGCGCGGTTAGGCGTCAACCGTAGCTCCGTAAATTTGGCGAATTTCTATCCGATTATCGCCGCACGTGAGAACGGTGAGTTTGTTACCGACCCGTATTACAATGTGGGCGACCCGTTTTTCAGTGAAACTGCCGATTATTTTATTACGCTTACCGTGCCGGAAAATAATTTAGTGGCATCTTCCGGAGAGGAAAAAAGAACATATACGGAAAATGGACGGCTAACGGTTGAGTTGGAAGCAAAGAGTATGCGTGATTTTGCCGCGGTTTTTTCCCCGAATTTTAAAAAGATAAGCGACCGTACGGACGGCATAGACATAAATTATTACTATTTAGGCGACAAGGACGCAAAACCGCTTTTGAAAACCGCGACGGACGCAATACGCACATTTAACAAGGCGTTCGGCAAATATCCGTGGAGTAGCTTCGACGTCGCGGAGACGGAGTTTTTGCACGGCGGAATGGAGTTTCCCGGAATGGTCTATGTGTCTTCCGCAATGGATGGGGACAATCTGCATGAGGTAATAATCCACGAAACCGCCCATCAATGGTGGTATGCGGCGGTAGGCAGCAATCAGGTAAAAAACGCGTGGCTTGACGAAGGATTTTCAGATTTTTCCGTGGCGTTGTTTTTCAAACTCAACGGCGACGGCGAACGCTATTCGGAAATAATGGGCGGCACGCTTGCGTCGTACTCTCTTTACATGGAAACCGTCAAGCTTGCGCCTACCGATATGCTGCGCTCCATACCGGAGTTTTTAACCGAATCGGAATACGTGATTATTTCCTATTACAAGGGCGCGCTGTTATTCCAAAGTCTTTATGAGATATTGGGCGAAAAAACCTTTTTAAAGTCGGTTTCCGCATATCATGCGGCGTATGCGTTTTCCGTCGCCACGCCGTCCGACCTGATAGCGTGCTTTCAAAAGAACGTGAAAACGGATATTGAACCCATCTTTGACGCGTGGATAAGCGGAAAAGTTGTTTTGATGTGATTTGGAGCGCACTCATCTCAATGCGCCAACGATAGGTTTATGTGTCTGCGGATTGCATGGGGGCGTAGCGTAAAGGTTTACGCACTAAGTGGACCTTTCGACTTCGCTCAAGGTGACAGAATGAGAATCCACTCTCCTATTTGAGTGATGGGGAAAAGTACCTATAAATACGGAAAAATGGGATTTACACTAATAAATTTAAAAGCGCGGAATGCAAGTAAATTTTACTGCATTCCGCGCTTTTAGGTTTATCAGTGTAAAGCTTCAAGCTTGCGGCTTTTCGGTTCCTTTTGAGCGACCAAAAGGAATAAGGGATATGCAAGAAATAATAGATTAAGCCTACTGTTCTAGATTATAGGTGGCGGGAACGGTGTAGTCGGGCATTTTTTCGGCAAGACCGGTAATAAATTCATTTCGCAACTCCGGCTTTATGATACCGTCTTTCAGTGCGTTTAGGAGCAAAGCGCGACCGGGCTGTACGTAATCGTGGGTTGCATGGTCGAAGGAAAGCCCGACAATACATTCCAAAAGATGCGGATTTGCTTCAAGATAAGACATCAATTGCAAGAAATTTTCGCGGTCGTACAGCATGTAGGCTAAGGGGGTAACCTTTTGCCCGTCGGGGGAACCTTCGCCGGAGGCGCGGTTAAATCCCGGCGCCAAATACTTGTCGTTTTTGCTGTCGATTAACTCGTAGAGATGCTGGTACATGCGGGGACCGCTTGCAAGTGAGCCGAAGTTGTAATCTCCGGACCAAGTGCCGTGACCGGGTGACATACCGCTGTTATATTCGGGAGGACACCATTGAGTGCTTATGAGAAATCTTTTGCCGGAATCGCGCATTTCCTTCATGGTAATCGTATAGAAGTTGGTGCCGGAGGGGAAAGCGTATTGTTCGGGTTCCAAATAGGTTTGTATTGCGGATTTAATATAATTTACGCTGGCTTCGGGGTGTATCGTATCGCCGTAGTATGAGCCTAAAGAAAACTCAATAAATTCGCCGGGGTGCGCGTCGGAAAAATCGCGAATATCCTTAAGCCCTTGCTCTACGGAAATCTCCGACCAGCCCATGCCGTGTCCGAAATAGACAATGCCGTTGGGACGCGCCGGAACAAGTCTGAAATCAAAGCTACGCACACCGTACATAAGTTGGTCGTAAATCGTCCCCTCTTGACAGTCTAAGTAAGATAAAGCCATGGAGCCGACCTTTACGTTTACCGCGGCGGAATTGTGAGTGCTCACCTTTATGACTTCGGCATAAAGCGCGTCGTCGTTTATGTAGCTCATCCAGTTTTCGTAAACGGTTTCGAGAACGGGGAGCTCGTCCTCTTCTTCTTCAATGCGACTTATGAAAACGATGGCAAGACCAAGGGTCAGTGCCAACAATATCACGATTAATGCAATCGGAACTATTCGTCTTAAAACAATATCTTTTTCTCGTTTCATAATAAGATACCTCACTGTGTAACATTATAAAGTAAAATGTCGAAAAATGCAATATGAAACATACAAAGAAATTAAAAAAATCAAAGTTATTATGTTGCCGTAAATCCTACTTCGTAGCGAAAAACCGCGCATTTGCACGTGCTACCCAAACGGAACATTGCGGCAGTAAGATGTTTTTCGCATTTAGCCGAAAAAAAACGAAGAAACGCATACTTAGGAGTAAGTATTTAAGGGCGGTCGGCGGTGCGGTAAATTAAGATAAGTTTCGCTTCCGTCCTTGGTTCATTACCGAACAAAGTAGAAAGCCGACCTTAAATAGTCGGCTTTCTACTGAATTGGCAGGAGCGAGAGGAATCGACCACTCTTCTTTGAATAGTGTTCGCTTCCTTTTCTCATTGTTGATAAAGTAAAAAGCTGGTCTTAAATAGT
>JAITPR010000063.1 GCA_031289315.1 Clostridiaceae bacterium | reverse complement strand
GATAAATTGCGAACGCAATTTACTCACTTATTGAAGCGTTAGCGGAGATAAGTGCAGAGAGGCGAGGTCGAGCCGATAAATTGCGAACGCAATTTACTCACTTATTGAAGCGTTAGCGGAGATAAGTGCAGAAAGGCGAGGTCGAGCCGATAAATTGCGAACGCAATTTACTCACTTATTGAAGCGTTAGCGGAGATAAGTGCAGAAAGGCGAGGTCGAGCCGCTAAATTGCCAATGCAATTTACCCGACCTACCGCGGTAGGTCGCAGAGAGGCGAGGGAAAGGTCCCCTCAATAGGTGCCTACCCTCTTTCGCCACGTCCCCCATGCAACGCGCATAAAACTTTTTAAATGTAAGGAGAACTACTGTGAACTGTCCCGTCACTGCATAAGTGCGACAACGGTTAGCGGTGTAAGCGCAAATATCAACCACCACCCGACAGCGCCTACCGCGACAATGGTTATAAGAAACGCACCAAAAAGCACAGCGGCAGCTATACCCGACCCGATAGCAAGGCATGAATGTATCTTCGCTTTGTCCATACGGCACTCTTCGATATTATATAAAAATTCGTATTAAAAAGCGGATTATTTAAATAGGTTTATTTTTTGCGGTTAAACCGAAAAGCCGTTTAATCTAATCTTTTTTGCGGTTGAACCAACACATCCTACTCCGTTTTCTTCAACCAATTGGACGGAAAGGCATCGCTAGGCATGCGCCAGTCGCCGCGCGGAGAGAGCGAAACGCTACCGATTTTCACGCCGTCGGGGACGCAATTCCGCTTGAACTGATTGGCGAAAAAGCGTTTTATAAAAACGTCCAGCCATGCGGCGACGGTTTCCTTTTTATAGTCGTCTTTAAACGCCTCCGCCGCTATGCGCAAAATCTTATCCGGCGAAAAGCCGTAACGCACAAGGTAATAAAGAAAGAAATCGTGCAACTCATACGGACCTATTATGTCCTCCGTTTTCTGCGTAATTTCGCCGTTTTCCGGAGGAATCAGTTCCGGACTTATGGGCGTGTCTAGAATGTCGTTCAAAACCCTTTCGGCGGTGCCGCCCAAGCGTTTCGCCTCATAGCGCACCAAATATTTCACAAGGGTTTTGGGCACGGAGGAATTGATGCCGTACATGCTCATGTGGTCGCCGTTGTAGGTACACCACCCAAGCGCCGCTTCAGACAAGTCGCCCGTACCCACCACAATTCCGCCGGCTGCGTTCGCCACGTCCATCAGCACGTAGGTTCTTCCGCGCGCCTGCGCGTTCTCGTAAACCACATCGGTACGGGAGGAGTCGTAATAGTCGGAAATATCCGCAAGGTGGCTTTTCACGCTAGCGTTTATCTTGACGGTTCCAAGCTTTAAGCCCAAAGCTTTAGCCAGTGCGCGGGCATTTTTAAGCGTCCTGTCCGTGGTGCCGAAGCAAGGAATCGTGAGCGGAACTATGCCGTCCAACGGACGGTTCAAAAGCCCGAAGGAGCGCACCGCGACAAGAAGCGCAAGTGTGGAATCCAGCCCTCCGCTCACGCCGATAACCGCCTTGAAGCGCTGTCCCAATTTGGATTTAAGAGCGTGCGCCTGAATGGTAAGTATCAATTCGGCGCGGTCGTTAAGCGCGTCGCCGTCGGCGGGGACGAATGGATTTTTAGGAAATTTTCTCGTGAGAGAGGCGTCCTTCAATTCAAAATCAAACGGAACAACCGTATAGCCCGTCGTATCCGCCGCATAACCCGCAAGCTTAGAGCGCTCACAAACAAGCCTTTTGACATCTATTTCGGATATTACAAGTCGGTTTTTAAACAATTCCGCCTCATTCAAAACGGTTCCGTTTTCGGCTATTATGTTGTGCCCGGAAAACACTATGTCGGTTACGGACTCACCGTCGCCTGCGGAAGCGTACACATAACCGCACAGCAACCGCGCGGATTGCCCCGCGACCAGTGACCGGCGGTATTCCGCCTTTCCGATAAGCTCGTTTGAAGCGGACGGATTGACTATAACCGTAGCGCCCGCCGCCGCATGCGCAACCGACGGCGGCGACATAACCCATAAATCCTCACAGATTTCCGCGGCTATTTTCAACTCCGGAAGCGACGCGCAAGCGAAAATAAGCTTGTCCGAAACGGGCGCGCCGAACACCGGGTCCTTTGCCACGCCGCACGCGTAATCCTTTGCCATACCGTCCGCAGAGTTCTTTGCCAAACCCTCTACAGAGTTCTTTACCACGCCGCACGCGTAATCCTTTGCCACGCCGTCCAAAGAATTCTTCGCCGAATCGCACACGGAATTCTTGTTCGCGTAGTCCTTTGCCGAACCGTCCGCAGAGTTCTTTGCCACGCCGCACACGTAGTCCTTTATCGAACCGCTCAAAAAGTCGGCGGGGGCAAACTGACGCTTGTCGTAAAACTCGTTGTAATTCGGCAGATATTTTTTAGGTATAAAGCCTAAGACCTCACCGCCCTTTACCGCCGCCGCCACGTTGTAAATTTTGCCGTCCAGCCTAAGCGGCAACCCGACAAAAATCAGCATGTCGGAAACGCCTCCGTTCGCCGTTTGCGTGTCCGCACCGACGTTTGCGTGTTTCTCCGCTCCGCAACCGTTAGCCGTTTGCGTGTCCGCACCGCAGTTTGCTTGTGAATGCTTGTGTTCGCACTTAAGCGCGGTGTGTTCGGCTATCCTTTTCAGCGCCTCAACCGCGCCGTTCAGCAGCACCTCCTGATAGAAGAGGTCGCCGCACGTATAGCCGGTTATGCAAAGCTCCGGGAACACCAAAACCTTGACGTCCGCGCTTGCCGCAACGTCGATTTCACGGATAATACTTACGGCGTTTGCCGCCGTATCCGCAAGCTTTATTTTGGGCGTTGCCGCCGCTACCTTTACAAAACCAAATTTCATTCCTTTTTTCCGTAGCGCTTAAATTTCCCATTAGGGCTATGCGCCGCCGTTACATTGTCATTTGTATTATATTGCCAATAAACTTCAGCTTAGCCGAACACCGTCCCGTTGGGAGCGTGCGCCGCCGTTAAGTTGTCTATTGTTGCAATACGTAGCCCGCGTCGCCGTAGCCGGGCATTGTCACATTGGGTCCGTTATAGACTATCCACAGCTTATAGTATTCCATGTCGACATTAAGAAATTCCAAGCCCGGAACGTCCGTCTGCACGCGGTAGCACGTAATTGCGGAAACTCTGCCGTAGGCTATTTCTATTTCCACTCTGGCGGCGTTTTTAAAGACGGGTGCGCCGTCCGGATATACGTTAGCGTAGCGCTCCAAATACTCCGCCCGACGCTCCTCATTTATACCAAAAGCGATATTCGTCACGCGTCCCGTAGAGGAAGCGACGGCTTTTTTCATTTCAAAATCGACCTCTTCCAGCCTCAGTATGCTCAACTCAAAGAGCAGCACGTCCAAATCGCACTCCGCAAAGGCTTCCGTTTTTATATACTCGTAGGGCGACTGCGGGCGTTTAGTCTTATCGGTTTTGCTACCGACGGTATTTATTTCAAACAGCCACTGTTGAGTACCGTTATTACCGGCGGAACTGCCGCAGAAGACCTCTCGCGACGTGTTGCCGGCGGAATAATAGTATTTAAGCACGAGGTTTTTGGGATTGCCGTTTTCGAAGATAAGGTCGCTGTTTTGGTTTCTGTCAGCAAGCATTTCGAAGTCGCGGTAAGAATTGCGCGCAGGTATTTCCAAATCGGCGTTACCCTCCTCCGTCCACCACTCCTGCCAGAAATAGACGGGGGCTTCCTTTGATTTTTGCAACGCCGACGCAAGCAATTCCCACGCTTCTTCTGGGCTGTATTTAGTGTTACAACCGGCTAACGTAAACGCCGAAACGATGAGCGTCAGCATCAAAGCCGCCGCCGCAAATATTTTCTTCTTATTCATTACCGTCGTCCTCCTCATTTATTTCTTCCGCAAGCTTTTCCGCTCCCGACACGGCATTTGCGTCCGCTTCGGCTTGCTCCGCTCCGTTGGTAAGCGTGCTGTCTTCTATATCGTTTTCTTCCGTTACGACCTCTAACGCTGTGCCGGAGCCGTCCTCCGAACCCTCACAGGCTTTATTCGACTCCGCAAGCTTGCGTGCCTTTTCTTCGGATTTGGCGGCTTTTTTAGCGCGTTTTTCCAGCGTCTTAGCTTGCTTTTCCGGCGTCATACGGTCGAAAATTTCTTGTCTGTTGCGCTCAAGCTCGGCTTTCTTTTCGGCGGCTTGCGCTTCTTGTTTTTCCTGCGCTACGCGTTCCGCCTCCGCGACCTCCGCGCACGCGTCCTCATATCTTGCCTCTATCGTGTCGAAATGTTTATAATTTTCGCACTCTTCAACTAAGTCTTTCGACTCTATAAAGTGGCGTACCGTGTTATTATAGCGGTTTAATTCGCGTTGAACGCCGCGTACCGCCGTCACCTTAGCCTTTCTTTCGGCTTTGGTTTCATGCGGCATGGACACGGCGGTGTCATATTTCGACATATCGTATTCTTCCAGCCCGGCGGGATATTTGCTTTTTATTTTAGCCGCCATACTCAAGGTTCTGCGCGCGTCGGAAACGCGTATGCGCTTCAATTTTTTATCCTCCGGCGTAACGGCTACGATAAGCTTTGCGCGGCTCAAGGTATGCGGGTCGGTATTTTTTATTTCGTCGAAGGACTTCGCGGTTAACGCGCTTGCAAGCTCCGTCTTAAGAATCATGTCGTTGCGTGAAAACTTCCGCATTTCGCTCATGAGGATGCCTGCGGCAATGATGTTTTCCTTGAGGCTCACGGCGTCCAAATACCTTTTAAACGCCGCCTTGACTTCCTCTCTGTACGCGAGTGCCTGCGCGTGTTTAAATTTCTTCAGTTCGTCCTTTGAGGGGGCTTCGCCGGTGCTCAATTTTACTTCGTCGAGGTAAGCCTCCAATGCAGTCTTTTTCTGTTCCTTCAAATCAATCCGCACCCGTTTAAATTCCCTTAAGGCTTCCTTAGTATCGGGCTTTTCGGTTTCTTCGAAGACGCGCGCGACGCGTACGTCATCCACGCAGTTTTTAATCTGTTCCGCGGTAACGGTACCGTCGGCGTTATCGGAGAACAGCGCCCGTATCTTCAAAACGCTGACGATATTGCGGTGTTTGCTGTTTGTCAAATCGTAGAAGAACAGCGGCGCAAGGTTTAGAAACGCGCCTGCCGCCGAAAGTATAAACAGCATTCGGAACAACGAGTCGCGCATAATAGGGTCGAAAAATATTTTTTCGTTGTTGGTAAAGCCGAAAAATTCGAAAACAAACGGCAACGCATAGCCCGTTGCGATGGTTATAGGTATTGCTATTATCCCAGCCGTGCCGAATAGAAAGTCGTAGCGTTTTCCGGAGAGATACTGCTGATAGTCCTTGACCTCCGCATGCATAACGGGGTCGGTTATCATCGTCGAATTGTTCAGTATGAGGTTTATGTAGTTAAACAAGAATAAGAAGAAAATCATCTTATAGGTAAACAACAAACCTATTATGGCGAAGATATTCAAAAAGTTTTGAATTAGAACGAAGTTCCGATTGCCGATTTTTTTAGTTATCATCGGTGTAAACACCATTGCGATAAGCCCGGCGGTACCGTTGACCACTACGATTGCGGCGAAGAGGTCTAACCTCTGATACTCGTATATGAATAGAAATTGGAACACCACCATACATGCGGTTTCAAAAAATCCTATCCATGCCGAAATATTTCTTATCCACCAATACTTATTGCGGTAGATTTGCAGCATGGCGTGGAAGGTATTGATTTTAGGCTTATACGAATTCGCTAGAACCGTGCGTTCCTTAGTGCCGAACACGGAAAACATACTAAGCACTACGCCCACTATGGCTATCGGCACAATTATCCAGCGGTACATGTTGATATTCGTGTAGTTGCCGGGAATCATGTTGGCGAGGAACGGAATAAAAAACCCGGTCAGCGTGGGGGCAAGCGACAGAATTATACTCTGTATGGAGATAATCTTAGAGCGCTCCACCGAATTCGGCGACATAACCGTACGTAGCTCGGTGTAGGTATCGGTGTAGAACCCCAGCAAAAACGATTGCACGGCGACAAAGCCCAAAATAAATATCAGCTTCGTCAGGTACGGCATGTTATCGAACGGCATGAACAGAAACGCCACGCACATTGCGACGACGGGGAAGCCGGCAAGCAATATGTACGGGCGGAAGCGTCCCCACTTAGTGCGCGTATTATCGACGATTTTTCCGCGCAAGAACGACCACAATATGCTGAGTACCGTCAAAATTATCGACATGTAATATAGGTGCATCGGGCGTATGTGCAACGTCAACGCCATAAGCGTATTAGTCGCGCTCAACCCGAACAAGCCCGTCAAATTGCCGACGAACTCCTTTCCCATACCGCCTACGCCGTAGCTTACTATTTCCTTATAGGGAACATAGTTGCCCTTAGCCGGCTTTTTCCAATGTAGCCTTACGTCGTTCACGACGTCGACCGCTTTCTGCTTCAAATCCACTGCTGTTGACTTCAAAGACACTTTTTTTACTCCTCCGGTTATGATTTATATTGTTTGGGTACTGTTTAGGTGTGGACATTCCGCATAAAACAAGCACCCCGGTGGCATTCGCCGCCTCCAATGCGGACAAAGCACCACCCTCCGCGCAAGCTATCACTTGATATAGGCGCAGTTCCCCGCACATGTTCCCAATAGGAACGGATTTATTCCCACCCTAGTAGAATAGCAGCGGGGTTCCCCCGCATGTCACCTTGAGCGAAGTGAGTAGAATAGGAGCGGGGTTCCCCCACGTGTCACCTTGAGCGAAGTGGGTAGAATAGGAGCGGGGTTCCCCCACGTGTCACCTTGAGCGAAGTGAAACGAAGTCGAAAGGTCCCCTTATAGGAGCGAAAACCCTTATGCAACGCCCCCATGCAACGCGCATAAACTCTGTAGCATTGCATTAGGCGCGGGCTTCGCCTAATGCGGTGGCTATCGCCGCAGACGAAAATGTCTTCATCTCCGACATAGGGGATATTTCGACACGACACTGCGTGTCGGCTCAATATGACATCTACGCTGATTTATTCCCACCCTAGTAGAATAGGAGCGAAAACCCTTATGCAACGCCCCCATGCAACGCGCATAAACAAAGAAACTCCGTATATGGATAAGCGTAGAGGACATAGGGGCTTTAAGCTCCTTCGGTTCAAGAACACAAGCCTCTATATTCTTGAACCGGGTTTGACTACAGGCAAATCGGTATTCTCACAAATCGGGCAATGGTCCGCCTCATACGACACGACCTCCATAGAAATCAAATTGACGTATTTAACTCCGAAGTCCACCTTACCGTTGCTACGGTCCACGATAGACGCGACGGCGGTAACCTCCGCGCCGCTTTTTTTGGCAAGCTCTACCACCTCTTTGACGCTTCCGCCGGTGGTAACAACGTCCTCCACTACAATGACCTTAGCGCCTTTCGGAATGGAAAAACCGCGGCGTAGACACATTTCACCGTTCTCGCGTTCGGCGAAGATGTTAGGAACGCCCAATTGACGTGCCGTTTCGTAGCCCATGAGAATACCGCCTATTGCGGGCGATATAACCAAATCGACCTCCGTTCCGGCAAGCTTTTCCGCCAACGCCTTGCAAAGTGCCTCACTGCTTTTTGGGTCTATGAAGAGCTTTGCGCACTGCATGTAGGTATCACTATGCCGTCCGCTAGTAAGCTTGAAATGCCCTTTAAGCACGCCGCCGGTCTTCCTAAAAATCTCCAAAACTTGTTCTTGTGTCAACATTTTTTGACTTCCTCCGTCCGCATTTCCTTGTCGGTTTGCGGTTTATTTCTTTTTATTATAGTCCTTGAAGGGCTTGCCGTTCTCCTGCATTTTCTGCATTAAGAAAGCTTTAAGCTGTTCAAACTCACAGTTTAACATGCCTTTTTTATCAAGTACCATTGCTTGATTAAGCGCTAAATATATATACAGATAGTCCTTATCCTCAATGATTTTGTGGATAAAGTAATACTCCAGTATCTTTTCACTAATCTGTACTCCCCTAACCGTCGTCCTATCCCTAAAGCGCGTTTCGCCGAAGCTGAAGTATACGTAGGTATCATCTCCGATTATGCCGGATGACGCCTCTATCTTCTTTACGCCCTTAGCGACGGCGATCTTATTGTGAAACAGCGCAAATAAGAAAAAGCAAATACCTAGCAGAAAAAACATAATTCCCGACCCGATACCATCGCCGTCCAACCCGCTTGTCGCCGCAAGAAATATGCCGCAGAGCGTAATGAACGTGGCGACACACAGAAACATGATACGCGCCGATTTGTTCAAGAAGACGGAAAGTGCAAACACCTCCGCGTAGGAGAGCCGCGAACGGTTCTCATACTGCCCGCCCGGAACCGGCACACCGACGTCGTAAGGAATTCGGCTTCCGTACTGCCCGCCCGGAGTATACGGTATTTGGTTTTGGTTATCATACGGCGCGCGATTATCATACTGCACACGGTTTTCATACTGCACACCGACATCATACGGTATTTGGTTCCCGTACGGAGTGCGGTTTTCGTACTGCACTCCTGAATTATACGGCACGCGGTTTTCGTACTGTACTCTCGAATCATATGGCACGCGGTTTTCGTACTGTACTCCCGAATCATACGGAGTGCGGTTTTCGTACTGTACTTCCGGAACCGGCACGCCTACATCGTACGGTATTTGGTTCCCGTACTGCACGCCCGACACGGACTCGTCTAAGCCGTTCCCGTCGTTTCCGATATTGCTCGCGTTATTTTCCGTGTTCTCCGACATTTTTATTCCCTCATAATTTTCCGCTACGCCTTTGTTTTTAGCGAATTTATTTTTCACGGAAACCGTCCTTACCGTATCTCCCTCCGGCAATCCCGAAAGTCTATTTCTTTTCCTTATAATCAACAAACGGCTTGCCGTTTTCCGCCATTTTATGCTTCAAAAAGAGTTTAAACTCTTCATAAGAGGTGTCTGACATACCGTCTTTGGCAAGTGGCAAAGCTTGATTGTTGGAGATAAAAATATAAATCAGATCCTTATCCTCAACGATTTTGAAGACGTTGGAATAATCCACATTCGCCTCATCCAGCTTCTTACTTTTCAACATCGTCTTCGACGTAAACGCATCTTTTGCGAAGCTAAAATTCACCACGGTATCATCGCTTATCATTCCGGAGGAGTCCTGCAATTTTTTGACGTTCTTTTCCGTGAGCTTTTTAAAAAGGAGCGCTATACCCGCAAACGTAGCCCCCACCGCTATTATCAACGCGCCAATCCACGTGAAGCCGTCGTTGGTGGTTACGCTGAGAATGACGATAAGCGCGCCCATTAAGGCTATAAAGATACCGGCTAGCAGTATCATCAGACGCGGTTTTTTTATGACGTATAGATTAAACGCCAACACCTCATCGTACGAATGCTTTGACGTGTTTTTATACGTTTCCTTGAATTCCGGAGCCGTTTCAATTTCCGCTTCCGTGTTATCGGTCAAGCTGTTTTCCAAATTTTCAGACATTTTTTAGTTCCTTTTTTAGTGCGGTTTCCAGCCCTGCTTCCGTGTTATCGGTCAAGCTATTTTCCAAGTTTTCAGACATTTTTTTGCTTTTTTTAGCGTATTGACGACACTGCGGCGGGCTTTGATGAAGGTAATTCCACTTCAAAACCGTTTGCATCCCCACATTAAATAGGTTGTGGACAATTCGCGATGACAAAATATTTTCGGGCTATTTTTAAGGATAAAATTGTCTGAAAGCACAGGGCGTAGCACCGCTACGGACGAGCATTTCAGGCGCTTTTAGACCAAAAAGAGCCAAAAAGATTTTCTTGAGCAGCAAGTCGTCACAGCGACTTGTACACGCCCTAAATAACAAGCGACCCGCGTAATTTGTTAACGTCGAGGTCGTTTTCCTTTAGATAAGCCCGCAGATCGCGAACAATATCGTATGCCGCGGTAGGCGTGACAAGATTAGCCGTACCCACCTGCACGGCGGTTGCGCCGGCAATTATAAACTCCAACGCGTCGGTGTAAGAGGATATTCCGCCCATGCCTATGATAGGAATTTTAACCGCGTTATAGCACTCCCAAACCATTTTTAGGGCTATGGGTTTAACGGCGGGTCCGGAGAGTCCGCCCGTCACGTTGGCAAGAATCGGCTTTCTCGTGCGGTAATCCACCGCCAATCCGGTTAGAGTATTTATCAATGAAATTGCATCGGCGCCGCCGTCCTCCGCCGCCTTTGCGTTGTCGGAGATTTTCGCCACGTTGGGGGTAAGCTTCACGATAAGCGGTTTTCTGCCGCATGCCGCTTTGGCAATTTCCGTGACCTCCCTAACCTTTGAGGGAAGCGTCCCGAAAGCCACTCCGCCCTCCTTGACGTTGGGACAGGAGATATTTAGTTCCAGCATATCAACGGCGCTTTCCCCGGCTTTTTCCGCGATTTCGCGGTAGTCGTCTACGGTACTTCCGGCGATATTGGCAATTATAACCGTGCCGCGCGTCCTCAAGTACGGCAGTTCATTCTTCAAAAAGTACTCAATACCGGGATTTTGCAGCCCCACGCTGTTTAGCATTCCCGACGGCGTTTCCGCCACGCGCGGAGGTCTGTTGCCGTCGCGCCGGCAAAGCGTAAGCCCTTTAGTGGATATGCCGCCCAACGCCGACAGCGGATAAAATTCCTCAAACTCACGCCCGAAGTTAAAGGTTCCGCTGGCGGTTATCACCGGATTTTTAAAGAGTACGCCCGCGACGGTCACGCTTTCGTTGAAACTCATAAGCACACCTCGTTTAAAAGAAATACCGGTCCGTCCTTACACACGCGCTTGTAGCTTTCGTTTCCGCCGCTTTTGATTTTGCAAGCGCACACCAAACACGCGCCGAAGCCGCAACCCATACGCTCCTCTAACGAAACATATACGGGCGCGGACACGCCGGCAAAGCTTTTCTGCATGGAGCGGTACATGGGTACTGGACCGCACGCGGCTATCGAGTCGGGCTTAAGCGCGGACATCTCCGCAAGCGCCTTATCGGTCACAAAGCCTCTTTCGCCGTTACTGCCGTCATCGGTGGTTATCAGCGCAAAACGGCTTTTATCCTTCAAATCCGCACATATAACGGCTTTTTTATTGGCGAATCCTAAAAACGTGTAGAATTCCTTATCGGGATACGCGGACGGAAAAGCCGGCAACACCGCCGCGCCCATACCGCCGCCTATCAGCATAATTTTTCTTTGGGATGCGTCGAATTTAAAGCCGTTGCCAAGGGGTAAAAGTACGTCTAATTTGCCCCCTTTGGTGAGCGCGGACAGCGCCTCCGTCCCCTTGCCCTTAACCGCGTACAGCAAGGTAACCGTCCCGGCGGCGCGGTCAAAATCCGCAATGCAAAAGGGGCGGCGCAAAAGCGCGGAGCCGTCCGGCAGCTTAACCTGCGCGAACTGTCCCGGCAAAATTTCCGGCAACGCGCCGACGGACAGAGTAAGCTTAAACACTCCGTTCGCTACGCGCCGGTTTTGGGTTATCGTCGTTTTATAATCCATACTCAATCCAAATTTTTAATCAATGCGGTTGTTACTCCGCTTCATGTCTTCCGTTAGACAGCCGTACGCACTCAATCCAAATCGTTAATCGAAAGGGGCTTCAAATCCTTTTCGCTTTTGTTGAGCAACAAGGCTTTGCAAAGCGCGTTTGCGGTATCGACGCTAGTCAAGCAGGGAACACCCGCTTCGACCGCGGCGCGGCGGATTTTAAAGCCGTCGCGTGACGACCCTCTGCCCTTAGTGGGCGTATTTACCACCAATTCGATGCTACCCTTTTTCAACAGATAGGTTATATCCCCGTTGTTGCGTTGGTCCAGCTTGCTGACGGCTATCGAATGAATGCTGTTTTCGCGCAAGAATTTCGACGTCCCTTCGGTGGCGAAAATCTTGAAGCCCATGGAATCAAGCTCACGCGCGCTTTCCAAAATTTCCGGCTTAAAGCTTTCGGAAACGCTCAAAAGCACACCTGCGCCGCGCCCGATTTTTATACCGGAAGCCGTTAGCGCCTTTAGAAGCGCCTCCGGATAGGTTTCCGCAACTCCCGCGACCGCGCCGGTACTTTTCATTTCCGGTCCGGCGCTGATTTCCAAATCGGGGAGCTTTTCCCCGGAGAAAACCGGCGCCTTGACGGAGTACACGCTGCTCAAGCGGTACAGCCCCGTGCCGTAGCCCAAATCCTCCAACCGCGCGCCGGTCATGCACTTGACGGCTAAATCTATGACGGGTATGCCGGTAATCTTGCTGATAAACGGCACCGTCCTTGACGAACGCGTACCCACCTCTATAAGGTAAAGCTTGCCGCCGGCGTTGTTGGATATGATGAACTGGAAGTTGATTAAACCCTTTACCTTCAAGGCGCGCGCGACCTTTCCCGCCGCGGCGACTATTTCGCGTGTTTTTTCCGCGCTGATGTGCAGGGAGGGATAGACGGTTATGCTGTCGCCGCTATGCACTCCGGAGCGTTCTATGTGTTCCATAATGCCGGGTATCAGCACATCGGTACCGTCCGACACGGCGTCTAATTCTATCTCCATGCCGATTACGTACTTGTCTACTTTGACGGGTTCCTTGTCCGCGCCGCCCGCCGTAGCCATGAAGTCGCGCACATCGTCGCCGTTATATGCAATCTCCATGCCTCTGCCGGAGAAGACGCGACCGGGACGCAAAATGACCGGGAAGCCCAATTCCTCGGCGGCGTCCTCCGCTTGCGAAACGGCGGAAACCGTGCGACTTTGCGGACGCACAAGCCCCAAATCCTTTAAAATTCCGTCAAAACTCTTGTCGTCCTCCGCGCGCGCGGTATCCTGCGGAGCAGTACCCAAAATCACATATCCGGCATCTGCGACGGCGCCGCCCAGCTTTGCCGCGGAGCGTCCTCCGCACTGCACCACCGTACCCGCCGGCTTTTCCGCCGCCAAAACGTTTAAAACGTCCTCGTCGGTGAGCGGTTCGATATAAATTCTGTCCGCCGCGGCGGCACCCGCCGACAGCGCCGACGGATTGCAATTTATGATTACGGTGGAGTACCCCTCCGCCTTTAACGCCTTAGCGCACTTTACGGCGGCGTAGTCGAATTCCAAGCCCTGCCCTATTCTGAAGGGTCCGCCGCCTATGACGACCGCGGTCTTACTACCAAGTGCCGTTATCGGCTTGCCTCCGTTATAGGTGGAATAAAACGCGTTGGGGGAAAGCGCCGCATACGCCGGGAAAATCCCGAAGTCGGCGCGCGCCTTTGCAACCGCCGCCACCGTAACTCCGGCAAGCGAGGCAGTCTGCGCGTCCGAAAACCCGAACCTCTTCGCCTTTTGCAGATTGCCGGCGGTTAAAAACGCCTTACCCTTGTTGCGTATGTCGTTCTCAAGGCGCGCAATGCCGGCAAGCTTATCTATAAACCAAACGTCGGCGCGCACCGCCTCCGCAACCTTTTTGGGGTTCATGCCGCGAAGTAGCGCCTGCATGACGATAAAAAGTCTTTCGTCGTCGCTTATCGGAAGACGTACTCTTATCTCCTCGTCGGTAAACGTGGAATACGCCCCGAACACCGCTCCCGGATTGCCCAATTCCAGTGAGCGCGTCGCCTTTAAAAAGGCTTCCTCAAACGTCGCGCCCACGCCCACTATTTCGCCGGTGGACTTCATGACGGTACCTAGCTTGCGGTTTGCCTCCGTAAATTTGTTGAACGGCCAGCGCGGAATACGCACTGCGACCGCCCCCGTCGCGGGAGTTTCATAGGCTTTTTTAAATTTAACGCCGCCAATCAATGGCGCGTCGGCTTTCTCACCCAACGCTATCGCCGCGGACACCGCCGCAATGGGATAGCCCGTTACCTTTTCCGCAAGCGCGGAGCTGCGCGAATAGCCGGGATTAACGTCCGTAACGTAGTAGTTATCGCCCGATACCGCAAAACGGATATTGCATGCGCCCGTCACGGCAAACGCGCCCGCAAGCCTCACGGCGGCGGCACGTAGCGTCTCCGTTTGCTTTTTGGTGAGCGTACACTGCGGCATTACGACGATGCTATCGCCGGGATTGATGCCGCAAGCGTCTATATTTTCGGATACGGCGACCACCACGGTGCGCCCCTCCGCATCTCTTATGAGGTCGATTTCCGTTTCCTTGTCGCCGGCGACGCTCTTCTCTATAAGGATTTCTCTAAAGCGGCTTTCCTTTAACGCGGATTCCGATATGCCCTTAAGCTCGTCTAAGCTCCCGGCAATCGCACCGGACGCCACGCAAAAGACGTCCGCCGGTCTTACGAAAACGGGGTATCCTACCTCTGCGGCGAACGCCGCCGCATCCTTAAGACTGCCGGTAACCGTGTTTTCAAGAAACGGCTCCCCCACGGACGCGACGGTGTTTTTAAACGACTCCCGCTCCTTTGCCGCCTTTGCCGTCTCTGCGGAAACGCCTATAAGCTTAACACCGGCACGGCGCAAATATCCGCCGCTTTCTAACTCCGCGGCTATTCTGAAGGCAACGCTTCCGCCCGCCGCGGTATAGACCGCGCACGGCTTTTCCGCGTCGATTATGTTCTTTATTATATCGGCTTTAAGCGGCTCTATATAGACCTTATCTGCGGCACATCTATCCGTATGGTATGCCGCCGCATTGCTGTCCGCTATGACGACCGACGCTCCGTGCGCCTTAAACACCGCCGCCGCTTGCGCCGCCGCATAGCCGTATTCCGCGGATTGTCCTATTACGGAGGCTCCGTTACCGATTATCAGTATCTTTTTAAAAGACATCTCTTTTTGCTCCTAAATCAATGCGACCATTTAAGCGCGGCGTTTGTTTGCCGTGCCGTACGTCGCAAAATAAATTCACCGTGTAGCGAACACTTTTTTTGTTTCGCTGTTTTATAGGCTTAAAATAATCCGTACACGCGGCTTTTTGCACAAACAACGGCGTGCGCGTTTTGCCCGGTCTATTTTATAAGTTGGGCGCGATACGCAAATCGTTTCTCATATTCGTAGCGGCGGCATTAACGCTTGCCCGACCTATTTTATAAGTCCAACGCTATACGCAAATCGTTTCTCATATCCGTAGCGGCGGCAATTGCGGCGTTAACGGCAGTCATTCCTTGATAATACTTTTTTTGCCATGCGGAGATTATGCCGCGGCTGTTGTTGACTATGCCGCCTTCACCGTCGCGGAAAAAGCCCCTTACATCGGATGCCCTTGCGCCTTGCGCCCCGAAACCGGGAATTAGGAAGAACATGGACGGGAAGGCATGGCGCAATTCCGCCCCTTGCTCCGGTCTAGTTGCGCCCACGACCGCGCCTATCGGGCTGAAGCCGCTTGTACCTTTAAGATCGGAACCCCATTCGTGAACGAACTTAGCCATGCGGCGATAAACGGTACCCGTATTGCCGCGTAAATTCAAGTCCTGAAAATCATCGCTGCTGGGATTGCTAGTCTTCACTAAAATGAATATGCCCTTGTCATTTTCTCTACACGCATCCACAAAAGGCATTACGCCGTCGCTACCCAAATAGCCGTTGACCGTCATAAAGTCGCAGTTAAAATACCTGACCAATTGAGGTCTGAAAACGTATTCCCCTTTATTTGGGTCGTATACGCCGTTCTTGAAGTTGTCGTCGTTTATCCTGAAATCATTGAAGTTTACGGTAAATCCGGAAAGATACGCCTGTGCGTACGCTTTCGCCGTGGCCCCGATATCGTTACGTTTGACATCTGCGATTGTTATAAGCCCGCAAGCCTTAGCGTAATCCAAAGTTTCCGCAAACGCCCTCATTCCGTCCCAACCGTACATTTCGTAGTACGCCGATTGCACCTTGACCGCGGGGACGATGTCCTTTAATCCGTCAATCAACCTACGGTTATAGTCCGTTATCTGCACGGCGATGTCCGCGGGGCTGTTGCATAGTCTTTGGATAGTGGGCGGAAGGAACTCATATGTAGTGTCCAGCCCGACTACCGTCGGATTGCGTTTAACCTTGATTGCTTCAACAAGTTGGTCTATTATCATAATTTGATTACTCCTTTTAGGCGTAAAGTTTTTTTTTCAATTAAAGAAAGTACGAACTCAAAACGCGCTTTACACGACGCGTTTATCGCCGCAAAATCAAACGGGATTTTGTTTGTAAGATACGGATTTCTCCCTTACTCGTGTCCCGCCACTACCCAGTTGCCGTCTAACGGCGTTTTTGCAAAAGTAAGTTGATTTATCCTCTACCCGCGTTCCGCTATATTGTTGCCGTTCAAAAGCGTCGTTGCGAATACGAGTCGATTTTTCCCTTACTCATGTCCCGCTACTACCCCGTTTCTTTTCACAATTTTGCCGGCGACAATGGTATAGACCACTTGTCCGGTTACCGTTAAGCCGTGAAACGGCGTGTTTTTACCCTTAGATAAAAATTTGTTTTTATCTATCTTATATTCGGCGGAGTTGTCCACAAGAACCAAATTCGCAAGCGCGCCCGCCTCAAGCTTGCCCGCTTCCAGCTTAAAAATCTTCGCCGGGTTGTCCGTCATAAGCTCCGACAGCTTCTTTAAGGTGATAGCCCCGCTTTTGACAAGATAGGTATAGGACAGCGCGTACGCCGTTTCTATGCCGCTTATGCCGTTCGCCGCGAAGTTGAATTCGCATGCCTTGTCACTCTTTTGGTGCGGCGCGTGGTCGGTGGCGATAGCGTCGATGGTGCCGTCCTTGAGCGCCTCTATTATTGCCAGTCTATCCTCTTCCGTCCGCAGAGGAGGATTCACCTTAGCGTTCGTGTCGTAGTTTAAAATAAGCTTGTCCGTAGCCGCAAAGTAGTGCGGACAGGTCTCCGCCGTCACCCTTATGCCGCTTCTTTTGGCGTCACGCACCAACCGCGCCGCCCCTTTTGTGCTGACGTGGGCTATGTGTACGCCCGTGTTTAAGGCGTCCGCAAGCACTATTTCGCGCGCGACGTTGACTTCCTCCGCGGCGCGCGTTATGCCCTTTAACCCGGAAAGCGTGGCGTGATAGCCCTCGTTGGCTACCCCTTCGTCCACTAGGGAAATATCCTCGCAGTGACTGGTCACCGGCATGTCGAAATCCTTGGCGTATTCCATGGCAAGGCGCATCATGTTGGCGTTTGCAACCGGCTTTCCGTCGTCGCTCACGGCGACCGCTCCCGCGTCCCTCATCTTGCCGAAGTCCGCCAAAAGCTGTCCGTCCATACCCCGCGTAATCGCGCCTATGGGATATAATTTAGCCAAATTAAGCGAATTTGCGCGGTCACAAATGTACCGTATAATGTATTCGTTGTCGATAACCGGGTTGGTGTTGGGCATGCAACATACGGCGGCATAGCCCCCGTTGACGGCGGCTTCAAGCCCCGTTTTTATGTCTTCCTTGCCCTCGAACCCAGGTTCGCGCAGGTGAGCGTGTATGTCGACAAACGCCGGCAGAAGCGTAAGCTTGCCGCCCGCGTCGATAACTTCGGTCCTTATAAGATCCGGTTGTTCAAGCAACGCGGCTATGTTGGGTTCAACTATTTTCTTAGCTATTTTTTTTATCCTACCGTTCTCTATAAAAAGATCGCGCTTCTCACCGTCTAGCAAGGCGTTTTTGATAAGCACTAAGGTTCTATTCTCAATAATTTTATTTTCACTCATCTGTCAAATCCCCCTCTATGCCCTTTTAAGCCCCCGCCAACATCATCTTAAGCAAAGCCATACGAACCGCCTGTCCGTTGCTTACCTGCTCGTTGATAACGCTTCTGGCGCCGTCTATAATATCGCTGGTCATCTCAACATTGCGGTTGACGGGACCCGGATGCATGACTATCGCGTTCGGTTTCGCCGATTTAATCGCGGCGTCCGTAACGGCAAAATATTTTTTATATTCCGATATGCTTGGGAACAAACCCTTTTGTTGGCGCTCTAGCTGAATGCGAAGACCCATTACCGCGTCCGCGCCCTTCATTGCGTCCTGCACGGAGCGCGCCACCTTGCACGGCATCTTGTCTATGCCGTCGGGAAGCAACGTGGACGGACCGTATACCGTAACCTCCGCGCCCATCTTAGAAAAGCCCCAAATGTTGCTTCTAGCGACGCGGCTGTGCTTTATATCTCCGAAAATGGCTATCTTTAAACCCTCAAATTTCCTATAGTGCAACAACACCGTAAACATGTCCAAAAGTGCCTGCGTGGGATGCTCGTGCATACCGTCGCCGGCGTTTATCACCTTAGCTTCCACATTGTCGGAAAGTAGCTTTGCCGCGCCCGACGCGCTGTGGCGTATGACGATTAAATGCGTGCTTAACGCGTCCAACGTCTTGCCGGTATCTATAAGACTTTCGCCCTTCTGTACGCTGCTGTTGGCAATGGATATGTTGGTCACGTTAGCGCCCAAAAACTTGCCGGCGTTTTCAAAGCTAGTGCGCGTCCTTGTGCTGTTTTCATAAAAAAGCGTGACGATATTTTTTCCCCGCAACGCCGCAACGTCTAAGGTGTCGCCGTCGATGTCTTTTTTCATCTCCTCCGCCTTAGTCATTATAAGCCGTATCTCGTCCACGGAAAGATTTTGTATGTCCAGTAAACTCTTAAACATTTGTACCTCTTGTGCCTTAATTAAACCGAAGCTAATCCGCTAGATTGCCGCTCTAAGTGCCAAGTCCCCTTACGCACCGGACTGTCACCTTGAACATTGCCGCTCTAAGTGCCGAACGTCCCATTGCGCGCCGGATTGTCACCTTGAGCGAAGCGAAGCGTAGCCGAAAGGTCTCCTAATGAGGGCGTTGGTCATATTGCGCGCAGTCGAACACCCTTTATTTCGTATACTATTATATAATAGCATACTCTAGAATAAATTAAAAGCATTTTTTGTTGGGCGCGAGCAATTTGAGGGGACAAAATATTTTTGCCCTATCTTTAAGGATAATTTGTACACGCCTACCTTTTTAGTTTACTCTTTATAAAAACCGGCTTTATCGCGTCCGAAAACGCCTTCAGGAGTTTCCACGACGACAAACAAAAACGGTTCGGTCACCTCTTGCGTCTGCAAAAATGCGGTTGCCGCCGCCTTCGACGGAGCGCGGTGTACCCTCCATATGTTTTTACCGTCACGGTCTTCCCTGATGAATACTACGCCTTGAGCGTTGAAATTCCCCGGTATAGGCGCACCGAAGTCCCTGCCTTGAGCGTTAAAATTCCCCGGTATAGGCGCACCGAAGCCTACTCCCGGCGCGACGAAGTTCCCCGGTGCGGGTACGCCGAACTGCGCGCCTTGTGCGTTAAACTCTCCCGGTGCGGGCGCATTAACTTCCGTGCCTTGTGCGGCATATCCGCCGTCTTCACTTAGCGCGGGAGCACCGTCGACAATAGCCGTATCCTCAATTTCATCTGAATCGACGTTTAAGCCTTCTGTTTGAGCGTCTAAAATGTCATCTTCTGCGTCAAGCATTTCAAATTCAAGTTCCGGCTTTTCCTCCGCGCTTTCGGTCGGCGGCGTATACCCTCCGGCGAAACTTTGATTATCGGTCGGCGGCGTATACCCTCCGGCGAAATTTTGACTAGGCGTATATTGCGCGTTCGCGGCATAGTCCGGATTTAACGGATACCCCGGATTAGCCGGATACGCGGCGTTTACCGGATAGCCCGGATATGCGGGATACGCAGGATTTCCCGGCTGTTGCGGATAACCCCATTGTTGCGGATACCCCGCTACGTTTGCCGGCTGTTGCGGATTTGCCGGATAGCCCGGATTTAGCGGATACCCCGCGTTTGCCGGATTTATCGGATACCCCGGATATTGCGGGTTCATAGCATAAGGCGGTTGTTCGGCTCCCTTCGGCGCGTTGACGCGTATGCCGGCTCCCGCTTTAAGATTTTTAATCGCCATCGCAAAAAATACCGTGAGCAACGCCGCCGGCGCTATGTCTAACAATATATAAACTAGACCTGTCGACGGCTCCGAAACGCTGTTTGCAATCGCGGTGAGCAAAATCGCGTCAAGCAACGCCGCAAAAACTCCGCACACCGCGACGCGGGTGCGTGCGTTGTAAAGCTTACCGCTGTTGCCCTTCGGTTGGAGCGAATAGCCGGAATATTTTTCTCCGCTACCCATTACGTTCCCTAAGCTTATATCTAACTCCGCATTGCAAAACGCGGTTGCGTGTCCTCCGGCAAAGCTGACTATAAGCGGAAGACTTGCCCATACGAAAAATATAAGAAGCCCCTTGCTGGATAGGAACATCGCAAGCAACGTCATAAGCATGCAAAAACCGAATGCCGACCATGTCAATATTAAATAGGTCTTTGCTTTTTTACGCTGTTCTTCAACATATTCTGTCTTTGTCATAACTTACCTCTTTTTTGCCGCGTAAGCGCGGTCTTTTTTTTATTCTGATGTGCAAATTTTCAAATCAGATATCGTAATATCTAATCGCGCACCCTCCCGGTATATTCAAGCCGCCGGCAGTGTTTAGCCGTTATCGCCGTTATCGTCACCTTTCGTAGCGTCGGTTTGAATATCGTTTTTGTTATGCGTCGTCTTCCGGTTGCGTATTGCTTTCCGGTTGCACGGCGCTTTCTCGTATCGCTCCGTCCTCCGACGGCAAACCGCTTTCTCGTATCGCTCCGTCCTCCGGTTGCGCGGCGGCGGTCTTTTTCAAGCTACCTTCGGCAACGCGCACTATACGTTCGCCGCCCGTCACCGCGTATCCTATCAGCTTGCCGGACTTAATCAGCCCCGCCAAGATGGTTACCGCGTCGGAGGTACGCTTGAATCTAAGTCTTTTGGCAAGCCCGCTAACGGTGGTCACCGCTCCGCTTTCCACCAGTTGGCGCGCCTTGAACGCTCGGAAGGAATACACGCCCGTCCCGACAAGACCCACCGCACAACATAGCATTGCCACCGTGTACACCGTACTCCTGCTGCCGTCGTTGGACGTCATGAGCCACGCCGCCACGCCCGTACCCGCCGCAAGCGCCGCCGACAACAGAAGCTCCTTTAAGAAGCCCTTACGCTCTCCGTACTTCGCCGCTATTTCCGTAGGCGCCGCTGCCGGCGCGGAAACCCCCGACGTCCAGTAGCCGGAGTAGTCTTGCTTGCCGGAAGCCTTGTTCGTCTCCGCCGCTTGACGCGCATATGCCGCTTCCGCCTCCGCAACCTCCTCAGGGTCCAACGCAAAAGGCGTCCGCCACATTCCGCGCTTGTGCGCTTCCGCATGCGCTCCGCGTGTTTCGGATTGTTCGCCGTACTCACCCGAATCCGCGTCTTGAGCGCCGCTTAAATTTGAATCCGCGCCGTATGTTTCCGAGGGCATGCCGTATGCTCCCGTGTCCACGTTATATGTTTCCGAGGGCGTGCCGTACGCCCCCCTGTCTTCTTGAGCGCCGCCGTTTCCGACCGCTCCCGTATTGTCTTGAGTGCCGCCATTGCCGACCGCACCCGTATCTTTAAGATTTTTGTTATTGTTATCCATAAATTAAATTATATTATGTATACATGCGCTTGTCAATGTGCTATAATCACGGTATGAAAGAAAAATGTGATTTTATTTTAAAAGAAAATCAAATTTATACTCTTACCGCCGTCGATTTGGGCATGGAGGGCGAGGGTGTCGCTAAAATGAGCGGTATACCCGTCTTTGTCCGCGGAGCGCTTCCGGGAGAAGAATTTACCGCCATGATAACCTACGCCAAAAAAGACTACGCTTTCGGGCGGCTTATTTCGATAATAGCGCCGTCTTCGGAGCGGCGCGTGCCGCCGTGTCCCGCTTTCGGAAGCTGCGGAGGGTGTGATTTGCAACATATGTCCGACGGACTTCAAGCCTCATTCAAAAAAAACGCCGCAGAAAATCCGCTTAGGAAGGCTTTGGGGCGCGACGCCGATTTTACCGTAGCCCCCGTAGTTTGTGGAGGTCTGCGTTTTGCCTACCGCAATAAGCTGCAAATGCCCTTTGGCTACGTCGGGAAAAGGGCGGTTTTGGGCTTTTTTGAGGGGCAATCGCACAAGGTTGTGCCGCTTAACGAATGCATGCTACACGGAGCTTGGGCGACAACTCTCATAAAAACAGTACTCGATTGGGCGAACTCCGCCGGCGTCACCGTCTACGACGAGCGAAGCGGCAAGGGTCTGCTGCGGCATTTGGTGGCACGAAAGCTGTCGACGCTTTCCGTCACGCTGGTTATCAACGGGTATAAAATACCCGCACCCGAAAGGCTGTCACGTGCCCTTAGCGCGGCGTTTCCGGACATCGGCATATACCTATCGGAAAACCGCGAAAACACCAACGTAATTATGACCTCTCCGGCGGTGTTAATATACGGAAGCGGCGCGCGGGAGACGTTGGGCGGAGTGTCGGTATCTATTGCGCCGGAATCCTTTTTGCAGGTCAACGACGGAGTACGCGACCTTCTTTACGACGACGTACTTCGCCGGCTTTCACCGTGCGGCACAGTCATAGACGCGTACTCCGGAGCCGGGCTTTTGACGGCTATGATTGCCAAAAACCGCGCCGACAAGACCGGGAGCGGTGCGGACGGCAACACGGTGTGCGGCGGTTTGGACGGCAACCATGTGGGCGGCGGCAAGGTGTACGGAATAGAAATCGTACCGGAAGCGGTCAAAGACGCGGACGCTTTGCTTAGGGCAAACGGACTGTCCCATGCCGTTGAGAACATCTGTGGAGATGCCGCCGCGGAACTACCCCGCCTGATAAAAAGGCTGACGGAATACACTGTTACGCCCGCCGTAAGTACGGATTTGCGAAGCGCATGCCTCCAAAAAAATCCGCCAAATACGCCAAAAAACACGGATTGCACCGATTTAAGCCGTTTTGAAAAACAATGCAACGATACGGAAAACCGCGTGTTGAGCTGTTCCGAAAAACCAGCCAACAGTGCGGAAAACCGCGTGTTAAATGCAGATTTTAACGGTTCAAACACAGCTTCGGATATTTCCGTAATCCTCGACCCACCGCGAAAGGGAGTCGCAACGGAGGTAATTACCGCACTTTTGGAAGCCTTGCCGAAGCAAATAATCTACATATCCTGCAACCCCGCCACGCTTGCACGTGACTTAAAGCTCTTGACCGCAGGCGGCGCGTACGGTATCACGGAAATAATACCCTACGACATGTTCCCGCAAACCAAACATGTGGAAACCCTTGCCGTACTCGTTAAAAAGGGTTAAGAGTATCGGTTCGGAAACCCGTTGCTAGGATTGCACAACACGCAAAGAACCCTTGCCGTACCCGGTTAGGACGGAGTACGAGCGCGAAAAACCCGCGTGCTTAGACGCACAACACGCAAAGAACCCTTGCCGTACCCGGTTAGGACGGAGTACGGAGTTATGGCTTGCGGTAAACCCTTTATACACCCGATACTACGCAAAAGTCAAGTTTTGATGACATTTTTTGACCTTAAAATTTTTAGACGCACTTTTAAAAGGTTTCTTAAGTCGTAATTTCTAGAAAAAGTGTCACAAAAAATCCTTCGTTTTTGAAAAACCGCGCATGAAAAAAGGTTCCTAATAAATTTAAAACGGAAGCGGAAATTTCGCTCCCGTTTAATTATTTAAGGTTTTTTCTTATGCGTTTTTATACTCCGGCGCACTTGCGCTTTTAATGTAAGCAAGCACCAAAATCCGCATTACGGCAAAATGCTTTATGCGCGTTGCAGGGGGATGTGTCGTAAGAGTTTGCGCACCCATTCCGGGGACCTTTCGACTTCGCTCAAGGTGACAGTGTGTGAAACCCTCCCCTATACAGTTAGCGTGGAACTCGACTTCGCTCAAGGTTGTTATACGTAATTGCCGTATCGTGATGCTACTCATTAGGGACGGGGCTACGCTCAACGGAGAATACCGCAAACATTATTTAAATTTTAAGAGGTTCACGGTAAAATAAGTTGCAAGGAGCGGAAAAAAGGTATAAATTCTACCGTTGTTCGACTTTTTTCTATTGTATATGCCAACGGCGTTTGCTATAATACGGTTAATCGGATTTAAAAAATAATCCGATTGAAGGAGTTTGGAGGATACTGTATATGGAAAACAAGGTAATGCTCGGCGCGTTTATATATGAGTTGAGAAAAGAAAAGGGCTTGTCACAAACGGATTTAGGAAACCTCACGGGCGTATCCAACAAAGCGGTCTCTAAATGGGAAACGGAGGAAGCAAATCCAGATATAAGCGTTTTGCCGCGACTGGCGCAGACGCTAGGCGTAACCGTCGACGAGTTGTTGGCGGGCGAACGCCACAAACCTGACCGTGCTTACGGAACGGACGGATACGGAGGTTCTTTTGCAACTAACGGGACGGGCGGATACGGTGGTGCCGACCATGGATATGAGACGGGCGGATACGGTGGTGCTTTTGCAAGCAACGGGACGGGCGGATACGGTGGTGCCGACCGTGCTTACGGAACAGACGGATTTTGCAACGACTCCGACAAATATTCCGGATGCCGTGACGGAGCTTCCGAAGAAATATCGGAAGAGGACGGGGTTTTGCGTTTTTTCGATAAGTTAGGACCGCGTGAGTACGTCAGCAAAAAACGAACCCAAAAAGGCGTGCCGTACATGCATGTCAATTTTTCCAGCCTAACGGCGGAGGCGCACGGCGTAATTGCCGTAGGCTTCCGCGCAAAGGGTACAATCGCCATCGGACTTTTGGCGCGCGGTATCATAGCTTTAGGCTTGCTTTCCGTCGGGCTGTTGTCCTTCGGTGTTATCTCCGTCGGCTTGCTGTGTGCGTTCGGCTCGTTCGCATTCGGGCTTTTAAGCGCCTTCGGTTCGGTAGCGGTCGGGTTCTTCGCGTTCGGCGCAATAACCGTGGGAGTTTTCTCTTTCGGCGCGCTCGCAATCGGATACTACGCATACACGGGCGTAGACGGACTTGCAATCGGCAAACATATCACTATTTTATACGGCGAAAACCACATGCTAATACCGTTTATTTCGCAGATTAAATTTTTAAAGTAGCCGGCGGTTGCGGTTAAAAAATAGATACTCGAAATAGACGGCACGGGCAATAACTCCGCCATAGTGGTATGAAAAATTCGATGCTGAGCGATCACATCATCACCGCCGCGCGGCAATAACTCCGCTATAGCGGTAAATCGTTATCACTAAGCGGACGGCGTGGATAGTACTCCTTATCTTCTACGCTAGGGGTATAAAAACTGCTATCACTAAGCGGGCGGCGTGGATAGGTAACGCTATCGGTGACGCAACGCGCTAAGGTTTAAATAGCCATGTGTATGCCGGCGGCGCATCGTAAAAGTACCACGGACGCAAGCCCATTCGTAAGGATATGGACGACGCGGACATGTTAAGACCCGCCATGATAATAATGAATTTATGAGGGGCGCACTCTACCGAAAATCTGCGGTATTTTCGGAAACTATGTCGGATAATCATGAATTTATGGGCGGCGCGCGCTATAGCGGTATAAGCGACGCAAGTCCCCATGTGACAAAAAAGGTTATTGACGCTTGAGTTAGCTTTATAAGCACCAACGCACCCACTTTTACCTTGCATTTTGAGAGATACGTGTATGACTGCAGAAAAACACACGCGCCCCCGAACGCCGCCGCAAAACCGCACAGAGCTAGCTTTAAAGGCATATTTAAAGCTAGCTTACTTATTTCTAGAGTACCGCGCGTCATCTCAACCAAAGAAATCAGCAACGCACCCGCGGAGTTTCCGAAAGCTTCACCCCCTACGGTGCCGAAAAACGCCCCTGCAAGCGCAAAAACGTTGAAGCCGCTCAACATATCTATTATCATGCCAAAAATCGCTATATAGCCGCCTACCGCCGCTACGGAGGTCACTGCGGAGCTTATGCTTTCGGATAAAACGGCGTCGTAGTCTAACATCGTGTTTATTTCAACTTCTTTGTTGACGGGCGCCGTTTGGCGCTTGCTTCCGATTCGGTATAAAAGACCGTTTAAAAGCGCGCCGAAATAGTGTCCCGCAAGCATGACAAAACCGGCGGAACGCGAGAGCAAAAAGCACGCCCCTACGGTGCCTACGATAAACAGCGGTCCTGATGTGGACGCGAATGCGCTTATGCGGCGTGCCTCGTCGGTATTTACCGCGCCGACCGCATAAAAATCCGACGTGAGCCTTGCTCCGATCGGGTATCCGCTCATAATGCTCATCACAAATATGTATGCAGCTATGGGCGGAGTGCGGAAAAGCTTTCGAACCGGCTTCCCGAACGCCCTTGACACCGCGTCCGCCGCGCCCAACGCCGAAAGCAATTTAGAGAAAAAGAAAAACGGAAACAACGACGGTAATACGCTCACCGCAAATAATTGCAAGCCGAACGTAACCGATTTGATGTATTTGTCCGGCTCCGCAATTAACATAATCATTAAAAATGCCGCGCATAGTATGAGGGGTAACCTTTTTTTCACAACTATACTATATTCGTAATATCTTCGGTTTTTTCCTCATTTAAAATTTAAACTTTCAGCGGATTTTTCCACTACTTTTAAGTAGATTTTTTACGCCTATTTATGCCTTATTTAGCCGAAAAATGCCATTTAAAAAAACACCTAAAACCATGGCGAAAAACGAAAGCGCGGCGGAAAAAACGCATTGAGGAAACAACCGTGTGCGGCGGAAAAAAGACGCGCGGCAGAGAAAGCGCGCGGCGAAAAATAAAAATATGCGTTGAAAAAGAGATGCGCGACGGAAAGCAAAAGCACTCCGACAAAATTTGTCGGAGCGCTTTTTATTACGCTTTCAAGCTTACGTTTTACACGGGGAGAGGACAATCCGCAGCGTTTTTTCAAGCCGCCGAAGTGTGTGCTTTTAAATCCGTGTACATTCTGCGCGGCGGGGTTATCCCTCCCGCCGGAGCCGTACCTTTTAATCTATCGGCGTTCTGCGCGACGGGATTGCTCCCGCCGGAGTGTAACTTTAGTCTATCGCTCTTCTGCGCGTAGGATTGTTCTTGCCGTCCGCGGGGTCGTCGTCCAGGTCGTTGTAGCGTCTCTTCAAGACCGCCAACAGTATCCCTAAAAGTCCAAGCCCTACGAGTGCGGCAGCCGCTATGACTGCAAACTCTAACATGCCGGATAATGCGAATTCTTTGTCCCATACCGCCGTTAAGTTCGCGCCGCCTTCCGGTATCTCGTAGATGTCTCCCGGTTTGTAAACGTTCCCTTTGTCATCCTTCCAACCGACGAAGTCGTATCCGTCGTTCGACTTTATCGGTCCCGGCAATACAATCTTGTCGCCGACGTTTGCCGGTATCTCTACCACCGCATCGCCGTCCGTAAGCGTTACCTTTGAGTTGTACTCTATTATCAGCTTGCGTTCAAACGTCAAGGTCTTGTTCCATCCGCCGTTCCCGTCGGGGAAGCCGTATCCTGCCGCAGCCGTTATGGTTATCGTGATATCGTTGCTGCCGGGGTCTCTACGCACCGTTACGCCCGCGTAAGTCGTTCCGTTGCCGTTAAGCTCACTCATTCCCGCTATGAGGTCATCATAATTGAACTCGTGGTCTTTGCCGTCATACTTGTACACTTGGTCCTTGAAAGGTCCGTCCGCCGACAAGTAGTAATCCGGGTCAAGCTTGTGTTCGTCATCCGCAGGCGCCACCACGTAGATGTTATTGTTAAACGTCACGTGGTAGTTCTTGTTGTCCCATCTGCCGGTTATCGGGTAGTTGCCCACGTCCGAATTTGCCTTTACCGCGCATATAATGGTTATTTTTATGCTTGCAAGCGTGTCGCCGGTCGCGTATACACCTGCCGCAACGTTCCACAATTTATTGTTGAACGTCGGGTTCTGTCCGTACACGCCTTCCTGCCGCAAAATATTTACGGTTATTTCAAGAGCGTTTATTACTATTACTCTCTCGATAACGTATGTGTGGCTGTATAAGTTGTTCCCGATATCGAAGCCGTAGTTGTTGAGCGCCGTGAACGTTATCGTCACGATATAGCTTCCCGCTTCCGTCTGTCCGTTGTTAGCGGAGAACTCTACCTTCGCCACGCCTTCCGGTAAGGTCGCCGGCGCTACAAATCCGTGCCATGCTTTATCGTAGTCTACCACGATATTCTCAAACAAGCCCGCCGTTGCGACGTTGTATCCGTCTTCAATCTCTTCGCCGCCGATTTCGCCCGGATCGATTACCTTATCGTCATTGCCCGGCATATCCTCCGGCAACACCTGATAGTATCCGCCGGTAAACGTCACGTTGTAGTTTTTATTGCTCCACTTGCCGTTTATCTTGTAGTTGTTGGCTACGTCCTTGTTCGGCGCCGTTTCTAATTCTATCCATATTCCTATGATAGCCGTCGTATCGCCGCCTATCGGTGCGCCGCTCGTTATGTGCCACTCGGTGTTATCGAAGTCTATCGGCGCGCCGTAGATACTGCTTTGGTAGTGTATCTCCACGGCAATCTCGATTGCCCGTATTATGATTACTCTTTCTATGACGTATGTGTGGCTGTACAAATCGTTCCCGATATCAAAGCCGTAGTTGTCTAGCGCAGTGAACGTTATCGTTACCACGTATACTCCCGCTTGCGTCTGTCCGTTGTTCGCGGAGAACTCTACGCTCGCCACGCCTTCCGGTAACACTGCAGGTGCTACAAATCCATGCCATGCCTTGTCGTAGTCCACCACGATGTTTTCGAACAAGCCTGCCGTCGCCTCGTCGTATCCATCTTCAATCTCTTCGCCGCCTATTTCGCCCGGGTCGATTACCTTATCGTCGTTGCCCGGCATATCCTCCGGCAACACCTGATAGTATCCGCCGGTAAACGTCACGTTGTAGTTTA
>JAITPR010000006.1 GCA_031289315.1 Clostridiaceae bacterium | reverse complement strand
TGGCAGTCCCGCTCTTTCAGCCAGTTCCACAGCTTTTCGTAAATCTCTTTGCCCCTGTTCTCGGTATTCACGCCCCGCGATTGCTTGGTTAAATAATCGTTGGGCGGCGGCATATCGTTACCGCTTAAATTCCCGTGAACGTTGAGCGTCGGAAGCTCCGCCGCTCCCGCCGTGCCGTTCAGCACCCTTTCCGTTATGTTGATTTTCTTGCGACCCGACCCTTGCCGTCTGCCGCCGTGATTGTTTGACATTTTGTCATATCCTCCTATAAATTAAATTTTGTTTTGTCTGCTTGCCCGCGAATTTCACGTCGGTGGCAAATCAAGTTTTTATTCGGTTTTATGCGCGTTTTTCGGGGTAATAATCAATTCTTTTCAAGTTTTCGTGCCGTTTTGCCCGTTCTCAATCAAGTTTTTCGCCCTCTAAACTTGATTAGCCGTCGTTCTTTTGTGCGCAGAGTGCCGTTTTACCCCATAATCGGGCAAAAACAGCCGTTTTTAGCCCTAACTTGAAACACGCCATACCCGTTTTTTCTGAAACGCACCTATATTTTGTGATTTCACCCCCGTTTTCTGCTTTCGCGCCCCTATCCGTATATCTTGAAACGCCCTTTTTACTCACGCGACTACCGCTTCGCTGACTTAGCGAAAAGCCGTAGCTCTTTTACCCCCCTATCCCCCTGCGGAAACTTTTTTCGGGCATAGTGCCTCTCTTTTTTTCAGTCACGGCGGGGACGGGCGCATTTGTAAATGTAAATGTTCGTTTTTATATACCACCTCCAAATCACGGTTTTTGCTTGCATTTTTACTCGTTCTATCAAAAATACTCGGTTGCGATACACACCCTTTATTTTGCCTTTACAAATTTACAAACTATAAAATGATATATATTTATTGTGTTTTATATCTATTTCATAGAGTAAACGCGGCGTTTCTCGCTCAATTCTTGTAAATTCCCGTCCTTTACACCGTAAGTTTTCTTGCCCATAAAATTTACACGCTTTCGCCGTTCCCGCGCCCACCAACGCGTCGCGTGCGGTTTTGTAAATTTTATCCCGCTTCGTCGAACAGCGTACCTTGCTTTTGCTCGGGCGGCGGAGGTGGCGACCATCGCAACTGTGACAATATATTCCCCACGTCGCAAGCCGCACGCAGTTTCAATATATCTAAAATGTAGCAACCCTCGGGTTCGCCGTCGTTTTGCCCGCATACGTCCGACTTAAACCGCGCCGTACCGTACTTCGCAAAGTAGGCTTTCTTTCTAAGTTGCGCCTTAAAATTATTGAAATCCACAAATTCGCCCGCTATCGCTTTGTCCTTGACGTACTTTGTGAACTCGTCGTATATGCGCTTAAAATTCACGGCTATTTTGTTCCTATCGTCGCACAGCCTGAAATGATACCCGCTTTTCAGCACCGACGGCACCATTCTGTCTATAATCTCGAACGAGTTTTCCACCACGCCCTTGCTGTTCTCTACGCCGTCAAGCGTATAGTCCTTTACCGCTTTTACAACCTCGTGCATTACGCTTTCGCGCTCTACCCCGAACGCCGCCTTAAATGTCGTACCTACCGCAAGGCAGGCTTGCTCTAACAGCCACTCGCCCGTAAGCAGTACCGCAATGTTGTTTATTATTCGCGGGTCTAAGGTATCCCTTATTGCCGACACCGCTTCGTCGTATGCCGTTTTCACCTTATGCGACGACAGCCCTAATGCGGTTAAAAGCACGGTCTTTCCGAAGCTCTGCGTCAAGGCTTTTCCGAACGCCACGCTTTGCGTACTCAATGCGGCGAGCTTTGCGGCATATTCCTTTCTGCCCGCAATGTCCGCCTTGCTGAATTGCAAGATTATACTGCGCTCGCGAATGGCAGGCTCGAACGGAGCTTCCTCGCCCATTACGATAAGCGGCGCGGCTATCTCATATTGCCGCACGGTTTGGTCGGCTCTGCCCCGCTCCCCGTGCTCACCGTCGTAAGCGTCGCGCATAGCGTTATGAATTTCGTTCGCAACGGGCTTAGAAAGCGTACTCGGCTTGTACTCATCGAACGCCATAGGAATACAATTTGAGGACGCGGCTTTGCTTAAAAACGTGAAGCCCGTCATTTTGCTTATAGGCGGCGCACCGCCCGTCGAAAAGAACGGACAAAGGAATTGCTTGTACGTCGTCGACTTTCCGCTCCCGTGTTCGCCGTAAAGAATTAGGTTCGGGAATTTCACCCCGTGCCGTTTTAGGTGCGGCTTTATAAAGCACGCCGCCGCAAAGCACAATATGGACAGCGTTTTGGGCTTCTCGTTATAGTTGACGTAATGCTTGCCGCAACAATTCAAATCCGCGTCGTCCAAAGATAACGCGCCCGCAATTCCGCACGGGATATTCTCGCTCCCCGAAACCTGCACAACCTCATCGCACCGCTCCCAACCCTTGCCGAACGCGCCGTCCTTACAAACAAATACAGGCTTATACATTCCGCCCTCCGTCGGCTCTACAAACTCGATGCCCACGCCCTTATACCCGCGCTTGACGGCGCAGGGCAAGCGGGAGATATAGTCCTTAATGTACTGCAACTCCGTATCCGAGCAGGTAACGATAAAGTTCATATCGTTGCGGCAGATTGCGTCGCGGAATGCCGACACCGAATTGAAATCCGAAATGCGGAAACTCCTACCCGTCGCTTCGCCGCGTGCATTCGTCAGCTTTCCGGCAATGCGGCTGTCGTTCTCGAACGTCACAATTTCAAACGGCTCTACTATGAAATTTGTCAGCATTTTCACATCGTCGCCGCGATAGACGCAGTATGAATTGTTGCGGACAAATACAACGGAACCCGCCTCCGCTTTGGCTTTGGTCTTTTCCTTTTTCTCTTTGGGCTTGTAAATATCGTGCGGCTTGCTCAACGCTTCGGCAACCGTCTTTTGCCCGTAGGTCATATTCCCGTGCCGCTCGTCCCACTTCGGGCGCATTAAACCGCTTTGTCGGAATAGTCCGTCAACCCTGCTTGCGTCGTTGCCCGTCCAAAAGGCGAGCGACAGGCACAACGCCATATCCGCTTCGGATTGCGACTTATACCCGCTAAAATCCCCGCGCCATAGCGCGTCAAACTTTGAGCCGTTCTTGCTGTTGCGGGCGCGTTCGATTAACTCTACGTCGCTTATATCGGCAACGCCACGGGTTGCTTTAGGTGCGCCGACGGCGGCGGTTGTTTTGCAGTCGCCTATTTCCTCGACCGTATCGCCAACGCCCGACACGTCGCAAACGGTGCCGTTTGGGGTGCTATTAAAGCGATTATAGACTCCGAGTACCGCTTCGGTGCAATCGATTATCGCCTCGGGGCTGTTCTCATATCTGTTGCCCGTCACGGTGAAAAACCGCCCGCTTTGGTAAACCTCAATTTCCTCACGGTTAATGCCGCCGCCGCTAAACGCCTTGCCGCACTTCGCTAAAATATGTAGCCCCGTTCCCGACGGACTGTACTCCGTGTAACTCGGCACTTCCGCAAGTATGCCCTTTGCAAATTCCGAAATCCCGCCGTCCGCGCTAATGCAATGGTCGAGGTCTATGCCGCATATTCCGCTCCCGTCAAACGCAAAGCCGATATGCCACTTATTTTTCTTGTGCGGCTTTTTAGCTTTCAACCAGTCCGCCGCCGTCGTAAAATCGCACCACGTCGCAGGGTTATTGCTCTCTGCGGGTACGTCTTTCCATACGGTCGGGTCGGCTCTTTTTGTCGCAACCGTCGCCCGTATGTCTATCGGCATTTTCTTGTACTTCTTTTCTTTCTCGTCCCACCATACCCTAAACCCCACCCAGTTGGGCAAGGCTTTCAGCTCGGCGGGAATATTATCAAAATGCATATTTTTCAGCCTCCTCCCGTTTATAGTCTGCATACCATTCCTCAACGTTAAACAGTCCGTCGCCCCTTTCAAACGCCGCATTGACGGTTTCCCAGAAAGCGTCGCGCTCCGCCGTTTCTAACATACAGTTACCGCCAAAGTATATAGTCTGACTTTCCTCTAATCTTTCATCAAAATATCGGGTATTGAATGAATGCTTAAGCGTATCGCCGCGCAAACCATTTTCTTTTAATACGTCCGCAAATTTCGCCGCGACCGTATTCATCGCGTCTATCAAAAAATCCGTCGTAACATTAAGTATGCGGTATGCCTCCGTTCGGATTTCGCACTCGTCAATATAAGTCTTTTGTTCGACTATTTGCAATTCCTGCAAGCGTTTTTCATTCCACATATTGTTGTATAAAATTTTCATATCATTTACCCTCCGTTAATTTCCATAGTAGCTTTTAAGCCACCATTTTCCGCCGCGCCGTATTCTATTGCATATTGCGCTTAAAAACAGCCTTTTCCCCGCGCCGTTCAGGTAGTCCTCTTGAAACTTTTCAAATGACCCTATCGTCTTTATTATTTCCTCCGACGTTTTTCCGGCGGCAAGCAACAAATGGTTTTTCCGTGCAAAAGCCGTCCCCATAATGTCCTTTGCCGCTTCAACCTGAAGCCAAAACTCTTGCCACGGTTGCATTCTTAAAACCGCGCCCTCATTGTCCCACTCCGCTTGTCCGTAAGAATTCAGTACGACCCTAAAACCGTAATGCCGTTGTAATTTTTTTAGCTCCCGTTGGTATGCCTCACTCTCGACTACCGTTGCGGGAATGGGACTGTTGTATTCACAAAATTTTTCTAACATGGTATTTTCTACTCCTCTAATTTTTTTACCGTCTTTCCGTGCCGTCCGCGTTTATTTGCCGCGCCGCCCGCGCCTTAGCACTTTGTTTTTTGCTATGTCATATTGCCGTCCCTCCTTTTTTAGGGCATAAAAAAACACCGAGCGAAAACTCGATGTTTTATGATTTTTGCCGTGCATAATCTGCCTCTATAATTACATTATAATGCGGAACGAAAAACCGTCCCAAAACCGTACCATTGCGGCGATTTACTCATCCTCATTGTCGTACAAATCCTCTAATTCTCCGTACCCGCGAACGAGAGCTTCGTAATAACTCTTGTCGCCCCTACTTTCTAAAAACGCCGCCGTCACCATATCCTGTTCTTTATCCCTAATTTTTAATAATTTCTCGTTTGACCGCTTTTCTTGTAAAACTCTCGTCTGCGCTTCGTGAATTCTTTTTAGCTCTGCCGCGAGCGCGGCATATATGCGGTTTGCGGTGTTTTCGCCAGCTTTTTTGGTTTTAACCGACAAATGCTTCTTGGCGAATTTTGCCAAGCTCAATCCCATCTTGAATTTTTGCTCGAACGCCTCTTTATATTCGACTAACGTTGTGCCGAATAATTCGTCAAGTAATTTGTGGTCGCGCTTAATTAGAATGTATTCTCGCCTCGAAAGACCGATATATACAAATGTTTTAGTGCTTTTATTAAGACTATCACAAAAGGCGATGCGGTCGGCATCCTCCTTATAATGCTGTAAAAGAAATTTCGCCCGTTCGTTAAAATCCACGGGTACGTTCCTTTCTTTACGGATAGCGCCTCCGCGCAAAAGATATTTATTCATCACGTCCTGCGCTTGAGATAAATCCTTTGCGTTTTTTATTATTCCGCAAAGATATGAAACGTCGCTTTTGAGTCCGTCGATTTCACGTTTGTATCGCTCGATAACTTCTTTTTTCGCCGCGCGGACTTCCGCCTCCGCTTGCTTTATTTTCTTGCGGCTATCGCTCACTTTCTTTTCAATTAAACGAGCGTATATTGTTTTTGTCAACGGCACAAATTGTATCCGCCGCTCTTTTAGGTATTTGAAAAAATCCTCTTTCCCCTCCTCGGCTTTGTACTTAAATATGACCTCGCTTTCCATAATGCCTTTATATAAATGCATATTTGCGTCAATCTCAAGCCCCGACTCGGTTGTTATCGCGATTTGCGTTGTGTCAACATAATCGACATAATAAAACGGCGTTCCGGTGCCCAAAATGTCAACGGAAAGTTTCCGGCTCATTCCCTCGCCTATAATTGAGTCGAGCGCGTCCTTTTCCGTTATTTGTGCCTTAATTTGATACAAGCCGTGGCTTCCGTCCTCGGCTACCGCCTCATTCCCAAAATCATTGTTTATTATATTTCCGCAACACACACGCCTGAAATCGTCCCGGTCTTGCGTCTTTCCCGCATAATCCTTTCTTATCCAAGCATAATGGTCAAGAAAAACACCGCCGTCGCCGCTAACGATAGACACAACAAAATTATAATCGGGGTGGTATGGGTTCACGTCCCAATCAAAGAAATACCGACGAAGCTTTGTTTGTTTATATCTCGTTTGATTACTGTATATCAGCCGCTCGTAGTCATTATCTGAAATACTCACCGCAACCTCGTATTGTATCATTTGTCTTTGCCCCCTCAAAACCTTTTCAAACGGCTTTCCCTTAGCGAGCTCGTCTATAAGTTTATCAAGGTAGCGCACTTTTTGCTCTAACGAGTCGGCGATTTCCTCGACCTTGTATCCGCAAATAGAACCCGTGATTAACTTCGCATTCGGATTGAATACGGGGGCTTCGTTAAAGAACGTTTCAAGGGTTACGCCCTTATCAATTTGCATCTGCAATCCGTCATCGTCATAGCCCGTCAGCCATTTAATTACGGTGTCCACCTCCGCTTTTGTGCGACCTTTCTTTTCCGCTTTTTGAAAGTACAGCGGATAGGCGTCGGCAAATATTATTGTGTATATCCTTTTATTCATTCGCTAATCCTTAAAACCTTTCAACCGAAATGTCGGTTAAATAGAAAACCGCAAAGCCTTTGTCGTTAGCTGTTTTGTAATGAGTTCGCAAAACCGGACAAGCATCAAGCATTGCCTGTCGTGCCGTTTCACGGTCATCCACGACCGCCGTTCCCGCTACCCTTATCCATTCACGGCTTGGTTTGCAAGCCACAATTTGAATGTTCGGATTTGCTACCAATTCCCTATACACCGCTTTCGTATCGGCTGTCGAAAAATATAGCTTGCCATCAATCTTTGCCACCGCGCCAAATGG